>NZ_WSUT01000001.1 GCF_009789535.1 Sphingomonas carotinifaciens | reverse complement strand
TCCGCAATGGCGCGCAGCACGACCCAATACATGATCTGGCGATAGACCAGCCGCTGCGCCACGAGCAGCAGGGCGGGGAAGCGCAGGCCGCGGCCGTCGAGCCGGTAGCCGACCCAGCCGCACACCATGTCGATCGTGGTGAAGGCGATCCAGTATAGCGCCATCGTGCCGACATCGCCGCTGGTCTGTGCCCAGCCATGCTGGCTGACGCGCAGGGCGGTCGTGACCACCGACACCAGCAGCGCCAGATCGATCAGCGGCGAGATGGCCGCAAAGACGATCTGGAACAGCCATGCCTGCGGCAGGCCGACCAGCGCGAGGCCGGAAGGCTTGCGGGTGCGCAGAATGGCGCGGTGCTTCCACAGGCATTGCAGCGTGCCGAACGCCCAGCGGAAGCGCTGCTTGGCAAGCGCGCGAAAGGATTCGGGGGCCTCGGTCCAGGCGACGGCTTGTGGATCGTAGGTGATGCGCCAGCCCGCGCGCTGGATGGCGATGGTCAGATCCTGATCCTCGGCGAGCGTATCCTCCGGATAGCCGCCCACCATGTCCAGCGCCGCGCGCCGCCATGCGCCGACGGCCCCGGGCACCACCGTCATCGCGTTGAACCCGGCCAGCGCGCGGCGTTCCAGATTCTGCGCGGTGATATATTCGACCGCCTGCCAGCGGGTGACGAGGTTGACGCGATTGCCGACGCGCGCGTCGCCCGCGACCGCACCGATGCGCGGGTCGGCAAACCAGCGTACCAGCCGCGCGATCGTTGCCGGCTCGAACTGCGTGTCGGCATCGAGCGCGATGACGATCTCGCCATCGGCCTCCAGCAAGGCGCGGTTCAGCGCGGCCGCCTTGCCGCCATTTTGCAGCGTTAGCAGCCGGACGCGCGGGTCCTGTGCGAAGGCCTGGGCGACGAGGGCGCTGGTACGGTCGCTCGAACCGTCGTCCGCGACGATGACTTGCAGGCCGGGATAGTCGCTGGCCAGCACGCGTGCGACCGAGGCGACGATGACGCGCTCCTCGTTAAAGGCGGGGATGACGACCGACACGCCGGGGGAGAAGTCGGGCGGGGTGACGCGGTGGCGGCGTGCCTGGAGGCGGGCCAGTATCGCCATCATCACCGCCCGCGCGATGCCGAGGGTGATGGCGACGTAGAACAGCCAGGCCAGCAGGGCCGACAGTCCGGCCAGCACCACGAAGATCGCGACGTCGGCGCGCACCGCCCACAGGTCGTGCCCGGCGACGCGCGGCATCGCCTGGGCGGGCGACACGCCGACCAGTTGCGAGGCGGTGACGAAGCGGTATCCCTTCGCCTTCAGCGCCGCGATGATGCGCGGCAGCGCCGCCACGGTCTGCGCGCGGTCGCCGCCGCCATCATGGAGCAGGATGACGTTGCCGCTGTTCTGCGCGGTCGCGTCGGCGACCTGGGTCAATACCTGATCGACGATGGCATCGGTGCCCGGCCGCTGCCAGTCATTGGGATCGACGTGGAGCCCGACCACGGTATAGCCCGCCTGCTGCGCCGCCAGCGCCGGCCCCAGTTCGTCGGTGGTGGTCGGTTCCGCATCGCCGAAATAGGGCGCGCGGAACAGCGTCATCGACCGTCCGGTATAGGCCTGTACCAGCCGCTGCGTCGCGTTCAGCTCCAGTTGCGTGCCGCGCGGCCCCAGTCGCGCCATGTTCGGATGGGTGTAGCTGTGGTTGCCGATCTCGTCCCCGTCGGCGACGATGCGGTTCAGCAGGGCGGGATGCGCCAGCGCATTCTCCCCCACCACGAAGAAGGTGGCGGGGACCTGCGCGGATTCCAGTTCGTCCAGGATGCGCGGCGTCCAGGTGCCGTCCGGGCCGTCGTCGAAGGTCAGCGCCAGCACCTTGGGGTCGCCCGCGCCGGTGCGGTGGACGACATAGGGCGTCGGCAGGGCGGCATAGCGTTCGTCCCGAATGATGCCCTGCGCATCGGTGCGGATCGTGCGGGCGCCGTCGCGCGGCGTGGCGGTGATGCGCAGGATCTCGCCCGAACCCTCGACATCGGTGTTGAGCAGCGCGGCCGGATGCGACAGGTCGGGGCGGGTGCCGGTGCGCATCGCCGCCAGGTCGGCGAAGAAGCCGGGATCCTCGCTGCCCAGCCGCCACAAGGCGACGTCGCCGATGCCGAGCCGCTTCAGCGCCTGCATCTCGTTCCAGCTGGTCGCGGCGTCGAGCATCCAGACGTCGTGACGCTGACCGTTATCGTCATAGGCGAAGGCGGCGTTGCCGCTGGCGGGATCGAAGCGGGGCACGGTGTCGCTGTCATGCGCGGCAAGCCAGGCCTCTTCGATAGACAGCGCATCGGTGTCGTCGCCGTGCCAGTCATAGGCATAGCTGCCGAGCGCCACCGCCAGCTTGTCGCCGGGAATGGCCCGGCGTGCGTCCTCGACCTGGCGGACGAACCAGTCCTGCCCGGCGATGGGGCCGGCCTGACCCCCCTCCCAATGCTGGTCATAGGCCATGAAGATGACCTTGTCCGACACCGCCGCCAAGGCCTTCAGCGGCCACCGCTCGTCCTCCGCCGGGGCGGTGACGGCCAAGATGCTGCCGGCGGGGAGCGCGGCATGCAGCTGGCGCAGGAAGGCGAGATAGGGCTGCATCGCGCTTGCGGGCAGCGCCTCCACATCCATGACCAGCCCGGCGACATGGCGCTGCGCCACGAACGCGGACAGGCGGGCGGCCAGCTTCGCGCGCGCCGACGGGTCGGCGAGCAGCCGCGCCGTGCCGGTGCCGTCCCATTCGTCGCCGCCGAAGTTCTGGACCATCGGCAGGACCTTGGGCGGATGCGGCAGGGCAGCCATGGTGCGTGCGAAGGCGGGATCGGCCGCGATCGTGAACCGGTGATCGGGCCCCGCCACGTTGACCAGCGAGGGCACCACCCAGTCGAGCGCGGCGATGTTGCGCCGCAGCGAGGCGAGGCTGGCATCGTCGCCGGGCACGTAGAAGCCGATGCTGAGCGGGGTCCGGTCGGCCGCCCCCCCGCGCCGCGGCAGCCATGCGGCCATGCCGTGGCGGTGCGGCTCGCCGCGCGCAGCGGCGGCGTGGGGGTGCGGAAAGGGCAGGGTCAGCTCGCGCCGGTGGGGCATCATCACCAACGTCGTCGCAAAGGCCAGCGCGGCGAGCACCACGACCACCAGCAGCGCGGCCAGCGCCCGGCGCGAGATCCGGCTGCGGCGACCGGTGGGATCGAAGAAGACGGGGGAGGACATGGCGCGTGAATTCCGGTGGCAGATGCGGATCAGGCGGCGATAGGGGATGCCGGGTGAGCGGACACTGGGCCGGAGATTACCGCTTGGTCATCTTGCCGCGGCGCCACGCTGCCGACCAGCAGCGACAGGTCGCGCAGCGCCTGGACCAGCGCCAGCCCGCGCGGCCCGGCGATGTAGCGCGGCTCCCAGCGGGGGGCGAACTTCTCCTTGTAGGCGCGTAGCCCGCGAAAGCCGTAGAAGCGTTCGCCATGCCGGAAGATCAGCGCCGCCGCCCGCGCCCATGCGGGCGCCAGCCGGCGTCCGGCGATGCCCGACAGCGGCGCGATGCCCAGCGAGAAGCGGGCGTAACGGCGCGCCATCGCCCAGTCGATGATGTGGTAGAACAGGAAGTCCATCGTACCATGCGGGGCATCGCTGCGGTGGCGCATCAGATCCACGGACGCTTCCCGGCCATTTGCGGTCAACCACAGATTGGCGAAGGCGACGATGCGGTCGCCCGCCATCGCCAGTGCGACATCGAACCGGCAGATATAGTCGCGGTCGAACCGGCCGAGGCTGAAGCCCTTTTCGGCATGCCCCTTGGCGCGCATCCATTCGTCGGACACCGCCTCCAGCGCATCCAGGATCACCGGCACCGCGCCCGCCGGCACGATCCGGAACGACAGGCCGCGGCGGGCGGCGGCGCGCTCCGCCTTGCGCAGCGAGCGCAGGCGCGGGGTCTCGAACGTCATGTCCGGCAGGTCGATGATCGCCTCCTCGCCATATTTGACGATGCTCAGGCCCATGCCGATCGCCAGGTCGAGAACGGGGGTGCTGATCTGATACAGCAGCAGCCGCCCCTGCGCCCGGTCGGCCATGTCACGGATGCGCCAGAGCAGCGCCGGCCAGGCGGCGGGGTCGCCGACCGGGTCGCCCATCACGACCCAAGTGGCGCCGCGCCGCTGGTACATCAGCATCGCCTGCCCGTCCTCGGACAGCAGGAACCGCTTGTCGCCGGTCAGCGCCAGCATGGCATCGGTGCGATCGGCCCCCGTCAGCACGTCGGCGATCGCCGCCGGGTCGACCGGCGTCTCCTCGACCACGGGGGCCGGACCCAGCCAGCGCCACAGGGTCACCGCCGCCAGCAACACCGCCGCCGCGAGCGTCGCCCGCAGGAAGCGCGGGGCATCGCCGGTCCATGCGAAGCGCCACCACAGCGCATCGTCATAGGGCACATGGCGATAGGCGAACAGGCCGATCCAGGCGATACCCGTCAACAGCGCGGCCAATGCGGCCAGCCATGCACCCGACAGCGGCGTCTGGGTCAGGGCGGTGTGGCGGTAGAAGGCCGCGCGGGTCCATTGCAGCAACCCGGCCAGCGACAGGCAGACCGCCGCCTCTTCATAGTCGATGCCCTTGCACAGCGAGAATATCGCACCCGCGATCAGCAAGACCCGCGCCGCGACGAACGCTCCGTCGAGCCGGCGATACAGGCCCGGCGCAAGCAGAAGCAGCCCGGTGCCGACCAGGCTGGCGGCGATATGGCTCGCCTCCATGAAGGGCAGCGGCACGATCGCGGCCAGGGCGCCCATGCGGGCATGCAGCGACGGCAGCGAGCCGGACAGCAACAGCAACGCGCCGCCAAGGGCGCTTGCCACCGCCATCAACGACGGTGCGATCCCGCCCGCGGCGTCACGCCCCTCGTGAAGCCACTGTGCAGCGCGGCGCCGGTGCCGCATCCCCTCGCGAAGGGCCAGCAGGGTGATCGCGGCGCCGAGCGGCACGAGGTAGTAGATCACCCGGTACGCCACCAACGCGGCAAGGGCGGTCGTCCGGTCGCCGGGCAGCACCGCCAGCACCACGGCCTCGAACACGCCGATGCCACCGGGTATGTGCGTCACCGCCGCAGCGACGATGCCTAGTGCATAGGCGAGGATGAAGGCGGGGAGCAGCCAGGGCGTCGCATCCGGCACCAGCACGAACAGCGCCGCGGCCGCAGCCGACGTGTCGAGCAGGGCGATGCCGATCTGAACCATGGCCTGGCCCACGGAGGGAAGTGGCAGGTGAAAGCGCCACAGCCGCAGCGGTCCGCGCGTTCGCGCGCACAGGCCGACCAGCAGCGCGGCCGCGGCGAGGATCAGGGTTCCGGCGAGGTGGAGCGTCGCCGGCGGGATCACGAGCCCGCCGACCGCCAGCGCGCCCGGCCGGACGAGCAGCGCGGCCCCCGCGATGATGACGATGCCCGTCCAGAAGGTCGCGCTCGCGACCGCGATCACGCGCGCGACATCGGGACCGTCCAGTCCCGCGCGGGTGTAGATGCGATAGCGTGCCGATCCGCCGGTCAGCAGCGAAAGCCCCAGATTGTGGCTGAGCGTGTAGCTGGTGAACGAGGCGAGCGCCGCGATCCGCCATGGTAGTGGCCGGCCGATGATGCGCAGCGCCAGCACGTCGTAAAAGGTCAGGGCAAGATAGCTGCCGGCGGTCAGCGCGATCGCCATCGCGATGCGGGCAGGCGCCAGCGCGTGCAGCGCCGCGCGCACCTGGGCAAAGGTGATCTGGCGCGTCAGCGCCTCCATCGCCGCAATCCCCAGCACCAACGTCGCGGCAATGGTCAGCGCGATGCGGTACCGGCGGACAAGCGCCAGCGGATCAGCCACGCGGGGCGTGATGGTCATGAACGGCGCTCCAGTCATCGCATGGTGCGATGCGACCGCAATAGGGTCGCCGAGCTTGCCGGCGGATCGACGCCGGATGAACATTCCGTCATCCGCGGCGCCGATCATCCGCCCCGGCGGATCGCTTGCCAGATCGTTGCGGACAATGCCGCGGCGTCATGGTGCAGATAATGGTCGCCCGGCAGGGTCACGCGGCGCACGTTACGGGCGTGGAGCAGCGGGCACAGGCTGTTCTCCTCCTGCGTGCCGTGGATGCAGGTGACCGGCAGCCAGTCGATGCTGCGCGCGCTGGGCAAGGCGGCGCGGTCCGGCGGGCCATCCAGAAAGCCGCCGGGCGTCGCCTTGAAGACGAGGGAATCGCCGGGCACCGCCAGGATGACCTGAACGATGCGCGGCCGCAGGCTCGCCGGCATCGTGGCGACGCCGAATTGCAGCATGTCGGCCCCGAAGGACTGGCCGGCAAGGACGACGCGCTGCACGCCGGGCAGTGCCAGCGCACGCCGGGTCGCCTCCACGATCAACATGCGCGCCTGTTCGGGCGTGCGGCGATGGGCAAAGGCGGTCAGGGAATTGATGGCAAGCACCGGCACGCCGCGGTCGGCGATCGCCTGTATCAGGTGCGGTGCCATGCCGGTGTTGGCCCCGGAGTCACCGGACAGGAAGACGGCCGCGACGCCGCGCTCACGCGCGGGTGCCGCCCCGGCGGCGGGAACCAGCCGATAAACGGGGCCGCCGAACCAGCCGATATATCCCAGATAGCCGATCGCCCCCAGCACCAGCGCCAGGCCGGCAAGCAGCATGACGAAACCGAACCGGCGGCGTGACGGGGTTTCCAACATGCGGCGCGCAAGGGGGGATGGCGATGGCATCGGCGACCTCCTCGATGGCGACGAGCCGGCGATGATCCCCCCCGTTGCAGCGGCTGCTGCCCGGGGAGAGGGGGAAGGGGAGCCGGGCCCTGCATGATCACGGCGATTAGGCAGGGCGCCTTATCAACAGGCTGGCGGGAAGATGATCTTTCGGTAATGTCGCGCCCGCCGCGTCCGGCTAGATCAATTCCGCCATCTCCACCACGCGGCGTTCGCGGGCGCTGATCTCGGCCGCAGTGCCAATCGCAACGGCGCGCAGGCCATCCTCGGCGGTGACGTGCACGGGGGCTTCGCCCCGCACCGCGGCCAGAAAGGCGGCATGCTGGTAATAGGTGGCGCCGTGGTGCGAGCCGGCACGCATCGCGGCATCGTCGACCGATATATGCGTGACCTCCGGCGTCTTGGGCGCAGGCCATTCGACACGGGGGCTGAACACCAGGTCGCCGGGCGGAATGAGCACGTCGAGCCGCGCCTTGTCACCGGTCGCGGAGATTTCCTCCTGATGTTCCGCACCCTCGGCGAACATGCACAGGTCCAGCATCGCGCGGACGCCGTTGGCGAAGTCCACCACGGTATAGCTGTTGTCGATGATGTCGGGTCGTTCACCGCCATAGCGTTCGTCCAGATGGTTCACGTCCGTCCCCCCGGAACAGAAGACCCGCACCGGCTCCGCCTGCACGATCAGGCGCATCAGGTCGAAGAAATGGCAGCATTTCTCCACCATCGTGCCGCCCGTATTGCGGGAGAAGCGGTTCCAGTCGCCGACCTTTTGAAGGAAGGGAAAGCGATGTTCGCGCATCGACAGCATCTGCAAGCGGCCGATGCGGCCGCCATGCACCTGTTCGATAAAGGCGGCGGCGGGCGGCATGTAGCGATATTCCATGCCGGTCCAGAATGGCGCGTCGCGGTCGGCGGTCTGCTCCACGATCCAGCGCGCATCCGCCATCGTCGTCGCCAGCGGCTTTTCGCACAGGATCGCAGCCCCGGTCGCGAACAGCGGCGCCAGCACGTCGCGGTGGGTATAGTTGGGGGAGGCGACCACCACCGCATCGACCCGCGCCTCGCGCGCGAAGCTGGCCACGTCGCCGAACGCCGCGACGGAGGCGGCACCCTCGCCAAGCGCGTCGCGCGCCCAGTCGAGGGACGTGGCCACCGGATCCACGATAGCTGCGACCTCGGCGCCGGGAAGAATTGCGATGTTGCGGATATGCTCCACGCCCATCATCCCGGTGCCGACGATGCCGTAGCGAACGGTTGAAGTCATAGCCGATTTCCTATTTACCTGATGGGCATATGCACAAGCTCCTTCCCGATCGCCAGCCCCGCCAACTCGGCAACAGCGACATTTCCGTCTCCCCCATCGCCTGGGGCATGTGGCGGCTGACGGGGGAGGTGGCGGCGGCCACGGCGCTCGTCCATGCCGCGCTGGATGCCGGAATCACCCTGTTCGACACCGCCGACATCTACGGTTTCGACGCGCCCGAGGGCTTTGGCGGCGCGGAGGCGATACTGGGCGAGGTGCTGGCCGCAGACAGGGGGCTGCGCGGCCGGATCGTGCTGGCCACCAAGGGTGGGATCACCCCACCGGTGCCCTATGATACGAGCGCCGACTATCTGGCGGCGGCGTGCGACGCCTCTCTGCGCCGCCTGCAGACCGATGTGATCGACCTGTACCAGATCCACCGCCGCGACTTCCTGACCCATCCGCAGGAGGTCGCCGCCGCGCTGACCCGGCTGGTCGAGGCGGGCAAGGTGCGCAGCGTCGGCGTGTCGAACCACAGCCCGGCGGAGCTGGGCGCGTTGCAGCGTTTCCTGAACCTGCCGATCGTATCGACGCAGCCCGAATTTTCGCCGCTGTGCGTCGCGCCCTTGTACGACGGCACGCTGGACCAGGCGATGGCGGCGAATGTTTCGGTGCTGGCCTGGTCGCCGCTGGGCGGAGGGCGGTTGACCGATACGGGGCATGCCGCAGGGGCGTTGCTGGCGGAGCAGGGTGCGGTCTACGGCGTCGATGCGGTCGCCGCGGCGCTGAGCTGGATCATGGTGCATCCGGCGCGGATCATTCCGATCGTCGGGTCGCAAAAGGCCGCTCGCATCCGCGCGTCCACCGACGCCTTCAAGGTCGAATGGGACCGGGAGCGCTGGTATGCGGTGATGCAGGCGGGCACCGGGGAGCGCCTGCCATGACCGCCGCGCTGCCCCCGTGCGAGGTAAGCTGGTTCTCCGCGCTGTGCGATGACGATTACGAGTTTCTGGGCGTGCCCGACGCCCGGCTGGCGTCCAGTTTCGAGCATTGTCGCGACATCGTGTTGCAGGCGGAAAGCGGAGGCTTCGACAATGTGCTGCTACCGTCGGGCTATGCGCTGGGGATCGACACCACCGCCTTTGCCGCAGGGATGGCGGCACTGGTCACGCGTATCCGCCTGCTGATGGCGGTGCGGATCGGCGAAAGCTGGCCGCCGCAACTGGCGCGCCAGATCGCCACGATCGACCGGATGCTGGGCGGACGCCTGACGGTGAACATCATTTCCAGCGACCTGCCCGGCCAGACGCTGGAAAGCGCCCCGCGCTACCGCCGCACGGTGGAGGCCATGCACATCCTGCGCACGCTGCTGAACGGCGAGCCCCTGCGCCATGACGGCGAGTTCTGGCAACTGGATGTCGCGCCGCCGCGCGTGACGACGGTGTCCGGCCGCTGCCCGTCCTTCTACTTCGGCGGCCTGTCGCCCGCGGCCCGCGATGCCGCGGCGGCAGGGGCGGACGTCTATCTGATGTGGCCCGATACGATGGCGGGCGTGCGCGGCATCGTCGCGGACCTGCGCGCGCGCGCCGCGGCGCGGGGCCGTACGCTGAAATTCGGCTACCGCGTCCATGTCGTGGTGCGCGAGACGGAGGCCAAGGCACGCCGGGCTGCGGAACGCCTGGTGTCGAAGCTGGATGCCGATACGGGGGCGGCCATCCGCGCCAAGTCGCTGGACAGCCAGTCGGCCGGCGTCGCACGGCAGGCCGAACTGCGCGAGCAAGCGGCGCGGCAGGACGGCTATGTCGAGGATAATCTGTGGACCGGGATCGGCCGGGCGCGCTCGGGCTGCGGCGCGGCGATCGTCGGCGATCCCGATCAGGTGCTCGCCAAGCTGAACGCGTACCGGGCGGAGGGGATCGAGGCGTTCATCCTGTCCGGCTACCCGCACGCGGCGGAGGCGGACCTGTTCGCGCGCCACGTGCTGCCGCACCTCGATCACGCGCCGCTGCAGCCTTGACCTCTTCGCTTTCGCGCTCGCGCGCCTGGCTGCTGTTCGCGCTGCTCTGCGCGGCGGGCATCTTCAACGCGATGGACCGGCCGATCATCGCCATCCTGAAACCCGACATGTCGGCGGAGTTCGGGTGGAGCGATGCCGATTTCGGGCGGCTGGCGGCGGTGACGCAGTTTGCCGCGGCGCTATCCTACCTGTTCACCGGCTGGATGATCGACCGGCTGGGCGTGCGCCGGTCGATGGTGGCGGGCGTCACCGCCTGGAGCCTGGCGGCTGCGGTGCATGGCTGGGCGATGACCGGGTGGCAGGTGGTCGCCGCGCGCGTCGGCCTGGGCGCGACCGAGGCGGTGCAGACGCCACTGACCATCAAGACGGTGGCGACCTTGTTCGGCCCCAGGCTGCGGTCGCTGGCGATCGGGGCCGGCACGCTGATCGGCGCGGCGGGCACGATCACCTTGCCCTTCTTCATCCCCGTGCTGGCCGCAGCCTGGGGCTGGCGGGGCGCGCTGATCTTTGCGGGGGCCGGGGGGTTCGTCGTGCTGGCGCTGTGGTGGATCGCGGCGCGCGGCGTGGTGTTCGACGATGCTGCCGAGGATCCCGCATTGGACTATGCGGACGGCGCGGCGCCCTATGGCCCGATCCTGCTGGAGCGGCGGACCTGGGCGATCGTCGTCGCCAAGGCGCTGTCCGATGCGACGTGGTGGCTGTTGAACTTCTGGCTGCCCGATTTCTATCGTCGCGAGCTGGGGCTTTCCACCGAGCAACTCGGTCTGCCGCTGGCGATCGCGTTCCTGGGATCGGGGCTGGGCGCCTTGCTGGCGGGATGGGTGTCCGGGCGGTTGATGGCGCGGGGCTGGGCGCCCGCGCGGGTGCGCGCCGCGGTGATGCTGGTCTCCGCACTGGTCGTGGCGCCGGTGCCGGTCATCCTGCGCATCGACAGCTATTGGGCGGTGACGGTGATGATGGGGCTGGTGCTGGCCGGGCATCAGGGTTTCTCGCTCAGCATCTTCGGCACGATCACCGATGTGGTGCCACGCAGCAAGGTCGGCCGGGTGACCGCGTTCGGCGCGTTCTGCGGCAATCTGGGCGGCGTCGCGATCGTGTGGGTGACGGGCGCGGTGCTGAGCGCGGGTGGGGGCTATACGCCGCTGTTCGTATTCGCAGGCGCGTCCTATCTGCTGGGATTTGCGTGGCTGCGCATGATGATGCCCGCCGTCCCCCGCGCTAAAGCCTGATCAACCCGCCATGAAGTAAAGCCATATTCCCATTTCACCGGTGGGATATACAAGCTACCCCCGAAACAATGATGCCGGGGAGCCTGTCCATGAACCATCTTTTCACCCGCGCCGCGACCGCCGCGCTGGTCGCCGCGTTCGCCAGCCCCGCCGCGGCGCAGGATGCCACGCCGGAGACGCCCCAGGCCGAGCAGCGCAGCGGCGATATCGTCGTCACCGCGCAGAAGCGCGAGGAGCGGTTGCAGGACGTGCCGGTCGCGGTGTCGGTGATCGGCGGCGACCTGATCGCGCGACAGGGCGGCATCAACCTGGAAAGCGCGCAATATCTGGTTCCCACGCTCAACTTCCGCAAATCGGGGACGAGCATCAACCAGTCGCTGTTCCTGCGCGGCGTCGGCACCTCCACCTTTTCGATCGCGGGCGAGCCGTCGGTGTCCACGGTGGTGGACGGCGTGGTCTACAGCCGCGCCGGCGAGGCGTTCAGCGACCTTGTCGATATCGAGCGGATCGAGGTGCTGCGCGGGCCGCAGGGCACGCTGTTCGGCAAGAACGCGTCGGCGGGCGTCATCAACATCGTCAGCCGCAAGCCGGGGCGCGACCTGTCTGGCTATGCGGAAGGCGGCTTCTTCTTCGACAATGGCAACGAATATCGCGCCCGCGCCGCGATCGACGTGCCGCTGGGCGAGCGGGTGGCGAGCCGCGTCACCGGCTTCTACAGCAAATATGACGGCAACCTGTTCAACGAGGCGCCCAATGTCGATCGCCGCGTCAACGGCTATGAGCGCTGGGGCGTGCGCGGCATCGTCGTCGCCGATCCGACACCGGACCTGACGATCACGCTGATCGGCGATTATCGCAAGGCCGATGATGACTGCTGCGCGGAGGTGATCGGGACGACCCCCAACAATCTCGCCGCGCAGATCCTTCCCACGCCCCTGGGCAACCGCACGCGCCGGGTGCGCCAGAATCTGGTGACCGCGACCAGTGAGGAAAGCTATGGTGGCTCGCTCCAGATCGATGCGACGCTGGGCCGAAACACGCTCACCTCGATCACCGCATGGCGCCGTTACGACAATACCGAAATCCGCGACGGCGACTGGCTGGCGCAACCCTATGCCAATGCCGGGCTGAACGAGCTCCACGATTTCGGGCCGCAGGTGGGCCGCACCTTCACGCAGGAGGTTCGGATCACGTCGCCGAGCGGCGGGCTGGTCGATTATGTCGGCGGCGTCTTCTACAGCTGGGCGGATACGGAGCGTACCTTCCGCCGCGACGTCACGCTGTGCGCGCCGAACGCTGCGGTGCTGACCGGATGCGATGCGCCCGGCGTCACCGTGACGCGGCCGACGGGCACCGCGAATTTCGGGTCGACCTTCAAGAACCTCGCCGCGTTCGGGCGCTTCACCGTCAATGTCAGCGAGCGGTTGCGCCTGCTCGGCGGTATCCGCTTCACCCATGACCAGTTGAACGTCTTCCACATCCGGCAGACCGCCCTGACCGGGCCGGGTATCCAGCCCAATTTCGACCAGGGCGTGTACGACCGCTACGTCTCGCTGGTCACGAACGGCGTGGCGCCGACAACGGCCCAGACGCAGGCGGTGGTTGCCGCCAACGGCATCCCCTTCACCACCAAGACGACCAACGACAACTGGTCGGGCATGGCCGGCGCGCAGTTCGACCTGTCGCACGACCACACCGTCTACGCCACCTGGACGCGTGGCTATAAGGGCCCGGCCTACAACATCTTCTACAATCTGGCGGGCACCGGCACCAATGTCATCGAACCGGAAACGGTCGACAGCTACGAGGCGGGGATCAAGAACACGCTGTTCGGTGGCAAGCTGGTGTTGAACCTGGCCGCCTATTACGCGCGCTACGACAATTTTCAGGCGAACAACCCGGATGTGGTGGCCGGCGTCCTCGTCACCCGCTTCACCAATGCCGGGCGCATTTCCACGAGGGGTGGCGAGCTGGACCTGATCTGGAACCCGGCGCGCGACGTGTCGCTGTCGGGTGGGCTGGCCTATACCGATGCGCATGTCGACCGGTTCCGCCAGCCGACCGGCACCGTCACCGGCGTGATCGCGCCCGGCACGCGGCTGGCCTATGCGCCGGAATGGAAGGCGTCGCTGGCCGGCGACTGGCGGATCCGCACCGGCGGAGCGGTCGATTTCGGGCTGAACGCGCAAGGATCGTGGCAGTCCGACCAGATCAGCCAGTTCGATGCCTCGCCCGCGATCCGGCAGGCGACGACGATCGGCGATTATGCCTTGGTCGATCTCGGCGTTGCGCTGATCGACGCGCGGGATCGCTTCCGGCTGGGCTTTCAGGTGAAGAACCTGTTCGATCAGAGCTTCGCCGCATCGATCACCAGCGGCGGGCCGGGCGGCAGCTATCGCTACATCATCCCGCGCGAGGCGGATCGCTATTTCGGGGTGATCGGCCGGATCGGCTTCTGACGACCGGGTTTGTCGGAAACCTCATGCACGTTGGCGCGGGCCGGCGCACGCTGGCCTATCGCCCGTGCCATGACGATCGATATCCGGACATGGGCGCATGGCTGACCCCTCGCTTCGCAATTGCCACATCCTTGTTGTCGAGGATGAGTATATGCTCGCCGACGAGCTTTGCATGGAGCTGGAAGACGCCGGTGCCGTCGTGCTGGGACCGGTGGGCAGCATCCGCGATGCAGAGGCGCTGATCCGGGCGAGCGATGCCATCCATGGCGGCATTCTCGACGTGAATCTGGACGGGGACATGGTGTTCGCCGCGGCAGACCTGCTGGCCGAACGCGGCGTGCCCTTCGTGTTCACCACCGGCTATGACCGATCGGTGATCCCGGAGCGTTTCGACGGCGTCGTGCAATGCGAAAAGCCGATCAACCTCCGGATCGTGACGCAGGCGATCGGGCGCGTGATCCACGGCTGAACGGCGGAGCGCAGGCGGTCGCTACCCGTCGGCGACGGTGGCGGAGACCGCGATGCTGATCGTGCAACGCACCCCGTCCTCCTCCAGTGCGTAGCTGGTCCGGGCCTTGAGCTGATAAGGCAGGGCCCGTTCGATGAGTTCGCGGCCCTGGCCGGAGCCATGGGGCGCGGTGCCCGGATCGGGCATGACGACACCGTGTTCGCGCCAGTCGATATGCAGCCACGGCCGATCGCCCTCGCCATTGGCCTCGAAACGCCAGGAAAGGACCAGTTGACCCTCCGGCTGATGCAGCGCGCCGTATTTGGCGGCGTTGGTCGCCAGTTCGTGCAGCGCCATCGCCAGCGTCTGCACTGTGCCGGAGCGCAGGCGAATGCCCGCAGGGCCGTCCAGCACGACCCGTTCCGGCCCGGCATCCGGCACCCCCAGCGCGGTCAGTTCGGTGCGCACCAGTTCGTCAAAGGTTACCCGGTCATGCTCGTCCAGCCGCGACAGCAATCCCTGCACGCGCGCCAGGGCCTCCAGCCGGTCGCGAAACTTCTCGCGGAAATCGCCGAGATCGGCGGCACGGCGCATCGTCTTGTCCGCCATGGAGCGGACGACGGCGATCAGGTTGCGGGTGCGATGCTGCAACTCGGCGACCAGCACGGTCTGCCGCCCCTCCCATTGCCGGCGCTGGGTGACGTCCTGTCCCACCTTCAGATAGCCGAGCGGCTCTGCACCGTCGCCGCGCAGCGGGCGGGTCGATCCCTCGATGAACACGCGCCGGCCGTCCTTGCGCCGGTGCCAGCGCACATTGGCGGCAAAGCCGGTGTCGCGCGCCTCCGCCAGTTCGGCGTCAGGCACGCCGGCGTCGCGATCCTCGGGCACGAAGGTGATGGCGGCATGCCGGCCGACCGCTTCCGCGGCGCTCCATCCGAACACCGCCTCGGCACCGCGCGGCCACGTCTCGATCCGCCCCTCCCCATCGGTGGTGAAGATCGCATAGTCCAGCACGCTGTCCAGGATCGCGCGGTGGCGCTCCTCGCTTTCGCGCAGGCGATCCTCGGCGGTCTTGCGTTCGGAAATGTCGCGGAAATACACCGAAAGGCCGTCCGCGGCCGGGTAGATGGTCAGATCGATCCAGTGCCCCCGGATCGCCGAGCCCGTCTCCATCCGGACGACCTCGCGCGTCTCCGCCGCGCGCAGGTGGGCGTCATGCGCCTGGGGCTCGAACGTCGCCGGAAAGGCTTCCCACAGATTGAGGCCGAGCAGGTCGCGGCGCGAGCGGCCCCAGATTTCTTCCGCCTTGCGGTTGATATAGGTGAGCCGCCACTGCGCATCGACCGCGTAGAATGCGTCGGAGATGCTTTCCAGTATCTCGCGGTTGCGCGCCGCCAATATCTGCAGGGCGATCTGCGCGCTGCGTTCCTGCGTCACGTCCTGCAATACGGCGACGCCGCCGGTGACGGTGTCGCCCGCCATCATCGGCACCGCGGTGACACGCAACCAGCGCTCGCCGTCAACCCCCGACATGGCGGAAGTCGACCGGAACGGTGGTTCTTTCCCCGCGCAGTGCGCGGGCACCGGGATAGTCCTGCTCTGCCACGGCATCGCCTTGCGCGTCGAACGCCTGCCAATGCTGCCCCTCCACCGGATCGCATGAAGGTATGCGGTCGCCGATCAGGTGCTGCAATTGCGGGTTCTTCAGCGTGAAGCGCCCGTCGGTATCGAACAGGCCGACGCCGATCGGCACCTGGTCCAGAATGCTGGCCAGGCGCAGCTCGCTTTCCTGGAGGGCCGCATCCACCCGCTTGCGCGCGGTGACGTCCTGCCCGATCTTCATGAAGCCGGCGATCGATCCGTCGTCGTGCCGGAGCGCGGTCGTCTGGCCGTTGATGAAGACGCGGCTGCCATCCTTGCGGCAATGCCAGCGCGTATCCGGCGCCCGGCCGTCGCGGCGCGCCACGCCCATTTCCCATTGCGGCACGCCCGCGGCGCGGTCCTCCGGCGTGAACAGCATGGCGTCGGACTGGCCGATCGCCTCTGCCTCCGTCCAGCCAAACACCGCCTGCGCGCCGGGCAACCAGCCGTCGATCCGGCCATCGGCGTCGGTGAAGACCAGCGCATAGTCTTGCGCATTCTCGACGATCAACCGGTTGAGCGTGGTGGCCCGCTCCAGCGCGCGCGCCTTGTCCAGCCGGTCGATCACCGGGCCGAGCGCGATCGCCCACAGGCGCAGGAACTGCATGTCCGCCGGATCGAACGGGCGGGCCACATCCGGCTCGACCCGCAACACGCCATAGAGCCTGCGTCCCGGCAGAAGGATCGGCACCTCGACCGACCCGCTTGTGTCGGCTTCGCCTTTCACGATCGTCGCCGTCGCAGCCCGCAGAGCGCCGGCGATCAGGCGGCTTGCCTCTTCCAAGATGATCGGCAGATCGTCGCAATCCAGCACGAAATCGCCGAAATCGACCAGGGCCTGTTGGCGTTCGAGTGTGTGCGCCGGTTCAGCCATCGCGCCTCTTACGACGCGTGCGGGTGATCGACACTAATCCAGATGACCGCCGCCCGAATTGTCTTTGCCGTCCTCGCCCTTGTCGGGCGACTTCTTGGTGGCCGTTTTCTTCGCACCCGTCCCCGTACCGCCGCCGCGACCGGTCCCCAGACTGCCCCTCGCCCCGTCCCCCCCCTTGGCAGTAATCGCCCCGGGATTTCCACCCGCACCTTTCTGCGCCATGTCGATCTCCACTTCAGCGTTTTCGAAGGACGTTATTTATGTCCGCCATGACCGGCATTCTGCCCGCCGGTGCGGCTGTGATCGTCGGGGTTGCGGTCATTGTCCTGCTTGGCATTGCCGCCGATATCGTCCTTGCCGTTCTTGTGGAAATCGCCCTTCTTCTTGTGATCGGTCATGGCCATCCTCCATCATGAGCGTGAAACATATCAACCGCATTGAAACGCAACGGGCAGGGTGCAGTTCAGGCGGGTGCAGACAATTCTTGTTCAACTACATTAGCTTAGCCGGATAGGTGGCGCGTTCCGGCGCATGATCATGATCCAGGTGATGCCAGGCGTCCGCGCGATCGCGGATCAGAACGGGACGCGGGTCCGACAGCATGGGAGACGAACGATCGCACGGACAATCCAGCAGGGCGGAACGCCGCCAAGCGCCTGCCGCGGGCGGCGCATTGTTATTGTTGGGGGCGGGTTTGGGGGGCTGGCTTGTGCGCGGGCGTTGGCAGGGGCCGAGGCGCAGGTCACGCTGGTCGACCGGCGCAACCATCATCTGTTCCAGCCGCTGTTGTATCAGGTGTCGACGGCGGCGCTGTCGCCGGCCGATATCGCCGCGCCGATCCGCCGGGTGCTGGCGCGCGCGCGGAATGTCGATGTCGTGCTCGCCGATGTCACCGGGGTCGATACGGCGGGGCGGACGGTGAAGCTGGCTGACGGCGCGGACCTGCCCTTCGATCAGCTCGTGCTGGCGACCGGATCGGCCTACAACTACTTCGCGCACCCCGAGTGGGCTCCCCTCGCCCCCGCACCCAAATCGATCGCGGATGCCCGCACGATCCGCGCGCGCCTGTTGAGGGCGTTCGAGGAGGCGGAGCATTGTGGCGATCCGGGGCGGCGGGCGGCGTTGATGACGATCGTGGTGGTGGGGGGCGGTCCGACCGGGGTGGAGATGGCAGGGACGACCGCGGAACTTGCCCGCTACACGCTCAGGGGGGACTTCCGGCATATCGACCCTGCGGCGGCGCGGGTGATCCTGGTGGAGGCGGGGCCGCGGCTGTTGGGGGCGTTTCCGGAGAAGCTGGGGGACTATGCGGCGAAAAGGCTGCGCCGGATGGGGGTGGAGGTGCGGCTTGGCGGGGCGGTGGAGCGGATCGAGGACGGGGCGGTCGTTGTGTCGGGGGAGCGGATCGAGGCGGCGAACGTGGTGTGGGGCGCCGGGATACGCGCCGCGGAAGGCGCCGCCTGGATCGGCGGCACGGACGACCGCGGCGGCAGGATCGCGGTCGACGGCAACCTGGCGGTGACGGGGCAGCGCGACATCTATGCGCTGGGCGACGTGGCGCTGTTCCGGCAGGACGGCGCGCCGCTGCCCGCGCTGGCACAGGTGGCGCAGCAGCAGGGCCATCATCTCGGCCGTGCCCTGCGCAAGGCGGGCCCGCCGCCACCCTATCGCTATCGCACGCGCGGCGACACTGCGGTGATCGGGCGCCATGCCGCGGTCTATGTTTATGGCCGCTTCACCCTGACCGGCCGCGCCGCATGGCTGCTATGGTCGATTGTGCACGTCTATCTGCTGATCGGGTTCGAGCGGCGGGCCTCGGTGATGGCGCAGTGGATCTGGCGCTACTTCACCTTCGAGCGCGGCGCGCGCCTGATCGACTAGCGCGATGCCAGGCGGGCGCGGGTGATGCGCGGATCCTCGTACAGGTCGCGGATGCCGCGCCGGCGATAGACGTTCCACCAGCGTTGCCAGCGATGCTCGGCCGCGTCGTGGAGCATGTGGCAACGCTGGCACAGCGCCTTCAGATTGGCGGGCGCGTTGTTGCCGGGATCATGGTCGAGATGCGCGCAGGCCAGCACGACATAGGTCATGCGCACCGCGGCCAGCGTAAAGCCGCCCTTGATCGCCACCCGCTTGCCCCGGTCCGAGCGCCAGCACGCCGCGCCCGCGTCCCACCAGCGCCCGTCGCCCAGATGCGCCACCCGCCGCCGATGCGGCCGCGCACAGCGTTCGCACCGCGCACCCGCACGCGTGAAGCGCACCGAATGGGAAAGCTGTTGCCAGTCGATCGGGTAGAGCCATCGGTTTTCAGGACGGATCGGCATGCGGATTCTATGAGTCACTTGCTTCACCGGGGAAAGCGAAATCTTCGGCCGTGCGACCGTTTCTTTGGTGAACAGGCACGGCCCCGGGTCGTTCTGCTCCTTTCCCCCCGTGCACGTCAGGACCTGCGACCATGCCGATCAAGGCCATTCTTTTCGACATCGACGGGACGCTGATCGATTCAAACGACCTGCACGTGCTGGCCTGGGAGGAGGCGTTCGCCGGCATCGGTGCGCGCCTCGACCGACAGGCGATCCACGACCAGATCGGCAAGGGCACCGACATGCTGGTGCCAAGCCTGTTGCCCGACCTGGACGAAGACGGCGTGACGCGCCTGGGCGAAGCGCATGGCAGGATCTTCAAGGAGAAATATCTGGACCGGGCGAAGCCGTTCGCACGGGCCCATGACCTGCTGGCCCATGCCCATGGTCTCGGCCAGTCGGTGGTGCTGGCCTCCTCGGCATCGCGAAACGAACTGGATCATTATCTGGACCTGCTCGGCGTGCGCGACCTGGTCGCGGAGACGACCAGCGGCGACGACGTCGCGCGGACCAAGCCCGCGCCGGATATCTTCGCCGCGGCGCTGGACAAGCTGCCCGACACGCCGGCGGATGCGGTGATCGTCGTCGGCGACACCCCCTATGACATCGAGGCCGCGGGCCGATGCGGCATCGCAGCGGTCGCGGTCCGCTCGGGCGGGTTTGCCGACGATGTGCTGACCCAGGCGGGGGCGGTGGCGATCTATGACGATGTCGCGGCACTGCTGGCGGATTACGCGGGTTCGCCGCTGGGCAATATCGCCGGGTAAGGCAAATTTACCGCATCGCGGCGAGACTTCCCCGCATTTCAATCGTTACGCATCCCGTTCCATTACCCTAGCATACGGAGGCACCATCATGAACACGACCACCCTGAAGGGCGAAGCGCAGGATCTGGGCGGCAACGTCAAGGAAGGCATCGGCAAGGCGATCGGCGACAAGCAGATCGAGAATGAGGGTGTGGCCGACCAGATCATCGGCAACGCCAAGCAGGTTGCCGGTGCCGCCAAGGACGCGATCGCCAACCCCGGCCCGGTGATCGACAAGGCGACGGGTTTCGCCAAGGCGCGCCCCTATGCCACCGCCGCACTGGTCGGCGTGATCGGCCTTGCCATTGCGAACACGCTCCGCGGCAAGTGAGTGACGGGCCCGGGCCGCCTGATGCGGCCCGGGCTTAACCTCTTGCGCCCAAGCTGATCCTGTGCGGCCCAAAGCCGATAACGCTATCTGTTCGCAGCCCTGCATGCTAATCCTGTACCCATGAGCAATGCGGCGCCATTTCGCTATTCCGTGCCGGTCCAGCCGTCGGACATCGACTTCATGGGGCACGTCAACAACGCCAGCTACCTGAACTGGGTACAGAATGCGGTGATCGATCATTGGCGATCGCTGGCCCCGGCGGATGCGGTCGCCCGGCATCTGTGGGTGGCACTCAAGCACGAGATCACCTATCGCCGCCCCACCTATCTGGGGGACGATGTGATCGCCACCGTCCTTTTGGAAAAGGTGGAAGGGGCGCGCGCCTTCTACAACACCATCATCCGGCGCGGCGAGGATGTGCTGGCCGAAGTCCGGTCCAGCTGGTGCTGCATCGATGCCAAGACCTTTCGCCCCGCCCGACTGGCGCGCGACGTCGTGGAGCGCTTCTTTCCGACAACCGCAGCAGACTGACCGCGCGAGCATACCGGCATGAACATGGAAGACCTGTACCGCGTGCTGCGCACCGGGCATGTGCAGTTGCAGGGTATCGTCGATACCGTCGCCGATCCGATGCTGGTGCTGGACGGCAATCTGTGTGTTCAGAACGCCAGCCGCGCCTTTCTGAACACGTTCGGGGTGGAGCGGGACGATACGATCGGGCGGCGCCTGTACACGCTCGGCAACGGCCAGTGGGATATTCCCGAACTCCGCCGCCTGCTGGAAGACGTGATCCCCAGAGCGAACGCGGTGGTCAATTACCGGGTCGAGCATGATTTCCCGCGGCTCGGGCGGCGTACCATGCTGCTGACCGCGCGGACATTGTACCATCCGGACGGGCTCAGCCATTCGCTGCTGTTGTCGATCGTCGATGCGACCGACCGCATCCGCAATGACGTGGCAAAGGACATGCTGTTCGGCGAGTTGCGCCACCGCATCAAGAACCTGCTGGGGGTGGCGCAGTCGATCGCGCGGCAAACGCCGACGGCGGGGCGGACGGCGGAGGAATATCGCGACGCCTTTCTCGGCCGGTTCGGCGCGCTGGCCGAGGCACAGGACCTGTCCTTTGCCGAACAGGGATCGAGCGGGGTGGCAGAACTCCTCGATCGCATCATGGAGCCGTACCGCGACAATCCGGAGGCGGTGGTAATGGTACCGGGCGCCCCGGTCGAACTGGGGCCCCACATCATCGGATCGCTGGCGCTGGTGCTGCACGAACTGGCGACCAACGCCGCCAAGCACGGCGCGCTGTCGGTGCCGGACGGGCGGTTGCGCATCGGCTGGCAGGTGGAGGATGCGGGAACCGCGCTGCGGCTGGACTGGGCGGAAAGCGACGGTCCCGCCGTCACGCCGCCGACCACGACGGGGTACGGCACCCGCCTGATCGAGGCGACGACCAGCTACGGACTGCGCGGCACGGTGGAACAGGATTATGCGATCGGCGGTTTCCGCGCGCAGATCGTCATTCCGCTTGGGAGTGCCCCTCTGTCGCGTTGAAGGCCGTCCATGCGCAAATCGGTTCTGGTTGTTGAAGACGAATATCTGATCGCGCTGGACCTTCAGTTGATGCTGGAAAGCCATGGCTGGCAGGTGCTGGGTCCGGTGCCCAGCGTTCAGGATGCGCTGCAACTGCTGGACGAGGAACGCCCCACCGTCGCGCTGCTCGACGTCAATCTGGGCGGCGAACTGGTGACACCGGTGGCCGAGGCCCTGGCGGCGCGGGGCGTGCCGTTCGCTCTGGCCAGCGCGCATCATCGTCCGCAGGATTTCGGCGGTGCGATCCTGGCCGACGTGCCCAATGCCGGCAAGCCGACGAACGAGCGGCGCGTGCTGGCGGTGCTGCGCGAGCTGGTCGGGCTCTGATCGTCGCTTCGGGGGCGCCATACGACCGAATGGTATCCGTAGTTGTGGAACCAAGAGGGGGCGTGCCGCGATCCCGTTGGCCACAGGCCGGAGCGAATGCGATGCGGATCAACTCTACCGGAAAAGTCGCCGGGATGGCACTGGCGGGCGGGGCGGCGCTGTTGCTCGCCAGCGCCCTTCGCGGGGGTGGTCGCGATCCCGGCCCCGAGGATGATGCGGACGAAGCCGCGACCTATCCGCCGCTCGACACGCCCAAGCCGGTCGCCGAGAATGTCTGGATCGTCGACAGCGGGCCGATGCATCCGGGCGGCATCCCGATGCCGGTGCGCATGACGGTGGTACGGCTGGATAATGGCGACCTGCTGCTGCATTCCCCGACACAGGTGACCGATGCGCTGATCGCGGCGTTGCAGCCGCTCGGGCCCGTCCGGCATCTGGTGGCGCCCAACATCGCGCACTGGACCTATGTGGCCGGGTGGCAGGCGCGCTTTCCGGATGCGGTGACCTGGGGGGCGCCGGGCCTGCGCGATCGGCGTCAGGTGCGTGCCGCCGGTCTTCGGATCGACCATGATCTGGCCGAAGAGGCGCCGGACGCGTGGCGGAGTGAGATCGAACAGGGGGTGATCCGCGGTGCGGGCTTTGCCGAGGTCTATCTGTTCCACCGCGCCTCGCGCACGCTGATGCTGACCGATCTGGTGCAGCATCTGCGGTCACGGCGTCTGCCGACCGCCACCCGCGTGTTTTCGCGACTGGCCGGAACAGAGGCGGGAGGGACGCCGCGCTATCTGCGGCTGGCGCTCTACCTGCGTTATGGCGAGGTCGCTGCGACGCTGCGCGCGATGCTGGCGCTGACGCCGGAGCGGGTGATCTTCGCGCATGGCGCATGGTTCGACCGGGACGGTGCCGCGCGATTGCGGCAGGCGCTCCGCTGGATAACCGGATAAGCGGAGCGGGACGGTCGATCAGAAGACCGCCCCGCCCGGCATGGTCACTTCTTGGACTGGCCCGAGGCGTCGGACACCGCCTCCCCGGCCGAACGCATGTCGCGGCCGGCGCCGTTCACCGTATTGCACGCCGACAGCGCGATCATGCCGATAAGGGCTGCGGCAAGGCCGATGGTCTTGGTCATGGATGATCTCCTGTTGGATGGAGGGGGCGGCGGGCCGATACGCTGACCCGCCGCAGACACTCAGCGCAGCCGGCGGCGGGTGACCGCGGTTGCACCGAAACCGGCGGCCGCTGCACCGATCAGCAGCGCGACGACGAGGACGAACGAGGTGCCGGCCGCGGCACCGGCGGCCTGATCGGTGGCCGACTTGGCGGTCGATACCGCCTCGTTCTTGGTCTGCACGAACTGCCGCTTGGCGCGGGTGACCTGAGCCTGCGCCTCGGGGCGGCTGATCTTACGCTGGGCGGCGACGATCTCGACGATGCGGGCCTCCGCCTGCTGGCCCTCGGCACCGCCGGCCGCGAGCGCGGGGAGTTCCTTGGCGATCTCCTTTTGCGCCTGTTCTGGCGTCATGCTGGCGGGATCGTTCGGCGTGTCGGACAGATAGGCGGCGGCCTGTTCGCGGACATCGCCCTTGTCGACGCCGGCGATTGCTGCGGCCTGGGGTACCGCTGCACCGACCGTCGTGCCCGCGGCACCCGCGACCGCGCCGACGGTGCGGAATGCGCCGCCGATGATGCCGCCGACCGCCGAGGTGAGCAGGTACAAGGTCACGATCAGCGTGACGCCCCACACGACGAGGCCGTGGACGAGCGCGTCGAACCGTTCGTGCACGCCGGCCACGCGCGCGGCGGCATAGCCACCGGCGCCCAGCGCCAGCACGGTGGTGATCAGCCAGTAGATGCCCGCGCCGATGCCGAATCCTGTCGCACCCGGCGTCGTGCCCTCGACCGGATCGACCATCGTCAGACCGATGCCCGCGCCCAGGATGCCGAGGACGACCTGCACCGCGATCGCGATGACGACACCGGCGAAGATCGCGCCCCAGGAAAGCCGGGTCGCCGTCTTGCCCACCAGCCGTTCGTCCGCGGCCGCAAAGCCGGCAGTTTTATTCGTAGCCATAGTTACTCCTGTTGAACCTTGTCTTGCCTGCGGTCGGCGCCGCGAGGATGTCATGATGGCGGTGTCGCCACGCCGGTGCCGTCGAAGCCGCGCGCGCGTGCCCAGGCGACCGCGGCGATCCGGCGGTTCACGCCGATCTTGGCGTAGATGCGCGCGACATGGTTGCGCACGGTGTTGGCGGCGACGTCGAGGGTGCGGGCGATCCGCTTGTCGTCATAGCCGCGGCAGATCAGCGCCAGCACGTCGCGCTCGCGCGCGGTCAGGTCGCCCAGCCCCGGCCCCTCGACCCCGGGCTGCGGCGCGCGCAGCCGGGCCAGCTTGTCCATGATCGAGCGGCTGAACCAGCTCGTATCCTTCATCACCGCCTCGATCGCCTCGACCAGTTCCAGCTCGGTGGCCTTGCGCTGGGTGATGTCCTGGAACGCCCAGAGGACGCAGGCATCGTCGCCGAGCCGGATCGCCTCGGTCGAGACGATGCAATCGATGGTCGCGCCGTCCTTGGCATGGATGCGGGCCTCGTGGGCGCGCAGGTCGTGACCGGCATCGATCGCTGCCTCGATCTCGCGACGGATCGCGCCGGTCTCCCACAGCTCGACATCGCCGAGCGGGCGGCCGATGATCTCGGCCGCGGCATATCCGGTCATCCGGGTGAAGCTGGCATTGACCTCGCACAGCAAATGGCCGTCGCGCGCGCCGATCGCCATGGCCACCGGCGCCATCTGGAAGGTGCGGGTGAAGCGCTCCTCGCTGTGGCGCAGCGCCCCTTCCGCGACCCGTCGCGGCTCTAGGTCGGCAAAGGTGAAGAGCATGCAAGGCTGGTCGCCCAGGTCGATGGGCTGGCCGGCGACGATGACCAGCCTGGTCCCGCCGCCGGGCAACTCCAGCTCGGCCTCCATCTGCGGGATCGTCCGTCCCTCGGCCAGCCGCTGCTTGGCAAGGTCGCGCCGCTCGGCCGCGCGCAGCACGTCGATGTCATAGACCGTGCGGCACAACACCTGATCGCGCGGATGCCCGGTCAGGTCCAGGAACCCCTGGTTCACCTTCACGAACCGCAGGTCGTTCAACCGGCAGATGACCGCGGGGGCGGGATTGGCGTTGAACGACTGTTCGAAACGATCCTCCGCCTCGAACCGCGCCGAGACATCCTGGATGATCAGCACCAGACAGGCGGGTGCATCCTCGTCGGCGTCGTTGAGCACCAGGCTGCGAACCTGATGCACCCAACGCGGTTCCGGTTCCCCTGCGACCGTCACCTCGACCACCACCTCGGAGAAGTCGTCGCCCGCGACCACACGCTCCAGCGGATAGTCGTCCGGCGGGACGCGATGATTGTTGCGGTAACGCAGGTGGAAGCGGGCGCGGTATTCGGCCACCGTCGCACCCAGATCGGCAAGGTCGCCGACGCCGTGCATCCGCAGCGCCGCCGCATTCGCCCAGAGCAGGCTCTGGTCGGGATCGATCAGGATCACGCCCTCGTCGAGCCCGCCGATGATCTGGCGCAGGTGGCGCAGGTCGGCGGTCTCGCGAAGCGTCTTGGGCGGGGGTGGCGACATGGGAGGAAGGGCGGGAGGATCAGGGCAACACGCCGCAGCCGGCCGCCGCCTTGCCGACCGCGACGACGATGGCGGGATCCTTCAACTCGCCCGCAACGCGCAACAGATCGCCAACGGTCAGCACGCCGGGGTTCGGGTCATCCTTGCCATAGGCGGCCGCGGCACGGCCGAGTTGTTGAAGCTGGCCGAGGGAAAGGTCGCGCTGCAACCGGGTGCCGACACAATCGGCCCGCTGGGTGTCGAAACCATAGCGTTGCAGACCGGTGGAGATACGTGTCGCCGGCGCCGCGCAGGCGGACAGGAGCGCGGCACCGGACACTATTATTGCTAAAGCCTTCACGCCCGATCCTCCACGTCCGGCACCACGAGGAACGGGGCCGGTTCGGGCGCATCAACCTACTGCAAAGGTTTGTGTTCCTGGTATCTTTGCGGGATTTCTAGTCGGGAACTACTATTTCGATGCGTTCGGCACGATCGACATAAAGCTGACGCAGCTTCTCATGTATCGCCTTGGAGGCAAACTCTTGTGATCTTTCAGACAATTGCTGATGATCCTTCGCACGCTTCAGCAAATATGCGCGTTCATCCTCGTCGGAGCGGACAGGGGGCTCGCTGGTGTCGTTTTTCTGGCGCATGCCGTTGATATAGCCTGCGAGATCGGGCGGCCATATCCTACCGATCTACGTACAGGATGGTAGATTCGCATCAGGGCCGGACCGGCGCCCGGTCGCGTTCAGGGCCGCGTTCAGGGCCACGTTCAAGGCCTCGGCGATGGCGGCGCGATGGGCACGGTGTTGCACCAGTGTCGCGTTCAACGTCACTAGTTGCGCCTCCGCCGCCGCGGTCGGCAGTTGCTTCAGACGCAGGCTGGTGACGAGCTGTTCCTGCTGCACGATATGCCGCTCGCCCTGCGCAATGTGGCGGTCCGCCATGTCGAGATCGGCACGGGTATAATGCGTCATCCCGTGATGCTAACTTCGATCAGCGCGGCCGTCCACGCCATTGGAAAGGAGGCGTCTGGTGAGCGTCCCTACCGGTTGCGCAGCGTGGCGACGATCTTGGCGATCGGGACGGGCTTCTGGAAGTGGCGTGCGGACTGGAACCGTTCGGGAATGGCCGCCACGTCATAGCCGGTAGCAAAGACAAAGGGCACATGCCGCAGCACCAGTGCATCGGCCAGATCGAAGACGGGCTCTCCGCGCAAGCTGACATCGAGCACCGCACCGTCCAGATGCGCGGCAGCATGAAGCAGTGCCAGACCGGCCGCGACCGTTGCCGCCGGACCGACGATGCTGGCGCCCGCCTCCGCCAGATTGGTGCACAGCTCCTCGGCGAGCATATACTCGTCCTCCACCACCAGGATCGTGCGGTTGCGCAAGGGGAGGTCGGTCATGCCGTGGTCCTGGAGATGGGGGCAATGATGACACAGCGCACCCCGTCCGGCCCGAAGGCGTAGCTGGTTTCCGCGTCAAGCTGATAGGGCAGGGCGCGTTCGATCAGTTCGCGCCCCTGTCCGCTGCCCTGTGGCGGCGCGTCGGCGGGAGGCATGGCGACGCCATGTTCCTGCCAAGTGATCTCCAGCCGCTTGGGCCGGTCGCCTTCGTCCAGCAGGCGCCAGCTGATCGCCAGCCGCCCGCCGCTTTCCTTCAGCGCACCATATTTGGTGGCGTTGGTGGCCAGTTCGTGCAGCGCCATCGCCAGCGTCTGCACCATGCCCGAGCGCATGCGGATGCCGCTCGGCCCGGTCAGCGTCACGCGATCGGGCTCGTTCTCCATCGCGCCGTGCGCGGCGAGCTCGGTGCGCAGCAGTTCGTCAAAGGTGACGCGGTCATGCTCGTCCAGCCGCGAGAGCAGCCCCTGGACACGGGCAAGCGCATCGAGCCGGACACGAAACTGGCCGCGAAAGGTCTGCAGATCGGGGGCATGGCGCAGCGTCTTGTCGGTCATCGAGCGCACCACCGCGATCAGGTTGCGGGTGCGGTGCTGCAATTCGGTGACGAGGACCGCCTGACGCTTCTGCAACTCGCGCGCCTCGGTCGTCTCGATCATCGCGCCGATCATGCGCAGCGGCTCGCCGTCTTCGGCGTAAAGGAAGCGGCCGCGCGCGGAAAGCCAGTGGACCGAGCCGTCCGGGTGGAGCGAGCGGAACTCGTGCACATATTCCTGCTGCGTATCACGGGCATGCGCGATGGCGTCTTCGGTCGCCTCGCGATCCTCCGGGTGAATGCGGTCGAGCAGTGCGTCGCGGCTGGGCGTCACCTCGCCGATGCGGTAGCCGAGCATGCGGAAATATTCCTCGGACCAGATGATCTCGTCGCTGACGATGTTCCAGTCCCAGGTGCCGACGCGGGCGACCTGGATCGCGCTGCGCAGCCGTTCCTCGCCCGCGCGGCGATCGACCTCGACACCATGTTCGTCGGTCACGTCGCTGGCGGTGCCGATCCATTCGGCGATCTCGCCCTCGCCATCCAGGATCGGCACCGCGCGCGAATGGGCCCAGCCCATCGTGTCGTCGGCGCGGCGGATGCGATGTTCCAGCTCGAACATCGCCTTGGTCTGGATGGCATCGTCGATGGCCACGCGCATCCATGGCTGGTCGTCGTGGGGGATGTAGCTGTCCATCCAGTCATGGGACGCACTGTTGGTGTCGGCCAGGAAGCCGCGCCCGTCCATCTGGCGCATCGCGCTCCAGTCCGCGTTCATGCGGAACACCGCGTCCGAACTGGCGGTGACGAAGGCGCGGTAGCGTTCCTCGCTGGCGCGGCTGGCGGTTTCGGCCTGACGCACCGCAGTGAGGTCGGTAAAGGTCACCACCGCCCCGCTGATGAAATTGTCGGTACTGCGATAGGGCAGCACGCGCGCGGCGAAGTGCCGGCTGGTGCCGGGTTCGATCACCTCCCGCTCGACCGGTTGCAGCGTCTTCAACACACGGCGCACATCGTCGGGCAGTTCCGGATAATGGACGCGCGAGACGACGTGATCGAGCGGCCTGCCGACATCGGTGTCGAGCAGGTGGAAGATCTCGGTCGCAATCGGGGTGAACGAGCGCACGCGCAGGTCGATGTCCAGGAAGACGGTGGCGATCTGCGTCGATTCCAGCAGGTTCTTCAGGTCGGAGTTGGTCTGTCCCAGCTCGCCCACCCGGTGGCCGAGTTCGTGGTTCAGCGTCTGCAACTCCTCGTTGATCGACTGCTGTTCCTCCTTCGACGTTTCCAGTTCCTCGTTGGCGGACTGGAGTTCCTCGTTGATCGACTGATATTCCTCGTTGGAGGATTTCAGTTCCTCGTTGGTCGATTCCAACTCCTCGATCGTCGCCTGAAGGCGGTCGCGGGTCACGCGCAGTTCCGCGTCCAGCCGCTGGACATGCTCGTCGGTCGCCAGCCGGTCGCCGTCGCCGTCCTCGGGCAGGGCGACCGGGCCAACATCCTGGAAAAGAACCATAAGCGCCTGCGCGTCCGGCCCGCCGACCGGCTCCACGATCAGGTTGACGGCATGGGCGCGGTCTTCCTGGTGGATGGTTAGGCGGGGTAGTTCGATGCGGCGGCTTTCGCTGGTGGCGCGGGAAAGGGCGGAGCGCAGGTCGAGGCGCAGGTCGCGGTGGATGAGGCTGAGCAGGTTGAGCGTCGCGGCTCCCGTGCTGGGTTCCAGATAGCGGCCGGTGCGCCCGGAGAAGTGCAGCACGTCGAACTGCTGGTCGACCACGACATAGGCAGGCGCATAGCGCTCGGCCAGCGCCTCGGCCTTGCGGCTGACCGCGCTGGCCAGTTGCCCGGCCGGCGAGCGGGCGGCGGCCGGTGCAAACTGCATGTCGGGGGTACGCACCCGCGCGCTCAGCGGGAAATCCGGAATGGTGCGCAGCCCCGTTTCCAGCCGGCGATACACCCGGTTGCGGCGATCGACCGGCGTGAACAGCTTCTGGTGGCGCGAGACGCTTTCCGAGGAGCCGAGGAACAGCACGCCGCCGGGTTGCAGCGAGAAGTGGAAGATCGGGATCACCCGCCCCTGCAACTCCGCGTTCAGGTAGATCAGCAGGTTGCGGCACGACAGGATGTCGATGCGCGAAAAGGGCGCATCCTTGACGATGTTGTGCGGCGAGAAGATGCACATCTCGCGCAGTTCCTTGGCGACGCAATAGGTGTCGCCCTCGCGCACGAACCAGCGCTCCAGCCGGTCAGGCCGGATATGGCCGGCGATCGCCGCGGTATAGCGGCCGGCGCGCGCCAGGTTCAGCGCCCTGGCATCGAGATCGGTGGCGAAGATCTGCACCTCGGGCGGTCGGGCCAGCGTCGCCATGTGCTCGCGCAGCAGGATGGCGATCGAATACGCCTCCTCCCCGGTGGCGCAGCCGAGCACCCAGACCCGCAACTGCCCGCCGGGCGCCTTGTTCTGGAACAGGCGCGGTATCTCGCCCTCCAGCACCGCAAACTCGGCGGGGTCGCGAAAGAACTGGGTGACGCCGATCAACAGGTCCTGGAACAGGCTCTGCACCTCGTCATGATCCTCGCGCAGCCGCGCGACATAGGCGTCGATGCTGTCCACCTGCGTCACCAGCATGCGGCGATGGACCCGGCGCTGAAAGGTGCCGCGCTTATAGTCGTGGAAGTCGTTGCCGGTGACGTTGCGCAGGATGGTGGTGATCTGCGTCACCTGCACCTCGTCGTCGCCCGGCGCCTGCTCGCTTTCCTCGGCGCCCGGCGCCGCAAGGTTGGCGATGTAGCGTTCGATCTGCCCGGCCATTTCCGCGGCGGGTACGCGGATGTCGGTGACGCCGTAGGGGCCGCCCCCGTCGACGGTTGGCGCATCCCCGTCATCCATCCACTCGGCGATGGACAGGCCGCCGCATTTCTTGGTAGCGGTGACGCCGGCGCTGCCGTCGGTGCCGAGGCCCGACAGGATGACGGCGATGCCGCGTTCATGGACCTGTTCGGCCAGCGAGATCAGCATGGTATCGATGGTGCCGCGATGCTCCACCGGTTCGGAGGCGACGCGGACCGCCAGATGCCCGTCGGCGATCGTTACCACGTCGTCGTGCCCGCCGACATAGACATGGCCGGGGGCGATCCGCTCGCCATCGCGGGCAAGGGCGACGGGCAGCGGGGCGGCGGCGCGCAGCGCCTCCACCACGACCGCGACATCCGACCCGTCCTGCTGGCGTACCGCGACCAGATAGGCGGCTTCGCCCGCCGCGCTGCCCGCGATGCCGCCGAACAGCGCTTGGAGCGACGCGAGCGAGGCGGTGCCGACGCCGATGCCGACGATGGCGGACGGCGTGCCCCCGTCCTGCATGTCACGGGCCATGGGGTCAGACATCCTGTGCGTGCGGCGCGCCGCCCAGACGGAGCGAGGCCACCGCCGCGTCGCGCAGCGTGGCGGCATAGCGGCGATATTCCTGCCCACGCGCCTCATAGAGTTCGGCAACCGCAATGCGGCCGCTTGCCCGCGCATCCAGTGCCATGCGCTCCACCAGCGTCACCCGTTCCTCCATCACCCGCATCGCCACCCGGATCGCTTCATCCACCTCAACCCCGTGCGCGGCCAGCGTTTCCGCGGTATAGCCATGCCCGATCTGGCAACGGTAGCGCAGGGGCACGGCCCCGCGAACCTCCGACAGTACGCCATGGCAATCGGGGCAGGACAGGGCACTGGGATTGGCGATGTCCAGCAGCCTGGTGCTGCCCAGCCGCGATCCCGCGGCGATGCCGACCTCCAGCCGCAGATTCTCGTCCGGCTGCACCGGCGGGCCTGCCACGCCGTTCACCAGTTCGACCAGCAGGTCGCCCAGCCCGGCCTCGGCCACGACATGATCCACCTCGGTCGTCTGCAGGGCCGCCAGCGGCATCTGGTCGGCATGGGCATCGACGGGGTTCTGGACGACGGCCAGTCCGCCGCACGCCTTTACCGCATGCAACCCGGCCGCGCCGTCGTTCAGCATGCCGGTCAGGATCACGCCGATGACGCGCGGACCGAAGGACAGCGCGGCGGACCGGAACAGCGGGTCGATCGCCGGGCGCACCATGTTCTCGCGCGGGCCGAGCCCGAGGCGGATGATGCCGTCGATCAGCAGCAGATGCCGGTCGGGTGCCGCCAGATAGACATGGCCGCGCTCGACCGGCTGACCATCGACCGCCTGCATCACGGGCAGCGCGCTGCGGCTCGACAGGATCTCGGCCAGGAAGCCGGGGCTGTGGGCAGGGATGTGCGTGGTGACGAAGAGGCTGGCCGGCAGGTCGGCGGGCAGGCGCTGCATCAACGTCTTGAGGACGGCGCCGCTTCCCGCCGAGCCCCCGATCACGACGATGTCGCGTGTGGCCGGTGAATTCACGGGGGTACCTTCCTGCATCAGCATGCGCATACCCCCGAACCCGCCGGTTCCGAAGCCAGAAGCGTCTGCCCGATCAGGTTTTTTGGCTGCGCCGCAATCGCATAGGATAGGCAGGCGATCGCGGCGCAGGCGGGCGCCCCCCTTGCATCAGAAATTTACCCGGATGCTGCCGATCACCCGGCGAGGCTCGCCATAGAAACCGCCCGGCCCGCCAAAGGCGAAGCGGACGTTGCGATAATAGCTCTGGTCGAACAGGTTGGTGACGTTGACGCTGAGGATCGCACGCTCGGTCAGCTTGTAGCGGGCGAGCGCATCGACGGTGGCATAGGCGCCCTGTTCGACCTCGCCGGCGACCAGGATCGGCGCACCGGCGGCGGTGAACCGGCCGGAGGGCACGTTGCCGCGGTCGAAGATGCGCGACTGCGCGGTCACGCCGCCGCCGATCGTCAGCCGGTCGCCGGGCAGGCGGTACGTTGTATAGACGCGGCCCAGGTGCAGCGGGAAGAACGGGTTGATGCGCAGGCCGGTGCGATCCTCCGACCGGGCATAGGTATAGCTGCCGTTGATCGTCCAGCCGGGCAGCGGCTCGCCGGCAACCTCGGCCTCGCCGCCCCAAGTCTTCACGCCCGACACCGACAGCGAGGGGGTCAGGTTGCCGGGCAGGGAGTTGGGCACGGCATTGGGATCGGTGATCGTCAGATTGTCCTGCCGGATATGGAAGCCCGCTGCCGAGACGGTGAAGCCTTCGCCAAAGGGTGTCGCCTTCACACCCGCCTCGTAATTGGCGCCGGTGGTGGGGGGCAGGATGTCGTTGTTGGCGTTGCGCGCCGACACCGGCGTGAAGACGCTGGCATAGCTGGCATAAAGCGAGATCGCTGGCGTCAGATCGGCGACGATGCCGCCATATGGCGCCCATTTCCTCTCATGCTGCACGTTGCTGACGCCGTCGGGCTGCAACACGCCGTCCAGGTAATTGTCGCGATCGGCCTTGTAGTCGGTGTAGCGCACGCCGGCGATCACCTTCAGCCAGTCCGCCGGGTTCAGGCGCACGACGCCGTAGCCGCCGGTCTGGCGCAGGTCCTGCGTGAAATCGGGCACGGTCGAGCGGATGATGTCGGGCCGGGGGAAAGTCGGGTTCCACGGGTCGATGTCGGGGGTGCCTGTCTCCGCGGTCGGATAGCCTGGCGGCGTTGCGCCGTAGCGCGAGCGATTGACCAGGAAGTCGCGCTCGAAATGGTTCATGCCGGCGACCACCTCATGCTCGCGGCCGAACAGCGTCACCTTGCCCGCGACATAGGCGTCGATCGCGTCCTCGTTCTGGTCGACCTCGCCATAGAAGGAGAAGGGCGCGCCCAGACCGGTGCCGTCGCGATTGGGAAAGCCGTTGGGGATGTTGAACAGCGTGCTGTCGTTATCGCCGCGCCGGCCATTATAGCTGACGCGCAGCAGCCAGTTGCTGCCGATATCCTGTTCCACCGCGCCGAACACGGTTGTCGTCTCGCGCAGCCACTGGGTCCAGCGCGTGGTGCCGGTGAAGGAGCGCGGGAAATCCGTCTTCGTGCCGTCGGTGTAGAGCAGGGGGACCGAGCCCCAGCCCGCCCCGCGCGAGTCGGTGCGCAGATAGTCGGCACCGACGCGCAGACGGGTGTGCGGCGTCACGTCCCATTCCAGCGTGCCGTACAACACCGGGACACGATCATGCTGCAGGTCGATATAGGATTCGCGGTCGGTATAGGCCGCGACGACGCGGGCGCGGACCGACCCGTCCTGCGTCACCGGGCCGCCGATATCAGCCTCCAGCCGATAGGTCGAGAAGCTGCCGCCCTGCATCGAGAAATAGCCGCGAAATTCGCCCGGTGCGCGCTTGCGGATCAGGTTCACCGTCGCGGACGGGTCGCCAACGCCGGTCACCAGCCCGGCCGCGCCGCGGATCACCTCCACCCGGTCATAGATGGCGATGTCGCCGACCGCGCTGTTCTCGTATCCGCTCACCTGATAGATGGTCGGCACGCCATCGAGCTGGAAGTTGCGCACCGCAAAGCCGCGGACGTTGAAATTGGTGCGGTTGCTGTCGGTGGACGAGATCGTCACGCCCGGCGTCTGGGCCAGGACCTCGGTGACCGAGGTCAGGTTGAAATCCTCGATACGCTGGCGATCGACCACGGTCACCGATTGCGGCGTTTCCCTCAGGGTCAGCGGGAGCCGCGTCGACGTCGTCGGCCGCTTGTCCTTTTCGCCGGTGACGACAATGGCCTGATCCTGCGGGTCCTCGTCCGGCATCGACACCGCCGCTGCGGGGGCATCGTCCACCGCGACATTGCCCGTTGCCGGTGCGGCGCTCAGGACAAGCGCGATCGTCCACAGGCTGGAACCAGCCACCATCTTCATTCCCCCGATCCTTGATATCGGCTCGCAATAGCGATCTAACGAAGTGGAGCAAGCGTTTTGCGTTGCGATCGCAAATAGATAGGCTAGGCGCTAAGTTGATGTTCTTGCTATGTTCCTTTTCGCCAAGTGCTGTGATACGCCGGGTCGACACGCCGGAAAGGAGGCCGCGACATGGAGAGGAACGGGACCCGGATGACCGGCTGGCCCGAAGGCCTGTCGGACGAGGAAGCGGTGCAGCGCCTGCGCACGCTGTGCCTGGGCGGATGCGACGGCATCCAGGATCTGGCCGACGACAGCCGGTACAAGGCGCTGCGCCGCGCGCTCCTGCAACGCAGCGACCTGCGGCCGCTGGCGCCGGCCAGCGTCGCCGCCGAGCCCAATCTGCCCGCCTTTGTCCGCCACGTCCGCGAAACCGCGGACCGGCAGCAACGCCGCGACATGGTGCGCAGTGCGTTCGCGCCGTTGATGGAGGCGGTGTGCGGGCAGGCGCCGGTCAGCGCATCGGGGTGGACGGGTCGTGCCTCCACCCGCGAACAGGCGCTGCTGGTCCGCACGCTGGCGCCGGCGGCGCTGCTGGCGGTGGATCGCCTGATCGCGGAGGAAACCCGCCTGCGCGACAATGGTGGACCGGTGGAGAACGACCGGGAGGATGCGCTGGCCCATTTGCGCGCGCTGCACGCGGCGCTGGGCGCATTGATCGCGCTGGTGGAGGCGGATCAGCCGCTGGCCGCGGCGCTCACCCGCGTGCAGGCGATCCGGGATTCGGCCAGGGTGACGCTCACCAAGGCGGCGGCGGCGATGCCGATCACCACCACCGCGCTGGTCGCGTTCGCCAGCGTGGTCGGCATCGCCGATATGCTGGTCGGCAACGTCGTCGTGTCGCTGGCGGCAGGTGGCCTGGCGGGCAACACCGTCAAGGACGTGATGCTGAAACGCGATGCCAAGGCATCCGCGTGACGGGTCAGCGCAGGCGGGTGGCGCGGCGCACCACATGGTCGACGGGTACGTCGTGCAACCGGCGAAAGCGCGCCTCGATCAGGCTGAACAGGCCGAAGCCCGCCAGTCCGACGCCGACGATCAGGTCGAACGGGCTGGTCAGCCATGACAGGGCGCGGGCCATGCCTCCGGCCTGTGCCGCCTGCTCGTCCAGCCCGGCGCGCATCAGCAGATAGCCGCTGATGAGGAAGACGAGGCCGCGCGCGGCATAGCCGGCCCGGCCGCTCCACTGCGCCCAGCGCTGGCGGGCAATTTCGGGCTCCAGATAGCGCAGGAAGCTGCCCTTGGCGGCCTTTACCAACTGGATCGCGCCCAGCCCGAACAGGATCGCGGCACCCAGTAGCACCAGCGCCCAGCCACCGGGCAGGTCGAGGGCGGCCTGCGCTCCCGCCTGCGTGCCGTCGCCCGAGGCCGCCGCGCCGCGCATCAGCCTGATCGCCTGCCAGGACAGGAACAGGTGGACCAGGCCGCTGATGCCGGCGCCGACGCGTTCCATCGCGCCTTTCCGGTCGCTGCCGTGGCGCTCGATATCGAATGCCGCATCCGCCAGCCGCCATATGCCATAGGCGATCAGGCCCGCCGCCATGACGCTGAGCAGCCACTGGCCGCCGCCCTCGCCCAGATATTCCAGCGCGCCGCTGGGGTCCTCGGCCCGGTCGGTGCGCAGGATCAGCATGGCGATGACGATGTAGAGCAGCCCGCGCGTGGCGAAGCCGATCCGGGTCAGAAACGTCAGGCGGGCACTGGCGGTCATCTATGTCACTCCGATGTCCGCGAGAAACTGCGACCGCGGCACTTACGTTCCGTCGCTGCAACGATCCTTGCCTCGGGGGCGCCGCGCTGCCACTGCCATGCCCGCTCTCAAGGCCAAGCAGGAACGAACGATGATCCTTCGCAGCGACGAAACCCTGGATGTCGAGGTGCCGGGTGCCGGCACGATGCGCACCCACCTGTTCCGCCCCGCGGTCGACGGGCGATATCCCGGCGTCCTGCTGTTTTCCGAAATCTATCAGGTGACCGCACCGATCCGTCGGCTGGCGGCGATGCTGGCCGGGCAGGGTTATGTGGTGGCGGTGCCGGAGGTCTATCACGAATATGAACTCGCCGGCACCGTTCTCGCCTATGACCCGGCCGGCACCGACCGCGGCAACGCGCTGAAATTCACCAAGCCGGTCGCCGCCTATGACGCCGATGCCCAAGCCGCGCTGACCGCGCTGGCCGCACATCCCGCCTGCAGCGGCCGGCTCGCGACCTTTGGCGTGTGTCTGGGCGGCCATCTCGCCTACCGCGCCGCGCTGGACCCGCGCGTCTCGGCCGCCGCCTGCTTCTATGCCACCGATATCCATTCCGGCACATTGGGGCATGGCCGCTGTGACGACAGCCTGGCGCGCATGGCGGCATTGCAGGGCGAGGCGATGTTCGTCTGGGGGCGGCAGGACCCGCACGTTCCTTATGCGGGGCGCGAGGCGATCCGCGCGGCGCTGGAGGCGGCCGGTACGCGGTACGAATGGCATGAGGTGAACGGGCAGCACGCTTTCTTGCGCGACGAAGGGCCGCGCTACGACCCCGCGCTGTTCCTCCAGGCGATGGACTGGACGCTGGCGCTGTTCCGGCGCAACCTGTTCTGAGTGCGGCTCAGCATTCCACCACGTTCACGGCCAGCCCGCCCAGGCTGGTTTCCTTGTATTGCGAGCGCATGTCCTCGCCGGTCTGGCGCATCGTCTCGATCACCGCGTCCAGCGAGACGACATGGCTGCCATCGCCGCGCAGCGCCAGATAGGCGGCATTGATCGCCTTCACCGCGCCCATCGTGTTGCGCTCGATACACGGGATCTGGACCAGTCCGCCGATCGGATCGCAGGTCAGGCCCAGATTATGCTCCATGCCGATCTCGGCGGCATTCTCGATCTGGCGGTTGCTGCCGCCCAGCACCGCGGCCAGCGCGCCCGCCGCCATCGAACAGGCGACGCCGACCTCGCCCTGGCACCCCATTTCGGCCGCGGAGATCGAGGCGCGCTTCTTGTACAACATGCCGATCGCGGCCGCCGTGAGCAGAAAGGTACGCGCGCCCTGCGGCGTCGCGCCCGGGATCAGCGTTTCATAGAAGCGCAATACCGCGGGCAGCACCCCGGCGGCGCCATTGGTCGGCGCGGTCACCACCCGGCCGCCCGCCGCATTCTCCTCGTTGACTGCCAGCGCCCACAGGCTCACCCACTCGAACACCTCTGCCGGATTGCTGCCCGGCCGCTCGCCCGTCAGGCTCTCCGCCAGCCTGTGCGCCCGCCGCCTGACCTTCAGCCCGCCCGGCAACACGCCCTCCTGCGCGATCCCGCGATCGATACACGCGCTCATCGCGCCGCGCACCGCATCCAGAAACGCATCCGTCTCGGCAGGCGACCGCCACGCCTCCTCGTTGGCGCGGACGATATCGGCGATGCCGAGCCCGGTGGCGTCGCCGATCGCCAGCAGGTCCAGCCCGGAGGCGAAGGGGTGGCGCACCGCGACGTTGGTGGCGGCGACCGGTGCACCCTTGCGCAGGATGGCGCCGCCCCCGATCGAGAAATAGGTTTCGGCATGAACGCGGCCATCGGCGCAGGTGGCGGTGAAGGTCATGCCGTTCGGGTGTTCGGGCAGGAAGGCGCGCGGGTGAAAGACGATGGCGTCGGCCGGAAAGGCGATGGCGTGCGTACCGCCCAGCATCACCTGCCCGCCCTCCGCTATGTCGCGCAGGATCGCGGGTGCGGCATCGGGATCGAGCCGTTCCGGCTCCCATCCGGCCAGTCCCAGGATGGTTGCGGTGTCGGTGGCGTGGCCGCGCCCGGTAAGCGCCAACGACCCGTACAGGTCGCAGGTGACGCGCACCGGCGCGCTTTCGAGGCCCAGCGCCCGCTGTGCGAAGTCGAACGCCGCGCGCATCGGCCCCACCGTGTGCGAGCTGGAGGGCCCGATGCCGATGGTGAACAATTCGGCGACGCTGATCGGTCGGTGGACGTCGCGGTCGAGCGGGGTGGTGACGGGATCGGTGTGCATGCGGTCCTTTTCGCCGGCAGGTGCCGGCCATTGCATGCCCCTTCTGTCCCTTGTGCCTGAGATCGCTATCCCGTCGGCGGACGCGGGGAAAACCGCATCACTCTCCAGATGTTATGCGCCGCGTGGTCCTTCTGCCTGAGAGTTTCCGGGGCGGTTGCTCCTTCGGCGCCGGGATCGCCCCGATCTCTCCCACATCGACCCCGCCGTGGTATCCGCCCGACCGTCGGTCGGTCAATCCACCGCGGCGATCCGCTGGAAGCGCATCCGGTCGACGATCAACCCCGCGGCCGGAAAGCGCAGGCTGATGCGGTGCGCACCCCCCGCCATGGGCGTGGGGAGCGCCAGGTCGATGCGGTTCGCAAGCACCGCCTGCGCCCAGGCGGGGTCGCCGGTGTTGCGCGGCGCGGCCAGCATGACGGGCGCGGCGCCGTCCAGCGCGACCGACAGCGCCAGGGGCGCACCATCCGTATCGGGATAGGTCGGCAGCAGATCGGCCGTCATCCGCCAGCGGCCGGGCGGCAGGGTGATGCGGTAGTCAAGGGTGACGCCGGCCTGGGCCGTGACGGCGGCGCCGTTTTGGCCCAGCCCGTCGATGCGGCGCCAGCCGATCGCCGGGCCGGTGGCATCCGCCGCTTCCAGGACGGGATCGGGTGGTGTGGCGGGGGCGACGGGGCCGGTGCGCCACGGTGTGGGCGCGGGCGGTACGGCGGGAAGGATGGGCGGGGTGAGCCGATAGCGTCGCCACTGGCCGTCGGCCGGCTCCGCCGCGATGATGTGGCGCCATTTGCCGCCGGCGACATCGTGATTGTAGCGCCGGGTGAGCGCGGCGATGGCGGTATCGGCCGCAACCGCGCGCGCCGCGGCGGCCAGGGCGGCGGCGGGGGCCGTATCGCGCAACCGGTCATGCGCCTCCGCCTCGAACACGCGGACATTGGCTAGCGCCGCGGCGGTGACCGGATAGTCGATCAGTTCGAAGAAGGCATCGCGGCGATCGGGCGCGACACGGGCGGCCAGCGCGAGGACGCGGGCGGCAAGCCGGGCGAAATCGGCGAGGCGCACCTCGACCTCGGCGGGCGCAAGCGGACTGGGGCGGGACAGTTCGCCGGGAAGCCACCATTGCAGATGTTCGGGACGGCGGATGAAGTTCAGCCGGTGATGCTCGGCCAGGATCGCGGCCGCCTCCGCACCCAGGCCGGTGCCGATGCTGCGCCCGGCCCAGTCCGCGACGACCGCGTCGATCGGGTGCGCGCGGGTGCCGGCCACGTCCCAGGCGAGGCGCAGGAAATAGTCGGTGGCCAGCTCGGCAGGCTTCAGATCGCCGACATTGGCGACCCACATGGTGCGCGCCCCCCGGTCCCAGGCGCGGCCCATCTCCTCCCGGATCAGCGCGGGCGGCGTGGTGGACAGCCAGAGATAGGAGAGGGGCGCACCCAGATAGGACAGGTGGTAATATACGCCGGAGCCACCCGGACGGCGCCGCTCCGCGGCATCGGGGAAGTGGCGGATATAGCCGAAATTGTCGTCCGGCCACATCAGCGTCACATCCTCGGGCACGGCCAGCCCGCCGCGATACAGGTCCAGTACCTCCTTGTACGGGGTGAAGACCTGTGGCGTGCGTAACGGATCGAGACCGCCATCGCGGCGCAGCAAGGCGCGCTGATCGGTGATGATGCGCTCCAGCAGGCGGCGACGCTCGCCATCGGTGCCGGGGCCGATCATGCCGCTGTCGTGGATGCCGCGCATCCCCAGCGTCCAGATGCTTTCGTAATCGCGGTGGCTGCGCACGCGCGCCCGCCAGTAATCGGCGACGGCGGCCGGGTGGCGCGCATAATCATAGCCATCGGCCGGGCCGGTCCATTCGCCGACATTGTTGCGCAGCATCGGCTCCGCATGGCTGGACCCTATGACGATCCCATAACGGTCGGCCAGCGCCGCGTTGCGGGGATCGGCGTTGAAGGGTCGCGTCACCTTGTGCATCGCCGGCCAGACCAGATTGGCCTTCAGCCGCAGCATCAGTTCGAACAGCCGCGCATAGGTTCGCGGGCCGATCGTGCCGTTCTCCGGCTCGTGCGTGCGCGCGGCCCAGGGCTCCAGCCCCCAATCCTCGTCGTTCAGGAAGATGCCGCGATAGCGGACGGACGGCGGGCCGAAGCGGACGGTGCCGGGCACCACCCGGATGTCGGCATGGTGTTCGGGCGGCACGTCGGCCCACCAGTGCCAGGGCGAGACGCCGATCGCCTGCGCCAGTTCATAGGCGCCGTAAGCGGTGCCGCGCCGGTCGCTGCCGGCGATGACCAGCGCCTGCGCCACGCCGGGGGCCGGATCGGCGACGGTGGCGATCACGAAGCTTTCCCACGCGCCGCGCAGGCGGGTGACGTCCAGGCGCCCGCGCCGGACGAGCCGGTCGATCCCGCGGTGACGCCCGAGCGTTCCCAGCCACAGCTGCACGCCGCTGTCGCCGGTGCGGCCGGACACCCGGGCCAGATCGCGGCGAAGGTCAGCCGCGGCGATGGCGACCACGGCATGGTCGCGCGGATCGGTGACGATACACGCCAGACCGCGCGCATCGGCAAGCGCCAGCCCGTCGCCGCCTGCCGCGAACCGAACCAGCGTCTGCGCGGATGTGGGGCCGGCGATCAGCAGCACCGCCAGCGCCGCGATCGCCAGGACCCGCCTAGCGAAGGCCATAATCGTGCGCGATCCGCCGATAGGTGTCGAGCAGTGCGTTGGCATGATAATCGCCGCCCACGCCCATCATGGGGTGCGGCGGGACGGGGGCTGGCGGTGCGGTGGCGATCAGGCCGCCCGGCGCCTCCGCACCGTTCAGCCCCTGTGCCAGCAGATCGGGCTTCGGCCCGCCGCCTGCGTTGCGCCCGTTGCGGTCGAACACCGCCTCCTGATGGCGGATCGGCTCCCAGATGAAGGTGCCCCAGCCCCGATTGCCGGGCAGCGCATGGACGAGATCGTTCAGGTAGCGTTTGCGGCTGGAATATTCCGCGACGAGCAGCCCCTTGTCGGGATAGCGGTCCAGAAACGCGTCAAAGGTGCGCTGCCAGTCGCCCTGCGCCAGTTGCTGGTAGCAGGAGAAGCCGATGACGTCGAAGTCCACCCCGCGTGCGACCAGCGCATCGGTCCATTCGCGCACCACCGGCCAGCGGCGACCGAGGTGGTTGTGCAGCTGGATGAACGCCCCCGGCTCGGCCGCGCGTGCGCCGGCGATCCCGGCGCGCAGGAACTGGGCCAGCCCGTCGAAACCGCCGATCGCGCCGACGTCGCGGTGATTGGCATCGGTGACGGGATTGCCCGTGGTCGCCGCCAGCCGGACGCGGCCTTGCGGCCAGAGCATGCCAAAGGTGATCTCGTTCCCGATCACGACCATGTCGACGGGCGCGCCACCTGCACGCATCGCCCGCAGCGTGTCGCGCGTATGCGCCTCCACCGCACGGGCCAGCGCGGCGGGACCGAACTGCGCCCAGGCAGCGGGTGGACGCTGATGCTCCGGGTCCGCCCAGCTGTCCGAATAATGGAAGCTGAGCGCCAGCCCCATGCCCGCGGCCTTGACGCGCGCGCCGAGCGTCACCGTCTGGCGGAGGCCACCCCAGGCCCGGTCCGGCGCCGCCGCGGAATAGCCTCGCGCCGGATCGACGAAGATGCGCAGCCGGATATAGTTGAACCCGGCATCGCGCAGGATCGCGATCGGGTCGCGCGACGCGGGGCCGTCAAAATAGCGTGCGCCCGCCGCCTCGTCCTCCGGCACCCAGGATATGTCGGCGCCCAGCATATAGGCGCCGGGCCGGGCGCCACCGGCGGGTGCGGTGGCGGGCGCGGCGGCGGGCAATCGCGCCGGCAGCGCCATGCCCGCCGCGAGCAGGCCCAGCGTCGCGCGTCGCGTCGGCCGGGCAGCAGGCGCCTGCCGCGTCACAGGCGGAAGGTGACGCCGACCGTCACGGTGCGGCCGATCCGCGTCTCGAACAACGTGTCCTGGCGCACGCTGTCGGTATAAAGGCGGTTCTGTTCGTCGGTGAGGTTCTGGGCCTCGACGATCAGCTTGATGCGGTCGGTGAGGTTGTAGGAGGCGGAGGCGTCGACGTAGAGGGTCGGGGCGTTGCCCTGAAGATCGCTGCCCGGCGAGGCGGGGATGCCGCGGATGAAGCGGTCGCGGTAGTTGGCGGTGCTGCGGATGCTGAAGCGGTCGTCCTCATAATAGAGGGTGCCGGAGGCGGTGTTCTTGGACAGGCCGACCAGGTCCGCGGTGGTGGTGACGGTAGGTACGCCGTTCACGCTGGCGAGGATGTAGCGGATCGTGGAGGTGACCCGGGTATAGTTGGCCAGGAAGCCGAAATTGCGCAGGAAGCCGGGCAGGAAGGTAAGCGGCACCTGCGCGTTCAGCTCCACGCCCTCCAGCGGGCCGCCGGGCGTGTTGAACGGCTGCGACACGGTGAAGAGCTCGTCGGGCGCGGTGTTCGAATTTTCCAGCAGGGCGTTGGGCAGCCCAAGCTGGTTGAACGGGATCTGGCTGTTGACGTTCTGGATGAAGCTTTTGATGTTCTTGCGGAAATAAGCGACGGACAGCAGCGATCCGGGACGGAAATACCATTCCACCGCCGCATCGAACGTGTCGGCGCGAATGGGGTCCAGGAACGGGTTGTTGATGTTGCCGACGCGGGTGATCGGGTTGACGCCGCTGGTCGGGGTCAGCAGCCCCAGTTCGGGCCGTGCCAGCACCTTGGCGGCGGACAGGCGGACCAGCAGGTTCTGCACCGGCTCCACCACGAAGTTCACCGAGGGCAGCCAGTCGTCATAGGCGTTGTAGGCGACCGCATATTGGCCGACCAGATTGGTCGGCGAGGTCACACCCGCGGGCGGGGCCACCGCGATGATGCCCGAGGCGCGCATGTCGGTCTTGACGTAGCGCACGCCGACATCGCCGCGAAGGCCGACGCCGTAGCGGTCGCCCAGGTCGAAGGTGCCCATGATATAGGCGCTCTTGATCTCCTCGCGCACGCGTGAGCGCCCGCCGCCGCATTCGACCCCGCAATAGCGCACCGCGTCGAAGCCGAAGGTCTGCGCCCATTTGTCGGGATCGATCGCCGCCCAACTGTCCGGCGCGCCATTGCCCCACAGGCCGCCGACGCCGGTGACCTGGCGGGTGATGCTGGCAAGGGTGGTGCCCGCGGGCAGCGCGCGCACCACCGTGTCGGCGTTGAACGGACGCAGGAAGGTGGAAAGGAAATCGCTTTCGCGGTACTGGCCGCCCGCCTTGATCGTCAGGTCGTCGCCCGCCTTCCAGGCGACGTTCACTTCGCCGGTCAGGTTCTTGGTGTCGTTCTTCGACGGCTTGCCCTGATAGCTGAAGCCGCCCAGCACGGTGCCGTCGGCCAGCGACGGCGCATAGGAATAGTTGTTGGGATCGGCGACGTCGAAGCCGAAGCCGATCGCCGGCGTCGACCCGTTGCGCGCATTCAGCGTGAAATTGTCGCTGTCGATCACGTCCATGAAGGTCTGGAGCCGCTTGCGCCCGTCCCAGATCGACTGGTTGAGGCCGACCAGTCCGCTGACCTCCAGCGTATCGGTCAGGCTGCGCTTGAAGTTGAGGTTCGCCTGCTTGAAGGTCGACACGAAATTGTCGACCAGCCCTTCGGAGCGGACGTCGACGCCGTCGAACGTGGCGTTGACCAGCGAGCCGTTGCCGTCGAACGCGATGTCGCGGACCGAGACCATCGGCTGGCCGTTATTGGCGATCGAGCGGCCGAACGAGATGCCGGCGATATAGTTGTCGCGCCGCGTGACCTCGAACCGCGAATAGAGCAGGTCGAGCGAGATGTCGGTGGCATCGTCGGGCTTGAACTGGAAGGTGACGGTGCCGCCGATGCGTTCCTGATCCTGTTCCGAGTTCAGATAGCGGGGCAGACGCGGCAGGAAGGCGCCGCTGCCCGGTGTATTGGGCAGGTCGGCGCGGCGCAGGTTCTGGATCGTCTGATAGGCGGCAACCGTGCTGGTGCGGGGATTGCCGGTGCTGCACAGGGTGGCGGTCGCCCCCTTGTTGCCGACCGCCGGGTTGACGGGGGCGAAGCCGACCGGCGAACAGAAGCCGCCATTGGTATTGGCCGACAGGATGTCGACGGCGGAATAGCCGACCTCGCGCAGATGCCGCTTCTGATAAGCGCCCGAGGCCAGGACGCCGAAGGTGCCATCGGCAAAGCTCTTGGACACGAGCAGCGAGGCGCGCGGATCGACCTTTTTCGACAATTCGTTGTAGATGCCGCGCGCCGTGGCGGTCAGCACGAAATCCTCGTTGTTGTCGAGCGGCTTGGGCGCGTTCAGATCAACGGTGGCACCCAGCGAGCCGTCTTCCACATCGGCGGACGGCGTTTTGCGCACCGACAGGGCCGAGAAGATTTCGGTCGGAAACACGTTGAAGTCGAAGCTGCGGCCGTTGTTGCCGGCGCCGTAGATGTCGGACGATCCGGTCTGTGCGGTACCCTCCATGCCGTTGATGCGCACGCGGGTGAAGGCGGCGCCGAGGCCACGGACCGAGATGTTGCGCCCTTCGCCGCCATCGCCGCGGGCAAGGGCGACACCCGGAATACGCTGCATCGATTCGGCGAGGTTTGAATCGGGGAACTTGCCGATGTCGTCGGCGACGATGCTGTCGACCGCGGCGGTTTCGCGCCGCTTCTGGTTCAGCGCGCTGTTCAGGGCGGCGCGGAAACCGGTGACGACGATGTCGGGTTCGGACACTTCCTCCGGCCGTTCGGTATCGTTGCCGGCCGGGGTCGGCACGGGGTTGGCGACCTGCGCGACGGCCGCAGCGGCGGTCAGTGCCCAGGTCGAAACTCCCAGCGACATGGTGACGCGAACCCAGTCGCGCGTCTGGAACTGCTTCATCGCATTCCTCTCCCTGATCGGAACCGCTTTGCGCTGTCCCATTATGTGATATGTTAAACCACAATATCATACAAATTAAGCCTTTGCTATATCGAAATTACTTCTCTCCTTTTGCATCGTTTTCCGCCGCCCCCGCGATTGTACCGCCCGGTCGCTTGGGTCATAGATGGCAGAAATCGGCATCAAAGGTGCCGGGCAGAGGGAGGGGCGTCCATGTCGATGATCCGTTGCGCGGCGGCTTTTGCGGCCGCCTGCCTGTCGCTGGCGCCACCGGCACCGGCATCGGCACAGAGCGCTGCCCGGCCTCGCCCGGTGGCGATTACGGTGGACGCCGACCGGGTGGAGGGCACCTTGCCCCCGGTGTGGCGCTTCTTCGGAGCGGACGAGCCGAATTACGCGACCATGAAGGATGGCCGCAAGCTGCTGGTGGAGCTGGGCAAGCTGCGCACCGGCGACGTGTTCTTCCGCGCGCACAACCTGCTCAACACCGGCGACGGCACCGCATCGTTCAAATGGGGCAGCACCAACGTCTATACCGAGACCAGGGATGGCAAGCCGGTATATGACTGGACCCATGTCGACCGGATCATCGACACCTATCTGGCGCGTGGGGTGCGCCCCTATCTCCAGATCGGCTTCATGCCGGAGGCGATGTCATCGGCACCGCCGGGCACCCCCTATCAGCATGGCTGGCGCCCCGGCTTCGATTACAAAAACATCATCTCGGGCTGGGCCTATCCGCCCAAGAGTTACGACAAGTGGCGCACGCTGGTCTATGAATGGACCCGCCACAATGTCGCGCGCTACGGCCGGGCCGAGGTGGAGCGCTGGTATTTCGAGGTATGGAACGAGGCGAACGGCTATTACTGGCAGGCGCCGCGCGAGGATTTCTACAAGCTGCACGATTATGCGGTGGACGGGGTGCGGCGCGCCTTGCCGACGGCGCGGGTCGGTGGGCCTGACTCGGCGGGGGCGGGCGGCCAGTTCATGGACGATTTCCTGCGCCATATGACGTCGGGCACCAATTACGCCACCGGCCGGATCGGCACGCCGACCGATTTCCTGGCCTTTCACGCCAAGGGGCAGCCCAGCTTCGTCAACGGCCATGTCCGCATGGGCATTTCCACCCATCTGAAGGAGGTCGACCGCGGGTTCGTGAAAGTCACCGCGATCCCGGCGCTCGCCGCGAAACCAGTGGTGATCGGCGAAAGCGATCCCGAGGGGTGCGCCGCCTGTCCGGGGCCAGAAAACGCCTATCGCAACGGTACCATGTATTCCAGCTACACCGCGGCCAGCTTCGCGCGCATCTGGGAACTGGCGGTACGGCGGCAGGTGAACCTGGACGGCGTATTGTCCTGGTCGTTCGAGTTCGAGGATCAGCCCTGGTTCGCCGGCTATCGCCAGCTCGCCTCCAACGGCGTCGCGCTGCCGGTGCTGAACGTCTTCCGCCTGTTCGCGCAGCTCGGGCCGGAGCGGCTGCATGCGGTGAGCGATGCACAGGTGCCGCTCGACCGGATCGTCGCAGAGGGCGTGCGCGGGGCGGCCGATATCGGGACCATCGCGACGCGGCTGGCGGACGGGCGCACCGCGGTGCTGGTATGGCATTATCATGACGACGATGTCGCCGGACCGCCGGCCGCGATCCGACTGACGGTGCGCGGGCGGCAGGGCGGGACGGCGACGATCCTGCGGGTGGACGACGCCCATGGCAACGCCTTTGCCGCGTGGAAGAGGATGGGCGCACCGCTGAATCCCGATGCGACGCAATATGCCGCGCTGGAGGCGGCATCGGTGATGCAGCCGCAACCAGTCGTGCTGAAAGCCGGGGCGAACGGCGCGGCGGTCGCCACCTTCGATTTGCCGCGCCAGGGCGTCGCCCTCGTCATGCTCGCGGAGCGCTGAGGCATCGGGAGACGACCGGGGGCACAAGGCGTTGTGGCATCCCCCGCCGAAGGACCCCGCATTGCGCCAGCTTCCGTTTCCCGCCACCGACGACGATCTTTCGGGGCCGGCATGGGAACGATTCCGACGGGACGCGCCGATGACGCGCGCGTTCAACCATCTGATCGCCGGCCCGCATTTCGCCCGCCGGTTCGGTCGGTGGCCGCTGTCTCCCGGCGATGCCGCCGCGACGATCAACGACGTGATCTTCGCACGGATGATCGAACCCGACTGGTCGGCGCTGCACCGCCGCTTCGTTGCCAAGGATCGCGCCAAGATCGAGGCGCAGCGGCTGGCCCCGGCCTTGCGCACGGCCGAAACGCTGGCGGTGATCCCCGTCGCCGAACTGCCGTCGCCCGAACATCTATGGGCGCGGTTGCAGCCCTTTGTCGGCCGCGACGCGATCGCCAAGCCCGGACATGCCAGCGGTGCGGCGACATTCTTGCGCCATGCTCCCTCCGAACGCGAGGTGCGCGCGCTTCACGACCTTGCCCGGCGCGACTACGCGACGATCCTGCGCGAGATGCAATATTGGCGCCTGCCCAAGACGATCATCGTCGAGGCGATGGTGCCGGCGAGGGCGAGCGGCCCGCCCGACGACTACAAGTTCCACTGCGTCCACGGCGAGCCGCTGCTCGCCCAGGTCGATCATGGCCGCTTCGGCGCGGCGTGGAGCCGGTTGTTGCGCCTGCCCGACTTTGCCCCCCTGGATGACGCGGACGGGCTGGTCGCACCTTCGGCGCGGCGTGGAGCCGGTTGTTGCGCCTGCCCGACTTTGCCCCCCTGGATGACGCGGACGGGCTGGTCGCACCCGCCGGTTTCCGGCTGGCCGCGCCGGAGCGGATCGCCGCGATGATCGATGCCGCGCGGGCCTTGTCCGCGCCCTTCGATTTCGTGCGGGTCGACCTGTATGACGGCGCCGACGGCATCTATTTCGGCGAGCTGACCTTTACCCCGGCCGCAGCGCTCGGCATCGCGCCCGCCGCCGCGGGTGTCGACCGGGTGAACCCCACGCATCGCTGGTACAGCGACACGCTGATGCAGGCGCTGGGCGCGAACCGCGAAGGAACGCCGGCGTCCGTCGCGCGCTTGTCCCATCCTTAGGGAGACGCGTGGATGTTGAAGGACTTGGAACCACGGAATGCACTGCATTGGCCCCGCCGGCTGTGGATCGTCCGGCACGGTGAGAGCGCCGGCAATGTCGCGCGCGATGCCGCGCAGGCCAGCGGTGCCGACCGCATCGAGTTGGCGGCGCGGGACGTGGATATCATGCTGTCGCCGCGCGGGGAGGAACAGGCGGCGGCGCTCGGCACAAGGTTCGCGCAGGCCGATCCCGACGACCGGCCGGACATCATCCTTGCCTCGCCCTATGTCCGCGCCTGCCATACCGCGCAATTGTTCCGCGATCATGGCGGCACCGACGAGGGTGCGCCGATCTGCGTCGACGAGCGGTTGCGCGAAAAGGAGTTCGGCATCCTCGACGGGCTGACCACCAGCGGCGTCGCCGCCGTTTATCCCGATCAGGCGGAGTTTCGCCGGTTGCTCGGCAAATTCTACCACCGGCCGCCCGGCGGGGAGAGCTGGTGCGACGTGGTGCTGCGCCTCCGCTCGCTGATGGATACGATCGCGCTGCACCATGCCGGGCGGCGGGTGATGATCGTCGCGCATCAGGTGGTCGTGCTGTGCCTGCGCTATGTGATCGAGAATATGTCCGAGGAGGAGATCCTGGCAATCGACCGGCAGGGTGACGTCGCCAACTGCTCCGTCACCGAATATCGCGCCGATCCGGGCGGCGGGCTGACGCTCGTCCGCTACAACGATGTGGTGAGCGACGATGCGGTGCCGGTGACGGCCGAGCCCGAGCGGACGGCGGGGGTGCGCGGATGAGCGACCGGATGACCCCGCTGGACAGCGCCTGGATTTCCGCCAATCCCGCCCCGGTCCACGGGCGGGGCACGACCAAGAACAGCCGCGGCAAGGTGCTGGCGATCGGGGGTTCGGCACGCGTGCCGGGCGCGCTGCGCCTGACCGGGGAGGCGGCACTGCGCGTCGGTGCGGGCAAGTTGCAGATGGCGACGATCGCCTCCGCCGCGACGATGCTGGGCCTGCTGGTGCCGGAGGCGGCCGCGATCGCTTTGCCTGAGGACGCGGACGGCGAAATCCATATCGATGCGGTCGACACGCTGGAGGCGGCGATCAACGGGTGCGACACGCTGGTCATCGGGCCCGGCATCGGCAGCCCGGAGGCGTCGTCGCGCATCCTGCGCATGGTGGCCGGCCAGCGGCGCGACGACATGATGCTGGTGGTCGATGCGATGGCGATCGGCTGCATCAAGGCCTTGCGCGCGGAGCTTGCCGGCTTTGCCGGGCAATGGGTGCTGACCCCGCATCACGGCGAGATGGCGGTGCTGACCGGGCGTGACGAAGATGCGGTGGCCGACGACCCGGCCGGCATCGCCGTCGAGGTCGCGGCGCATTATGGCGCGGTCGTCGCCCTGAAGGGCAGCGACACCGTGATCGCCGGGCCGGACGGAACGCTGCTCCATTATGGCGGGGGCGGCACCGGGTTGGCGACGGGCGGATCGGGCGACGTGCTGGCCGGGGCCATCGCCGGCCTGTTGTCGCGCGGCGCCCCGCCGCTGGAGGCGACGGGATGGGGCGTATGGCTGCACGGCCAGAGCGGCCGGCGGGTCGCCACCACCAGCGGCCCGATCGGATTCCTCGCGCGCGAGGTGCCGGCTGAGTTTCCCCGCCTGCTGCCACAATAGCGGGATGTGCCGCCCGCGATTGCCGCCATGCCTGATCGAGCCTGGTCTCGTTCCGACAGGAGAGCGCGATGGCATGGCACCACCGGGTCAGAGGCAGGGTTGCGCGGGCGGCGTGGCGAATGACAAAGCCGCGCACCATCGGCGTGCGGGTCCTGTTGCTGGACGAGCAGGATCGCGTGGCGCTGGTACGCCATAGCTACACCGATCTGTGGTATCTGCCGGGCGGTGGCGTGAAGAAGGGCGAAAGCACCAAGGCCGCCCTGCTCCGCGAGTTGCGCGAGGAGATCGCGGTGGAGAATGCCGTCATCGAGCGTGTTCTGGGCGTGTATCACAGCCGGCGGGAGCACAAGGACGACCACATCGTCATCTTCGTCGCGCGGATCGCTTCGAGCGCGGGCGGCACCCTGAAGCGCGCCGATCCGATGGAGATCGAGCAGGCGGAATGGTTCCCACTGGACGCCTTGCCCGCCACCCTCTCACCGGCGACCGGGCGCCGCATCGAGGAATATCGCGCCGGACGGTCAGGGGCGGGCGATTGGTAGCCGCCGCTGACGATCGATGCTCCGGCCTGCTCTCAACCCTCGCCTGACCGCGTCCCGGACCGGGCATCGGCGAGGCGGGGCCACATCTCCGCCCCGCAAGCACGCGCACGCCACCGCGCCTTCTTGTCCCAGCAGGTGACGTCCAGCCGCGGCAGGGTCGCCGCATCGCGGCCGATATAGCGGGGGAAATGCTGCTCGCCATAAGGGACGAGACTGTTGCGCAGCTCCTGCATGCGGTCCGCCGCGATGGTCGCCAGTCCCCCGCGGGCGGCGAACAGGGTGTCGCGTCCTACCGCGGCGGCGGTGCGGCAGAAGCCATATTGCGAGGATACCGTGGCGAAGCTGGAATAGGTCCGCGTGCCGAATTGGTCGAGCGCGGTCTGTCCGGCCTTTACCGTCTTGCTGGTGCGGGTGAAATAGCCGTTCAGCGTGCCCCATGCCGCTTTCAGTTCCTCGGCATGGTCCGCCAGAATGGCGTTGTAGGTGCCTTGCGTCAGCAGCGTCGGCTCGAACTGGCATTGCAGCGCCGCGACGTTCAGGGCGGCGCGCATCGTCCAGACCATGGCCGCCTTGCCCTCCGCGTCGGTGGCACCGGGCAGCGGTTGGGCGAGGCCGGCATTCGCGCCCGTCACGGCCGCGCCGCTGTAATCATAGCTTTTCAGAAAGAATTGCGCGGCGGCGGGCAGGGGTGCCGCCAGCATCGCCGTGCCCGCCAGTGCCGCCATCCAGATCGTCCGACCCGTCATCATCGTCCCCCGAACCATTCCCTACAATTGCCGCACCACGCGGGCGCCGACGCGCGGGTGCCAGGCGGTGCCGGTTTCGCGCACCGCGCCCATGCCGAACTGGATCTGGAACCGGTCGGTCACATCCTGTTGCAGTTGCGGCATGATGAGCGTCGAGCGGTCATGCCCGGCGCGGATATTCACCTCGACGCCCGCGGTCGTCGCATCGCTGATGTCGTAGAAGCTGGTATGGTTCACGATCAGGCCGCGCGCCTCCGCACCGGCCGCGCTGACCTCGCCCACGCCGATCATGCTGAGCGTGCTGAAGCGTGGCCCGAACCGGTTGCCGATCACATAGAGCAGCGAGCTTTCCCATTGCCCGCGCTCCCGGTTCCACAGCCCGAGATACTGGACGCCGTGGATGCCACGCCCGCCATTGATGGTGCCGAACGTGCCCTGCAGCCCCAGCTTGAAATCGGTGACGCGGCGATTGGTGAGCGGCAGTTCCAGTTCCACCGCAAAGCCGTCGGCCACCGCCAGCTCGATCTCCGGCGCCCATTCGACGCTGCGGTCCGGGCCGGACAGGCTGTGCTGCGCCAGCGTGTTGACCTCCAGCTCGCCGCGCCTGGCGCCGAGCGGCCGGACGAGATCGAACACCATCGGCTCGGCGATCTCGGGCGCCTCCTGCGCCTGTGCCGGTGCGATCGTCAGCACCGCTACGGCCGCGGCCGACCAGTATGCCCACCTCATGCGCGGTTCGCCGACAGGGCGGCACTGCGGTAGCCCGCGATCACCGCATCCAGCGTCGCCGGCCAGTCGAAGCTGCGCGTCGCGGCCAGCGCGGCGCCCGCCAGTGCGGCTGCGCGCCCGCGATCGGCGATCAGCGTGGCGGCCGCCTCGACATAGGCGACCGTATCGCGGGGCGACACCAGCAGCCCGGATTGCCCGTCGTCGATCAGCGCGCGGGTAGCCGCGACATCGGCGGCGACCACCGGCACGCCGGATGCCATCGCCTCCAGCGTGACGTTGCCGAACGCCTCGGTCAGGCTGGGGTTGACGAACAGGTCGGCACTCGCGACCGCGCGGCCCAGCGCCTCGCCGCCCAGATGGCCGGTCATCACCGCACCCTCCAGCCGGCGGGCGAAGCGGTCGCGCTCCGGCCCGTCGCCGATCACCAGCGGCCGAACGCGCAGGCCGCGAGCCCGCAGCCCGGCGATCACCGCCTCGTACATGGCAAGCCCCTTTTCGGCGACCAGCCGCCCGAAGAACAGCACCGCCACCTCATGCGGCGCAATCCCCATGCGCCGGCGCCAGCCATCGTCGCGCCATGCCGGGCTGAACTGGCGCGGATCGACCCCGCGGCTCCAGATGCGCATCGGGCTGGTAACGCCGCCCGCGCGCATCTCGTCGGCGATGCCGGCATTGGGCACCAGCACCATGTCGCAGCGATTGTAGAACCGGCGCAGCCACGCCTCCGCCGGGCGGCGCAGCAGGCCCAGCCCGTAATATTCGAAATAGGTCTCGAACCGGGTGTGCATGCTTGCCACCACCGGCACGCCCATCCGCCGGGCCAGCCGGATCGCGCCGGCATTGAGGCCGTCGGGCGCCGACACATGCACGATATCGGGCGCAAAGCCGCGCACGTCGGCGGCGGCTGCACCGGGCAGGCGCGGCGCGAGGCGATATTCCGGCCGCCCCGGAATGGCCAGCGAGGCGACCGGGACCAGGTCGCCCGCCGGCGCAAAGGCCGGCTCGGCGATGGCCGGCGAATAGACGCGTGCGCCGTGGCCACGCGACAGGACATGCCCGATCAGGCGGTTGAGCGCCCGGTTCGCGCCGTCACGCACGCAATTGTAGTTGCCGGAGAACAACGCGACGCGCAGCGCCGCATCGCCAACGGGCCGGGAAGAGGGACAGATCGCGCGCGCGGCGGGCCGGACGGGGGAGGGCGCCAGCCGCGCCAGCGCCGCTGCCCCTGGCAGAATAAGCGGAACACTCGACACGGGCAGCGCCCTAGACGCCCGACATGGAGGTTTGATGGAGGAACGGTGCGGGTTTAGATGACCGGCGGCGCGAGGTGCGGCAGGCGCAGCGTAAAGCGCGCGCCGGCGCCATCCGACCGGTTCTCCGCTGCGATGCTGCCGCCATGTGCCTGCGCGATCTTCTGCGCCAGGCTCAGGCCCAGCCCGCTGCCCGGCTTGCGCGCGTTCACCGCGGTATCGGCGCGCCAGAAGGGGACGAACAGTTGCGCGGCGTCATCGGCCGCGAAGCCGGGTCCTTCGTCCGCGACCGCGATCGCCACGCCATCGCGCATGTCGCCGATCGTGACATACACAGTCGTGCCGGCGGGCGCATGGCGTACCGCGTTGACGATCAGGTTGGTCAGCGCCTGGTTGATGCGCAGCGGATCGACCGCGACGGGTGGCGCCGCGCCCGTCACCCTGATCCGCACATCCCCTCCCGCCGCCATCGCCTCCAGGTCGGACGCGACCAGCCGCGCCGCCTCGGCAAGATCCACCGTCCGCCGCTCCAGCGCCAGCGGCTGTACCTCGGCATGGGCCAGGGTGCGCAACTCCTCGACGATGCGCGACAGCTTGTCGACATGGCGCAGCAGGCGCGGCGCCTCGTCCGCATCCACCGCGATGACCCCGTCGATCACACCGTGCAACCGACCGCGCAGCACGGTCAGCGGTGTGCGCATCTCGTGCGCGATCCCGGCGGTCAGGATGGTGCGCTCGCGCGCATAGGCGTCGAGCGATGCGGCCATCGCGTTGAAGCTGTCGACCAGATCGGCCACCTCGCCGGCCGCCGCGGCCGGGGTGATCCGCACATCCGGCCGGCCCGCCGCGACCTTTGCCGCCGCATCGGCGACCGCGGTGATTGGACGGCTGAGCCGCCGTGCGAAGACGAACGCGACCGCGCCGCCCGCCAGCGTCGAGATCGCCGCGGTGAGGGCAATGAAATACCAGTCGCGTGCGCCGATCTCGGTACGGCTGTAGCGGACGAACAACTGTCGAAACCGCGCCTGTGCGGCCGGGTCGTCGCGCAGCATCGCACCCAGTTCCAGCCAGCCCGATCGCGGCATTTCCGCACTCAGGTCGTAAAAGTCGAAATAGGTCAGCAGGAACGAGGCGCCGATGCCGATCGCCAGCGTCAGCACGGTCATGAACGCCGCGAGCAGCAGCATCCGGGTGGACAGCCGGTTCATCCCTATGACGACAGGCGATAGCCCAGCCCACGGACCGGTTCGATCAGCGCGGGCAGGCCCGCAGCCGCCAGCTTCGTGCGCAGCTTCGAGATGTGGGAGTCGATCACCCGGTCCAGCGCATCGCTGTCGGGCGACACCGCGTCGAGCAACTCGGTGCGGGTAAAGGCCCGGCGCGGCTGGCGGGCCATATGCGCCAGCAGCGCGAATTCCGTCGGGGTCAACGGCAGGGGGGCCGCCACACCGTCCGCCGGGCGGCGCTCCGCCAGCCGCGCCTCCAGGTCGATCGCCAGATCCCCGACGATCAGCGCGCGCGCGGCGCTGCTCCCGCGCGCCCGGCGCAGCACGGCGCGCACCCGCTCGATCACCTCGGAGGGATTGAACGGCTTCACCACATAGTCGTCGGCGCCGATGCGAAAGCTCATCAGCTTGGTCACGTCGTCATCGACCGCGGTCAGCATGATGATCGGGGTATCGTCGCGCCGCCTGACCGCGGTCAGCACATCGATGCCGTCGCCGCCAGGCAAACCGATGTCCAGCATGATCAGGTCGGGCCGCCACCGCGCATGCATCTGCACCGCATCGGTGACGCTGGCCGCCCATTGCACCTGAAAGCCCGCACGCTCGGCATAGGCGGTCAACAGGTCCGCAATGTCCCGGTCGTCCTCAACGATCATCACGCGTTCGGGCATGGTCCCTTTGTGCTAAGTCGACGCCGCGAAGTCCAACGCTAAGCGTATGCGAAGACGGCCCGGAAGCGTCCTACATAAGATCGATAATACAGGTTATGTTAAAGATGCGTTCACCGTCGTGACAGGCGCCGGCCGATCGCGATGGTGGTACCCAGCCCCGCAACGCCCAGGACCAGCAACGCCTTGGGCAGCTTCTGTACCTGCAGTGTCAGGCTGGAATGACGGGCTAACAGATGCTGGCTGCCACGCCGCGCACCCTTGCGGGGCTGGTACAGATTGTCGCGGCGCTCGGGGTCGCCGGGATCGGCCGGCTTTTGCTGCGCGGGCGTGCCGACCACTTCCATGATCGCATCGGCGATGCGCGGGGCAAGCTGGGGCAGCAAAGACGACAGCAGCCCGCCGCCGCCGGCATAGAGGGTGCGCTGCGGATGCGCGCAGGCGTGCAGCACCGCGTCGGCGACCACCTCGGGCGTGTAGAGCGGCGGGGGCAGCCGCGGCGGCTTGTCCATGAAGTTGCGGGCATGTTCGGGAAAGGGCGTGTCGATCGCGCCCGGCTTGACCAGCGTGACCGAGATGTTCGCGCCTGCCGCTTCCAGTTCCATGCGCAGTGTATCGGTCAGTGCCTGTACCGCATGCTTGGTCGCGCAATATGGCCCCTGTTGCAGGATCGCCCGGTCGCCCAGGATCGAGCCGACATTGACGATCGCGCCGCCCTGCCCGCGCAGATAGCGTGCCGCAACCAGTGATCCGTGCAGCACGCCGAAATAATTGACGTCGAACACACGCCGGTGATCGTCCAGCGGCACCTGTTCCAGCGTGCCATAGGTTCCGGTGCCGGCATTGTTCACCCAGGAATCGATCCGCCCGAACGTGGCGACCGCCACCGCCGCGACCCGCTCGACCGCGTCGGCATCGGCGACATCGGCGACGCAGGTCGCGATCTTCGCGCCCTCGGCCGCCAGCCGCGTGCGCAGCGCGTCCAGCGCCGGCTCGCCGCGTGCGACGGCGACCACCGCCGCACCCTGCCGTGCCGCCTGCTCGACGATGGCCAGCCCATTCCCGCTGCTGGCACCCGTCACCACGATCACCTGCTCGGCAAGCGGCTTCAACCTGATCGACATCGCGCGGTCCCTTTGCTGGAAGCGGGGATGACGCATGGCCCACCGCGATCGTTCCCATGGCGACGGGAACCATCGGTCAAGTTGTCGATTAGGATATGCGTGTAAAAGCTGGCGTGGTCATCGAACCATTATAGTTGTTCATGGTCGTCGAAGCTGTTCCGTTATAGATGCAGATTGCACGGTATCAGCAGATGATCGCGACGATAAAGGTTATTAAACCTGTCGTTAACGGCCTGAACATCAATATACCCCGGTCTAAACGGGGTTTGGTCATGTTCACGCATTCATCCATCACGCGCAGGGCGGCGGCGGCATCCTTCGCCTTCGTCGCATTGCTTGCCGCGCAGCCCGCCATGGCGGGCGATTCCAATGGCACGATCGGCATATCCCTCGATGTTTCCGGCGCCTGTGCGGTCAACGGCGGCACCGTGACCGCCGGTACGCTGGGCGAACTGGGCACGATCACCTTCGCGCCGCAACCGGGCATCTTCGGCGATATCGATGCCACCGTCGTCTCGACCCGGACCGGCGGGGGCGCCATCACCATCCTGTGCTCGCCCGGACTGACGCCTGCCATGGCGATCGGCGCGGGCGCCCATGCCGACAGCAGCGTGCGGCGCATGGCGTTCGGGCAGAACATGGTGCCCTATCGTCTTTACAGCGACGCCAACCACAGCAACGAGATCATGATCGGCCAGCCGGTCGCACTGGGCACCGCCACGACCGACGCCATCTCGCTGCCGATCTTCGCGCGGGTGAACAGCGGCGGCAAGGTGCTGGCGGCGGGCGCCTATACCGATACCGTGCAGGTGACGCTGACTTGGTGACCCGCCGCGCCGGGATCGCGGTGCTGGTCGTCGGCGTGTTGCTGCTCCCCGGCGCCGCCCCGGCGGAGACCGCCCGGACGTTCAAGGTCTCCGCCTCCATCGCCAGCGGCTGCGCGGTCACGGTCGACGGCACCGGCGCCTGGGGGCGCATCGATCTCGGCACCGCGAACGGCGCGACCGGCGCCACGCTGGAGGCGGGGGTGACGGACGGCGTGCAACTGGCCTGCACCCCCGGCACCGTCGCCACGGTCAGCGCGGATGCCGGCGAACATGCCCGCGCCGGCGTGCCGCAACTGGCCCATGCCGGGGACGGCGCCAGCCTGATCCCCTATCACCTGTTCGTGAACGGCGGCACGACGCCGTGGGAGGGGCAGTCGATCGCCCTGACCTTCCCGCCGGGCACCTCCCGCCTCAGCCTGCCGGTACGCGCCCGCGCCACCGTGCCCCGCCCTGCCCGTGCCGGCCGCTACGCCGATGTCGTGCGGATCACCGTCCGCTGGTAACCCCTCACCCCTTGCCGAGTCGCCTGCCATGACCCTGCGGCTGTTCCGCCTGTGCGCCTTCCTCCTGCTCGCCCTCGCCGCCCCCTGCTCCGCCGCGACGGTCGTCATCTGGCCGATCGATCCCGTGATCGCCGCAGGCGAACGCGCCACCGCCCTGTGGATCGAGAACAAGGGCAACGCCCCCGTTACCCTGCAGGTCCGCACCCTCCACTGGACGCAGGACAACGGCGAGGACCGGCACGTCGATCAGGACAGGATCGTCGCCAGCCCGCCCATCGCCACGGTGGCCCCGGGCCAGCGTCAGCTCGTCCGCATCCTGCGCCGCGACGTGGCCGATACGGGCAGCGGCGAGCAAAGCTACCGTCTGCTGATCGACGAGCTGCCGCCCGCGATCGATACCAAGGGCGCCGAGGCCGGCCCGCGTGCGCAACTGGCGGTACAGATGCGGTATTCGATTCCGCTGTTCGTCCGTGCCGGGGCGAGCGCCAACGCGCAGCCGGTCCTTGCCGCACGAATCCTGCTGAGCGAGGGGCGACGCTATCTGGTCGTCACCAACAGCGGCGCGCGCCATGCCCGGCTGGTCGATCTGCGCGGGGGGCGCACGCCCCTGCTGCCGGGGCTGGTCGGCTATGTCCTGCCGGGTCAGACGATGCGCTGGCCCCTGCCCGATGCCGCGGCCGATCTCGGCAAGCTGACCGTCAACGTGAACGGCACCGACGCGGTGCTGCCGATCACTGCCTGACGGCGATGCCGGGCCGGACCTGCGATCATGCGCCGGGCGCTTCTTCTGCTCCTTTTCGGGGCCATGATGCTGGCGATGCCCGCGCACGCCGCTGATCCGCGCCAGCAGCTGTTCGTGGAACTGGTGGTCAACGGCCGCTCGACCGGCGATGTCGTCGAGCTGGCACTGGCGGGCGAGGCGATGATCGTCCCGGCCGAGGCGCTGCGCCGCAACGGCGTGCCGCTGGCGCCGGGGGACGAGGGCGAGATCGATGTCGCCCGCCGCCCCGATCTCGGCGCGCGCTATGACGCGGCCCTTCAGCAACTGCACCTCACCATCGCGCCCGATCGCCTGCCCGTCGCGCGCATCGCCGCTACCGGCGCGCCGCGCATGGCCAGCGTCGCGGACTGGGGCGCGATGCTCAACTACGAACTCTACGGCCAGACCGCGGCCGGACGGAGCAGCGCGGCGCTGTGGACCGAACAGCGGCTGTTCGGCCCGGCCGGCACCTTGTCCAACACCGGCACGTGGCGCAGCGGCGCGGGCTATCTGCGCTATGATACCAGCATCCGCCGCATCGACGAGGACCGCGCGCTCGGGTGGGCGGCGGGCGACCTCATCACCCGCGCGCTGCCCTGGACCACCGCGATCCGCATGGGCGGGATACAGGTGGCGCGCGACTTCGGCATCCGGCCCGATCTCGTCACCATGCCGTTGCCGCGGTTTGCCGGTCAGGCGGCGGTGCCATCGGCGGTTGACCTGTTCGTCGACGGCTATCGCCGCCAAAGCGCCACCGTGGAGCCCGGCCGCTTCCTGCTCGACAACATTCCGGTCGTGAACGGCGCGGGCGAGGCGACGATCGTCACCACCGACGCGGTCGGCCGCCAGATCGCGACCACCATCCCCTTCTACGTCTCGGCCAGCCTGTTGCGTCCCGGCCTGAGCGATGGCGGCGCGGAGATCGGCTTCGTCCGCCGCGGTTATGGCCTGCGCTCCTTCGGCTATGGCCCGCTCGTCGCCAGCGGCACGTGGCGTCGCGGCACGACCGAGCGCCTGACGCTGGAGGCGCATGGCGAGATGGGGGGCGGGGTCGCGCTCGCCGGGATCGGCGCCGTCGTCGCCCCCTGGCGGATCGGCACGCTGTCGCTGTCGGCCGCCCGCTCGAACGGCGCCATGCGCTATTCCCTCGGCTACAGCTATGCCGCGCGGGGATTCAGCATCGCCGCGCTGCACGAGGAGCGGGATCGGCGCTTTCGTGACCTGGGCGATTTCGACCTGCGCAGCACCCTGCGCAACCGCCGCGCCGATCGCGTCATCGCCAGCGTCACGCTCGGCCGCCACGGCAGCCTGGGTGCCGCCTATCTCGACGGCCGCGCGCTGGATGGCGCGCGAGCGCGCATCGCCAGCCTGTCCTACAGCCGGCCGCTGTTCGGCCACGCCAGCCTGTTCGTCAGCGCCGATCGGGATGTCTCGACCGGGCGCACCAGCGCGCAACTGCGCCTGTTCGTGCCGTTCGGTCGCAATGCCGCCAATGCCGGGATCAGCCGTACCGGTGGCCGCAACCTTTACCAGATCGGCTATGCCCGCGCGATGCCGGCAAGCGGCGGCCTGGGCGTCGACGCCAATATCGCGACCGACGCATCGGGCACCGCCTATGGCCAGGCCACCGCGACCTGGCGTGCCCGGCCGGTCACCGTGCAGGCGGGCGGCGCGGTGGTGGGCGGCGCGCGGTCGGCATGGGGCAGCGTGTCGGGCGCCCTTGTCGCGATGGATCACGGCGTCTTTGCCGCCAATCAGGTCAGCGACGCCTTTGCCGTCGTCGCGACCGGCACGCGCGGGGTGAAGGTCGCGTATGAGAACCAGACGATCGGCGTCACCGATGCGCGCGGCTATCTGTTCGTCCCCAACATCGTGTCGTGGCTACCCAGCCGCTTCTCGATCGATCCGCTGGCACTGTCGGTCGATCATGTGGCGCCGCAGGTGGAGACGCGCCTCGCGGTCCGCCGCGCCAGCGGGGCGGTGGTCCGCCTGCCCGTCCGGCGATCGCGCAACGTCACGCTGAAGCTGGTCGACCCCGCCGGCCGCGCGCTTGCCCCCGGCGGCCGCGTCACCCGCGCGGGCATGCCCGATGCGGTGACCGGGTGGGACGGCGTGGTCTATCTGGAGGATGTCGGCGCCCACATCGCGCTCGATGTGCTGCGCCGTGACGGCATCGCCTGCCGCGCGAACGCCGATCTTCCCGCCACGGCCACGGCGATGCCCGATCTCGGGGCGGTGCCATGTCGGTAAGGCCGCTCGCATGGCTCATCGCCGCGCTCGCCGCCCTGCTTTTCGCCACGCCTGCGCGGGCCGGGTGCACGCCCTCTTCGGGCCTGCTGACCTTCACCCCCGCCTCGTCCTATGATGTGCGCGCCACCGCGGTGGCGACCGTATCGGGTTCGGCGGGGCTGGCCTGTACCGGTGCGGCGCTGGGCCTGCTCAGCCGCACGCGGGCGCAGGCCACCGTCACCAGCCTGAACGGCTTCACGCTGGTCAGGCCGACGGGCGACGCGATCCAGTACCGCCTGTCCCCCGATGCCGCCCAGACGCTCAGCTTCAACCAGACGCCGACGATCGACTATGCCAGCGACACCTTGTTGTCGCTGCTCGGGCTCGTTGGCGCGACCAGCTTCACCGCACCGCTCTACGCCCGGCCCGTCGCCGCCGCCAATGTCGCGGCCGGCGATTATGCCGACACGCTGACGATCAATTGGGATTACGAGGTCTGCAACGGCGTGCAACTGCTCAGCCTTCTTTGCCTGGGCTGGGAAACGCGCAAGGTGACGGTTACCGTCGCGGTTAAACTAGTCGTCGGCCGTGATTGCCGCATCACCGCGCCCGACATCCAGTTCGGCACCGCCGCCCTGGTCGAGCAGTTCGCACCGCAAACCGCCGCGGTGATGACCGATTGTACCAAGGACACTGCCTACAAGCTCGCTTTCACCGCTGGAAACGCGCAAAGCGCGCGTCCGTGGCGGGCGATGAGCGGCCCGGGCGGTGCCGCCTTGCAATATAATCTCTACCGCCCTGACGGCGTCACCATCTGGGACGAAAGCAATCCCCAGCCCGCCGAGCGCCTGGGCACCGGCAGCCAGACCCCGGTTCAGGCCCATGCCTTCGTCGCCCGGATCAATCCCGACCAGCCACCACGCCCGCCCGGCAGCTATAGCGACGATGTCAGCGTGGTGATCTCCTTCTGACGCGCCTGCATTAACGATGATTTCACGGCAGAATGCGGGCGAACACCATTGGAAACGGTTCTTATTCATCGCGCCGAACATATTGTTTTGACGCGATGATCCGCGTAAAAAACTTTGGCTGCTCCCTTTCTCCCGTGGCGGCGGTGGATGATAGAACAGGGTAGGAGTGGACGTGTCGGACCCGTACGTCAGTTCATGGTTGAACGCCTTCTCGGCCGAGAAAAGGCGTCAGCTGGCCGTGGATCATAGTGGTGTTCTGGCGATGCGCGGCAGCAAGGAGCTTGACCGCATCGTCGACATCGTGCGCGATCATTACCAGACCGCCTATGCGGCGATCTCGATCATCGACCGGCGCTCGCAGATCCTTTTGGCCGAGCGCGGCCTCGGCGTCGAAGAAACGCCGCGCAGCACCGCCTTTTGCGCGACGACGATCCAGCAGGATGGCGAGCCGCTGATCGTGCCGGATGCGCGCGCCGATGCCCGTTTCGCCGATTTCGGCAGCGTGCAGGGCGACCCCTTTATCCGCTTCTATGCCGGCGTGCCGATCGCGGACGATGCCGGGCTGGCGCTCGGCGCGGTTTGTGTCGCCGACACGAAGCCGCTGACCATGGCGTTCGACCGGGCATTGCTGGTCATCATGGCGCATGAGGTGGAGCGGACGGTGTCGTCGCTGCTTCCGGTCCGGTAGCGGCGCCCTTCTGGTACACCCGCACATAATCGATCTCGAACCGCGCCGGAAAGATCGCGTCATCGACCCGGCCGCCCATGTCCCCGCCGATCGCCAGGTTCAGCAACAGATATTGGGGCGCGTCATAGGGCCAGCCGGCCGTGCCCTTGCCCGCCCTGGCGTAACGGTGCACCGGGCGGCCATCGACGGCGAAGTCGAGTGCATCCCTGGTCCAGTGCAACTGGTAGCGGTGAAACGCATCGCATGCGTTCGGCAGGGTGATGCTCGCCCCGTCGCCGCTGGTACCCGCCGTCGCGCGGTTGTGCACCGTGCTGTGCACGACATGGCGGTCGTTGCCGACATGCTCCATGATGTCGATCTCGCCACCATCCGGCCATTCGCCCTGCTCGCCCAGCATCCAGATTGCCGGCCAGCTTCCCGCGCCGCACGGCAATTTCGCCCGGATCTCGAAGAAGCCGTAGCGCCACGCCGCCCGCCCCTGCGTGATCAACCGGGCCGAGGTGTAGCGTTGCCCGCCATGATCGGGCGCCGCCAGTGTTTCGGCACGCGCGGTGATGACCAGCCGGCCATTCGTCACCCGCGCATTCTCCAGTCGGTCGGCCACATAATATTGCAGCTCGTTATTGTACCAGCCCGTCCGGTTGGCATGGGTGTCGAACCGCCATCGGGCCGGGTCGGGCAGCCCTTCGCCCGTGAACTCGTCAGCCCAGCGCAGCGTGTAGCCAGGTGGCACGTCGGCGGACGGCGTCTGTCCCCAACCGGCGCCGGCAATCGTCATCGCCCCCGCCATGATCGCCGCCCGGATCATCGATCCCGTCACAAACCACTCTCCAGCCACGGATTTTTCCGTCCGATGCTAGGCCAGCCTTTCCGCCGTGGCGAGCCGTAAAGCCCGGCTCAAAGCCGTTCGCGCACCCCGCCAATGATCTGTCGCGCGGTATCGGCCAGCACGCTGGCGGTGCCGCGGTCGCCCTTCACCATCGACGACAGGAAGCCCTTGGCCTGTTCCAGCGTGACGTGCGGGGGCAGCGGTGCGACGCTGGGATCGGTCTTCACCTCCAGCACGACGGGCCGATCCGCGGCAAGCGCCCGGTCCCATGCCGGGCCGACCTGTTCGGGATCATCGACGAAGATACCGGTCAGCCCCAGCATCTCGGCAAAGCGGGCATAGGGTACGTCCGGCAGGCTCTGCGTCGTCGGAAAGCGCGGATTGCCCTCCATGATCCGCTGTTCCCACGTCACCTCGTTCAGGTCCTCGTTGTTGAACACGCACACGATCAGCCGCGGATCGGCCCAGCGTTGCCAGTATTTCTGGATGGTGATCAGTTCGGCCATGTTGTTCATCTGCATCGCCCCGTCGCCGACCAGCGCCACCACGGGCTTGGTCGGATGCGCGAACTTGGCCGCGATCGCATAGGGCACCGCCGCCCCCATCGAGGCGAGCCCGCCGGACAGCGATCCGCGCTGCCCGCGCTTCACCTGCCAGTCGCGGGCATACCAGTTGGCGCACGATCCCGAATCCGACGTCACGATCGCATTCGCCGGCAGGCGCGGCGACATTTCGTACACCACGCGCTGCGGATTGACCGGGCTGGCATCGGCCATCGCCCGGCCCTTCAGCGTCCGGTGCCAATTCTCCATCGCGGCGACGATGCCGTTTTGCCACGCCCGATCCGTCTTGCGCTCCAGCAGCGGCATCAGCGCTCGCAACGTCTCCCCCGCATCGCCGTGCAGGTTGACCTCGACGGGATAGCGCAGGCCGAGCATCTCGGGCGCGATGTCAATCTGCACCGCACGCGCCTGCCCGTCGGGCGGCAGGAACTCCGCCCAGGGAAAGCCCGTGCCGATCATCAGCAGCGTGTCGCACCCCTCGATCATGTCCGATGACGGCTGCGTCCCGAGCAGCCCGATCGCGCCGGTGACGAAGGGGATGTCGTCGGGCACCACGTCCTTGCCCAGCAACGCCTTGGCGATGCCCGCGCCCAGCGTCTCGGCCACCGCGACCACCTCGTTTGCGGCATCGCGCGCGCCCGCGCCGATCAGCACCGCGACCTTCTTTCCCTCGTTCAGCACCGCGGCGGCGCGCGCCAGATCGGCGTGATGCGGCACGACGCGCGGCCGGGTATAACCGGGGCCGGACCGGGTGAAGCCGTGCGCGCGCGCCGGTTCCTCCCACGCCATGTCCTGCACGTCCTTGGGCAGGATCAGCACGGTCACGCCGTTGCGTGCGGTCGCCACGCGCAGGCCGCGGTCGACCAGATGGCGCAGTTGCGCAGGCGCCACCGCCTCCTGCACGAAATCGGCGACGTCGGCGAACATCCGGTCCAGGTTCAATTCCTGCTGGTAACTGGCGCCCCGCACCGTCGTCTCGGCCTGTCCTGCGATCGCCAGAACGGGCACATGGTCGGCCTTTGCATCGTACAGCCCGGTGATCAGATGCGTCGCCCCCGGCCCGCCGGTCGACAGGCAGACGCCCAGTTCGCCGGTGAATTTGGCATGGGCCGTCGCCATGAACGCGGCCATTTCCTCGTGGCGAACCTGGATGAACTCGATGCCCTTATCGGTCCCCTCCACCCGCTGGAGCGCGCCTAGCACGCCGTTGATACCATCGCCGGGATAGCCATAGATGCGCGTCACGCCCCAGGCCTTCAGCCGCTGAACGAAGAAATCGCTGGTCGCCTGGCTCATGTCGGAGGTCCTGCAATGGATGGGCGGAAAGGCCCCCAACGCGCAATGCCCCGAAGTGGTTCGGTTTATGCCGCCTTCTTCACCGACGCGGAAAAACGCGTCATCACCCGTAAACCGAACAGAGCGCCTTCTGGCTGTCGCTCAACCCTCCGCTACCCAGCACATAGCTGGTTCGCTGGCGGACGTTATAGGCCGCGACCGACCGGATCATCCGGCTGCCCGCCGGGATCAGGTCGCCTGCGATGATCGGTTGATAGTCGTACATCACCTCGACGAACATCACCGCGGTGTTGCGCTGCGCCGCGATCTGGTTGCCCGCCGGCCCCATCGCCGTCATCGTGCTGTTCGTCATCGCGGCCGGCGTGCCATAGCTGGAATCGACCCGCTTGGCGCCCGAACAGCGCTGCCAGCGTATCCATTGGCGCTGCGTGTTGCTGGTGCTCTGCTCCAGGTCGGACAGGATGATGCGCCCGTTCGCGCCCAGTCCGATGCGCTGGCCGATCATCCGCGCGCCGGTCATGATCTCGTTCACCTGCGCATCGTCGATCGCGTTGGCGCCGCGCCCTGCCGTATCCGCCACGACGGAGGCGACCTGCGACACGCGCTGTACCGCCAGCACGTAATTGGCCGTCTCCACCCCCGTCAGCGCCAGGGCCAGCAGCACGGGCAGCGACAGCGCGAATTCGATCAGCGCCAGGCCGCGCGTGTCGCGGGAAAGCGTATTCAACCGCATATCGTCGCCACCGGGTCCTGCGTGGAATAGGGCTGGTTGCGCATCATTGTCTGCGCGGTGATCCGCTTGGTCGGCGATATGCCGAACGATCCGGTCAGCGGGGCCAGCCGCGGCACGCTGGCCACCACCGTATAGACCAGTATGTCGTCTCCGCGACCCAGCCCGATCCGGCCGGCGTCCTGGTCGTAGATGCCGTTGGGCCGCGCATCCAGCCAGCAATCGCCGGGATCGTAACGGCCATTACCGTTATTGTCGGTCACCAGCACTTCCGGCCGGCCGACCGAGGAGAAACGGTCATAGGCCTTCTGCTCGAAATCCAGGTCGGTCGCGCGCACCAGCGACTGCACGCGCCGCGTGACGATCGCATCCACAGCCGTCCCGCTCGCCTCCCCCAGGCTCGCCGATCGCACCGCCTCCTGCACCGCGCCCTGCAACACCCCTTGCACATACAGCGTGTGCCCGAACTCCAGCACCGCCATCAGGATCATCATGAGCGGCATGACGATCAGCGCGAACTCCACGATCGTCGCCCCCCGCGCATCGCCAACCAGCCTGCGCGACGTCACTGCGTAAGCCTCAGCGCGCCGATCTTCTTCCCGATATCCTTGAATACGTCGATCAGCGCCTGATTGTCGGTCGCGTTCTGCGCCATGCCGTCGCTGGCGCAGTTCTGGCGGCGGGTGTCGAGGGACGTGGCGAAGCCGACGACGATGATCCTGGCGCCTGTCTCCTTCACCCGGTCGCAGGCGATGGAGAAGCGCGTGTCGTGCAGGTTGCCCAACCGGGTCTCGCTGGTGCCCGTGCTGCCCGATACGCGCGCATCGTACCGCTCGATGCCGTAAGCGCTGTAGGCGGTCATCGACGGGTCCATCTGGCCATCGGTCATGAAGATGACATAGCGATTGACCGGCAGGTTCTTGTAGGTGGTCGGGCTATCGCCGAAGATGCCCGCGGACGAGATCAACCGTCCGCCCCAGATCATGCCGATATCGTGATAGGTCGCACCGACCGGAGTCAGGTCATCGACATAGTCGCTCAGGTCCTTGCGCGTCCAGTCGGCGAGGCGGCGGGCCGGATACGGGCATGCGGTGCTGCGTGAAACCCGCTGCTCATCCGGATCATAGGGTGGCCAGCGGGTTCCCTCCGAAAACGGTTCCCGGTTGATGTCGAGATCATAGGCGTTATCCGGCGCATAGGTCGCGGATGGCGCAATATAGGCGGTATCGCGCTCCTCGATGCACCCCAGTTGCGTGTTCGCATCGCTTGCCCATGCGCGAAACCACGCGTCCGAATGGTTCTCGGTGTGCGTGGGATAGCTGCAATTCTGCCCGCGGCTGTCGCATCGCTCGTAGCGGTACTTGGCCGGATCACGAATGAATTTGGGGTCGCGCGCATAGACCAGCTTGCCGACGTTCACCGTGCTGGAAAACGGCACCACGCCGTAGCGCAGCCGCATGCCCGCCGATTCAAGCTGATCCTGCATCGGCTTCAGTTCGTCATACAGCGCCAGCACCGCCTTGCGCAGCCCGGCGATGCGCGATCCGCCCGACGAGGCGCACGATCCCGTGCAGTCGCCGCCGTTCGGCCGCCATGCCATCGATCCGGTCACGTCCAGCACCAGCACGATGTCCGTGTTCACGAAATTCTGGGACGCGGTACAGCTGACCGAGATGGGCAGCCGCTCATAGCCGAACAGCTTCATGATCGTGGTCGGCACCGCGGTCTTCGCCTCCATGCCGATCACGCCGACATCGGGATGGGTGACGGTCGGGGTGAAGCTTGCGACCTGGAAGCTGGCCGCGGGAAAGTTGAAGTTGAAGAACTTGCGCGCTTCCGCCTCAACGCCGGCGTTGAACACGTCCCCTTCCATGATCCGCCGCCCGGCCAGCGCGCCTGCGTCGCAGGCCTGTTGCAGGCGGACCTTGGCGGTATAGCTGCGTCCCATGTCGACCGCGGACCCCATCATCCCGGTCAGCGGGATCATCGCGAATGCGACGATCGCCAGCGTATTGCCCGCAACGTTGCGCAGCGGCGCGGCGCAGAAGGACCGGATCCACCGGGTCGGCAGCATCGACATGACAGGCTTGGCTTCATCCTCGGTCGGAAACCGTTTCGAGATCAAGCCAACTCGATATGGGTCGAATCTTAAATCATTGCTACTCGGGGATAAATTCCGCCAATTTGGGGATTGTCGTCGCGGCTCACATTTCGCGCGGCAGCGTGATCATGCCCTGCGCCGGCTCGCCGTCAAAGGCGCGCAGGGTGCGCTCGATCTTCATCAGACCGGCATGGCTCAGGTGGATCACGTCCGTCAGGTCGCGATCGGCCTGCAACAGGCCATATTGGCACAGCACCTTGATCCAACGCCCCACCATCGGTGCGCTCACGCTCGCCGCGTTCGAAATGGTGGCCTGCGTCGCGATGCGCCCCTCCGCTTCGGCCAGATAGACTTCCAGCAGGATGACGCCGAGATGGTCGCCGAACAGTTCCTCACCGAATTCCTGTCGGCGCGTTTCGTACAACCGCTGCAACCGCAAGGCCGCACGCCACAATCCGAACGGCGACGCGTCCTCGGCCGGGCAACGCTCCCACGTCACCGTTGCCAGCAAACGGTCGCGTTCCCGCGCCATGGTCACCAGCAGGCTGGCATGGGCGACGGTGCCGTCCGGGCGCCGATAGCGCTTCTGCAACGTGCTGGGCGCCCCCCGCGCGGTCATGGATCGCAGCATCTTGCTGCTTTTCGCGATATCGTCGGGGAGCGTGATCGTCTTGTATGATGCGCCGATGAGGCTGCGTTCGTTCCGTTGCACCAGCGTGCAAAAAGCGCGATCGACATCCAGAATCACGCCGCTCGTGGTCGATACACAATGCGCGGAGAGCATCGCCCGCTCCTGTTAAGCCCCCGCATCCTCCCTGATCCGGGGTTCCCCTATCATGCGTAAGTAAAACGGGACAATTTGCATAGATATTTTAGCGTTCGCAAACGGTTGCGGTCATGCCGTCCAGGCGGCGACGTCATCCTGCCGGGCGATCAGCGCCAGGCCGTCGGCGATCGAGGTCAATTCCCCGCCGGCGCCGATCCGCTCCGCCCCGAATCGCTCCATAAAGATTGCGCGTACCGCAGGCACCAGCGACGTGCCGCCGGTCAGGAACACCCGGTCGATCTCGCCTTCCGCGACCCCCGCCTCGGCCAGCGCCCGATCTACCGCCCCGGCCATCCGCGCGACATCCGCCGCGATCCACCCCTCGAACTCCGCCCGCAAAACCTCCGCCTCAATCACAACCTCTTCACTGGAAAAGGAAAAATGGGCCGAATGACCTTGCGTCAGCGCACGTTTCAGACGCCCGACCGCGTCATATAGCGGGAAGGCCAGTTCGTGTTCGATCAGGGCGATCATCCGGCTGATCGGCTGCGGATCGATTGCGGTGCGGCGCAGGGTTTCCAGTTCGGCCAGCGTACGGCGGTTCCGCATAAGGGCGAGCTTCGACCAGTCGGCAAGATCGGCGAAATAGCCGCCCGGAATGTCCAGGATCTTGTCGAACGAGCGATATTTTCCGCCTTTTCCCATAAAGGGCAGGACCAGCTTGTCGACGATGCGCGCGTCGAAGCGGTCGCCTGCGATGCCGACACCGGCATGGCCCAGCGGTACGCAACGTTGTGCCGCCCCGGGCTCCGCGATCCGCACGACGGAAAAGTCGCTCGTCCCGCCCCCGAAATCGGCTACGAGCAGCGTCGTCGGCTCGGTCAGGTGCGCGGCATAGCCGAACGCGGCGGCCAGAGGTTCATAGACATAGTGCACCTCACGCGCGAAGCCGGCGAACATCGCGTCATAACGCTGTCGTGCCAGGGCCTCGTCGGGCCGCGAGCCGGCATAGGTCACCGGCCGCCCGACCACGACACGATCGAGCCGGTCGAGCGCGCCGCCCGCATGGCGCGTCAGCTTGTCCAGGAACAGGCGGCCCAGTTCCTCGAACCGGAACCGCTTCTCGAACACCGGTGCCGTGTCGAAGGATCGGCTGGCGGCGGTCGACTTGAACGATTGCAGGAAGCGGCTGTCCGAGGGGTATTCGAGATATTCGCGGATCGCCCCCGGCCCCGCCTCCACCGCCAGCCCGCCGCGAACATCCTCGTCATGCCAGAAGCAGAGCGCGCTGCGGAACACCTCCCCTTCCACCGTGTCCAGGCGGACCAGCGAGGGTGCTTCCCCGTCCGGTCCGGCAAGTGCAGCAACGGTATTGGTCGTGCCGAAGTCGAGGCCGATGGCGCGGGCGGCGGCGGGAGCGGTCATGGGGATATAGTCCGGCAGGAAAGAGGGGCGCGCGCCTTTAGCCCGGATCGCCGCGTGCACAAAGCTGTCGCGGATCACTGCCGCCGGCGTATAGAGGAGTCACCTTCTTCCAACGACTTGCCGCTTGGCGGCCGGTCCACCCTTGCCAGCGCCGGGAGTGTCCATGCAGCGTCGCCAGTTTCTTGTATCCGTAGGTGTGGCGGGGGCGTGGCCGGGTTTGGCGCGGGGGGCGGGGGGCAGTCCGGATGGCCGGTTGCGGGAGATGCTGGACCGGTTCTTCTACGAGCGGTTGGAGGACAGTCCGGAGCAGGCGACGTCGCTGGGGCTGGATACCGGGGCGCGGGCGGGGCTGAAGGCGCGGTTGTCCGATGCCTCGCGGGCCGGGGAGGCGCGGGCGTTCGCGCGGGCGCGCAGCGAGCAGGCGGCGCTGCGCACGATCCCGCGTGCAGCCCTGGGCGAGGCGGCGAAGCTGGATTACGACGTGGTCGCCTATAGCCTGGACCGGGTGATCGCGGGCGAGCGATACCCGTTCGGATCGAATGCGGGCCGCTATGCGCCCTATGTGCTGAGCCAGTTGACCGGCGCTTACCGTGACGTGCCGGACTTTCTGGCGAACCAGCACCGGGTGCAGAACGCCGCGGACGCCGATGCCTATGTCGCGCGCGTCGAGGCCTTTGCCGGCGCCATCGATGCCGAGACGCAGCGCCAGCGCGAGGACGCGGCCAAAGGCGTCTTTGCCCCCGATTACATATTGGACACGACGCTGAAGCAACTGGCCGCGGTCCGCGACAAGGCGCCCGAGGCAACCGGGCCGGTGACCGACCTGGCGGCCAAGCTGAAGGCCGCCAACCTGCCGCCCGAGCGCGCCGACGCCGTGGCGGCGCTGATGCGCGAGCGGGTCTTCCCCGCCCTCGACCGGCAGCGTGCGCTGGTGACCGGATTGCGCGAGCGGGCGGTGCATGACGCGGGTGTATGGCGCCTGCCGGATGGTGCGGCCTATTACGCCGCGGCGGCGAGTGCCGCGACGACGACGGAGTTGACCGGCGACGAGATCCACCGGCTGGGGCTGGCCCAGGTCGCGGAGATCGGCGGGCGGATCGACGCCATCCTGCGCGCGCAGGGAATGTCCCAGGGCAGCGTGAGCGAGCGGCTGGTCGCGCTGAACAAGCGGCCGGATCAACTCTATCCGAACACCGATCCGGGGCGCGAGGCGCTGCTGGAACAGTTGCGCGGCCAGATCGCGGCGATGACCCGGCGGCTGTCCGAACAGTTCGCCGTGCTGCCCCGCGCGCCTGTCGAGGTGCGCCGCGTGCCGGAGGCGATCCAGGCCGGCGCGCCGGGCGGCTATTACCAGTCCGCCTCGCTGGACGGGACGCGGCCGGCGATCTACTTCATCAACCTGCGCGACACGTTCGACCGGCCGAAATTCGGCCTCGCCACGCTCAGCTATCACGAGGCGGTGCCGGGCCATCATCTGCAGGTGATGTCCGCACTGGAGAGCGAGGACATTCCGTTGATCCGCCGGCGCGGCTTTTATTCGGGCTATTCGGAGGGCTGGGCGCTTTATGCGGAGCAACTGGCCGACGAGATGGGGATGTATGACGGCGACCCGCTGGGCCAGGTCGGTTATCTGCAATCGCTGTTGTTCCGCGCGACGCGGCTGGTGGTCGATTCGGGCATGCACGCCAAGCGGTGGAGCCGCGAAAAGGCGACCGATTACCTGATCGCGACCACCGGCATCGCGCGCGGGCGCAGCCAGGCGGAGATTGATCGCTACACCGTCTGGCCCGGTCAGGCGTGCAGCTACAAGATCGGGCATACCGTCTGGACCCGCCTGCGCGACGAGGCGAAGCGCAAGGCGGGTGCGCGCTGGGATCCCAAGACGTTTCACCGCATCCTGACCATGGGGGCCATGCCGTTGACCGTGCTGGAGAAGATCGCGCGCGAGCGGATGTAGCCACCGGTTCGTCGCGTCATACTGCGCGCCTGATCTGGGTAATGGCGTGGGCGGATCGGCGCGCCCACCGCCCATCGTCCATGAAGGAGTGACGCGATGGTCGATGCCCGCAAGAACGCCCCCGAACAGCCGCCCGCCGGCGGATGGGGCGCGCTGAACGCCACCGAACGGCAACTGGCGCGGCAAAAGGTGCTGGTGAAGGGCAATCGCGCGCTGCTGAACATGAACAAGCCGGGCGGGTTCGACTGTCCGAGCTGTGCCTGGCCCGATCCCAAAAAGCCGCATACCGCCGAATATTGCGAGAATGGCGCCAAGGCCGTGGCGTGGGAGGCGACCGCCAAGCGCACCGGCCCGGACGTGTTCGCCGCCCACAGCGTGACCGAGCTGCGCGGATGGAGCGACCATGAGCTGGAGGATCACGGCCGCCTGACCCACCCGCTGCGCTACAATGCGGATACCGACCGGTACGAGGCGGTCGACTGGCGCACCGCGATCAGCGAGATCGGCGAGCATGTCCGCGGGCTCGACCCCACCCGCGTCGAACTCTATACCTCCGGCCGCACCTCGAACGAGGCGGCGTTCCTGTGGCAGACCTATGGCCGGCTGCTCGGCACCAACAACTTCCCCGACTGTTCGGACATGTGCCACGCGACGACGACGATGGCGCTCCCTGAGAGCATCGGCGTCCGCAAGGGCACGGTGACGCTGGACGATTGGGACGCCTGCGATGCATTGTTCATCATCGGCCAGAATCCGGGTACCAATTCGCCGCGGATGCTGGGCTATCTGCACGACATGGCCAAGCGCGGCGTGCCGATCCTGACCTTCAACCCGTTCAAGGAACGCGCGCTCGTCAAGTTCACCGACCCGCAAAGCCCGGTCGAGATGCTGACGGGGCGCGGCCAGACGATCAGTTCCAACTATTTCCAGCTTCGCACCGGCGGCGACATCGTCGCGATGCAAGCGATCGCCAAGCTGGTGATCGAGGCGGAAGACGCCGCCCGGGCCGCGGGCGAGGCCCGGATCCTGGACGTGGACTTCATTGCCGAGCATACCCACGGCTTCGACGCTTTCGCCGATTATGTCCGCGGGCTGGACTGGCCGACGATCGAGCGGTTCACCGCCCTGACCCGCGACCATCTGCAACAGGCGGCCGACGTATATATGAAGGCGGAGCGGGTGATCGCCTGCTGGGGCATGGGCATCACCCAGCACCGGCGCGGCGGCGATGCCATGCAGCAGATCATCAACCTGTTGCTGCTTCGCGGGAATATGGGCCGGCTGGGCGCCGGCGCCTGCCCCATTCGCGGCCATTCCAACGTGCAGGGCGACCGCACCGTCGGGATCAACAAGACGCCCGCCGAGCCGTTCCTGAAGCGGATGGACGAGGCGTTCCACTTCACCGCGCCGCGCGCCTGGGGGCACGACACCGCCGAATGCTGCGAGGCGATCCTGCGCGGCGACGTCGATGCGTTTCTGGCGATGGGCGGCAATTTCTTTCGCGCGATCCCCGATACCGACCGGATCGGCGCGGCGGTGCCGTCGATCGGCCTGACCGTCTATGTCGCGACCAAGCTGAACCGCAGCCACCTGACCCACGGCCGGCAATCCTACATCCTGCCGGCGCTCGGCCGGACGGAAACCGATATGCAGGCAGGCGGGCAGCAGACGGTGACGGTGGAGGACAGCTTCGCCATGGTGCACGGATCGACCGGGCAGTTGACGCCCGCCAGCCCGCTATGCCGGTCCGAACCCTGGATCATCGCCGAGCTGGCCAAGGCAAGCGTGGCAGGGCGCGGCGCGGTGGACTGGGACGCGATGATCGCCGATTACGGCCTGATCCGCGACAAGATCGCACAGGTGATCCCCGGCTTCGAGGATTACAACGCGCGCATCCAGGAGCCGGGCGGCTTCCACCTGCCGATCCCGGCGCGCGAGCGGGTGTGGGAAACGGACACGGGCAAGGCCAATTTCCTGTTCGTTCCCGGCATGATGGACGAGGATGACGACGTGCCCGAAGCGCCGCATCTGCAATTGATGACGATCCGCAGCCACGACCAGTTCAACACCACCATCTATTCCTACAACGATCGCTATCGCGGGGTGTCGGGCCAGCGGATGGTGGCGTTCCTGAACCAGGACGACATGGTCGATCTGGGCGTGACGGAGGGCGACTGGGTTCAGTTCGAAACGGTTGCGGTCGACGGGATCGAGCGGCGCGTGGCCGGGTTCAAGGCGGTCGCCTATGACCTGCCCCGCGGATGCTGCGCCGCTTATTATCCGGAAACCAACGCGTTGCTGCCGCTCGACCACCGCGACAAGCGGAGCAACACGCCCGCGGCGAAATCGGTGCCGGTGCGCATCACGCGGGTCGATCCGGGGGCACCCGCATCCAGCGAGCCGGAGGTCGCCGAACAGCGGCCGAGCGCCGTGGGCCCGGTGCCGGTGGCGTAAGGCTATGTGTCTCTCTCCCCTCCCCCTGCCCGGCGGGGAGAGGGATCGGGTTGTTCGACCAGTTCGATCACCATGTCACCGGCCGCCAGCCGGGCGGCGTCGGGTTCCAGCACCCCGATCGCCCGGTCGCCGCGATAGATGCGGACGATCTGGCCGCCCGCCATATCGCGCGGCGAGTGGCCGATTTCCTCTGCCCGTACCGCACGTTCGCGCAGTTCGATCTTGCCGCCGCGGGTGACGAGATCGGCGACATAATCGGCGATGTGCGGGCCGGCGGTACACTGGGCGAGCAACTGTCCGCCGAAGCTGACGGGGTTGACGATGATGCTGGCACCCGCATCGCGCGCCAGCAACTCGTTCTCGATCGCCGCGATCGACACCGCGACCCCGGCATCGGGGGCCAGGCGCCGGCAGGTCAGGATGATCAGCACCGCGGTGTCGTCGCGCCCCGGACAGACGATCACGTTGCGCGCCGCCTCCACCTTGGCGATTTCCAGCACCTTGTTGTGCGTGGCATCGCCCTCCACCGTGGCGACGCCCCATTCCTGCGCGATGCGCAGCCGTTCGGTATCGGTATCGACCACCACGATGCGCTCGGGCGCATGACCACGTTCCAGCAACTCGCCGACCGCGGCCGATCCCGACCGGCCATAGCCGCACACGATGACGTGATCGCGCAATTCCCGCCTGACGAGGCCCATTCGCCACCGCTCCCATCCTTGCCTGAGCATGAAGCTGTACGCGCTGCCGAGGAAAATGAGGAACACGAAGATGCGGATCGGCGTGACGACGAAGGTATCGAACATCCGCGCCGAATTGCTGACCGGCACGATGTCGCCATAGCCGACGGTCGTGACCGTGATGACGGTGAAATAGACGATGTCGAGGAAGCTGACGCTGCCGTCGATATTGTCGCGAAGCCCGGCACGGTCGAGCCAGTGCCCGCCCAGCGCGATGCCGACGAGCAGCAGGACCGCCGCACCGCGGATCGCCAGCGTGGTCAGCGGGCTCAGGCGACCGGCGCGGTAGAAGCGCGGGCGGACCGCCATCACCGCGGCGGGCGCCGCCATCCGGCCGGGGGTCAGGGCGCGCGGTCTGGGGGGTCGGGCACGGTGATGATGATGCACGAACCTGCCCTCTTGCCTCCGGATATGACGATACCTCTGATAGCATAGCCTGCGAATAACGCATCAAAGCACGGTGACCTGCGTTAAGCTGTTGTGATGACACGTGAACCGCCCTCCCTGTGCGTCGATGACGTCATCATCACGGATGATCTGGCGCACCGGGGCACGCGTGCGCCGGACCACGCCATGGAGGCGGCAGCCCTTGCCACCCTGGTCGAGGAGCTGACCGAGCGGCCCGGCAATCTGTTGCAGAAGCTGTGCGAAACGCTGGTCGATCTGGGCGTGGCGGATTCGGCGGGCATCAGCCTGATCGAGGATGGCGATGCCGGGCGCTTCCGCTGGGTGGCGCTGGCCGGCAGGTGGGAACAGTTTCGCGGCGGCACCATGCCCTTCGATGCCAGCCCGTGCGGGGTGGTGATCGAGCGCGACACGATGCTGTTGTTCGAGCATCCCGAGCGCGTCTTTCCCACCGCGGGGGCGGAGCCGCTGATCCATGAGGTGCTGCTCGTTCCCTTTCATGCGGGCGAGCGGCCGATCGGCACGCTGTGGATCATCACGCACGACCCGGCGCGCATGTTCGACGGCGAGGATGTGCGCATCCTCAAGCGACTGGGCCGGTTCGCCTCCGCCGCACACCGGATGAACCATGCGCTGGCCTCCGCCACGTTCGGCCGGGCGGAACTGGAACGCGCGGTGGAGGAACGCTCGCAGGCGCTGCGCGAGCGCGAACAGCGGCAAAGCTTCCTGCTGAACCTGTCCGACGCGTTGCGCCCGCTGACCGACGCTGCCGAGATCGCGCAACTGGCCGCGGCCCGGCTGGGCGAACGGCTGGGTGTGGCGCGGGTCTTTTACGGCGATGTCTGCGACGACCGCCTGACGGTGACGTGCGACCATGCCAGCGGCGTGCCCTCGATCGTCGGCGAACACAGCATGGCGGCGTTCGACTACGCCTTCATGGGCGAATATCGGCCGGGCGCGCTGGTGAGCGTCAGCGATGTCGCGGCCGACCCACGGCTGAACGCGGCCGCCCGCGACCAGCTGCGCGCGCGACAGGTCGCGGCGTTCGTCGACCTCACGCTGTTCCGCGACGACCGCCGCGTCGGCATCCTGGCGGTGCAGCACGACCATCCGCGCGCGTGGACACCCGCCGAGGAGGGCATGATCCGCGAGGTCGGCGAGCGCGTCCACTGGGCGATCGAGCGCGCCCGGATCGATGCGGCCCGGCGCAAGAGCGAGGAGCGCTACCGCACGCTGTTCGAGTCGATGGACGAGGCCTATGCCGTGGTCGAGGTGCTGAAGGACGCCGAGGGCGCCTGGGCGGACTTCCGCTTCATCGAGGTCAATCCGGCGTTCATGAGCCACACCGCGATGCCCTATCCGGTCGGCCGGACCGCCACCGAGCTGCTCGGCAACCCCAATCCGCGCTGGACGCAGCTTTACGGACAGGTGCTGGACACCGGCACGCCGCTGCGTGTCGAGGAGGCCGAGGTGACGTTGGGCCTGACCTTCGACCTCAACATCTTTGCGCTCAAGGGGCAGGAAAACCGGGTCGCGGTGCTGTTCAGCAACATCACGGAGCGCAAGCGCGCCGAAGAGGCGCGGCGCGCCAGCGAGGAACAGTTCCGCCAGTTCGGCCACGCCTCGCGCGACATATTGTGGATCCGCGAGGCGCAGGGGCTGCAATGGCGCTACCTGACGCCGGCGTTCGAGACGATCTACGGCCTGCCGCGCGAGGCGGCGATGGCGGGGGACAATTATCGCGGCTGGCTGGACCTGATCCTCCCTGCGGACCGGGTCCGCGCCATCGATGCGATCGAGCGGGTTCGGCGCGGCGTGCCGGTGACGTTCGAATATCGCATCTGCCGGCCGGGCGACGGCGCGATCCGCTGGCTGCGCGATACCGTTTTCCCGATCCTGGACGACAGCGGCGCGGTGATGCTGATCGGCGGGGTCGGCCACGACTTCACCGAGGCGCGGGAGGCGGAGTTGCGCCTGAAGACGCTGGTCGAGGGTATCCCCCAGCTGGTGTGGCGCGCGGTGGACGGGGGCGAATGGACCTGGGCCAGCCCGCAATGGACCGAATATAGCGGACAGCGCCCGGATGCCTATCGCGACTGGGGCTGGCTGGACGCCGTCCATCCGGAGGACCGGGCCGCGGCACGCGCGGCATGGAGCCAGGCGCTGCTGCAGGGCGGGTTCGAGGTGGAATATCGCATCAGGCGGCAACGCGACGGCGAGTATCGCTGGTTCCAGACGCGCGCCGCCCCGGTGCGGGACGAGGCGGGCACGATCATCGAATGGCTCGGCACCTCCACCGACATCGACGATCTGCGCACGATGCATGCGCGCCAGCAGGTGCTGGTCGCTGAGTTGCAGCACCGCACCCGCAACCTGATCGCGGTGGTCCGCTCAACCGCGGAAAAGACGATGCGCCGCGCGGCGAACCTCGCCGATTTCCGCGAGCGTTTCGGCGACCGGCTGGGTGCGCTGGCGCGGGTGCAGGGCCTGCTCTCCCGGCTGGACGAGCATGACCGGGTGACGTTCGACGCGCTGATCCGCGCCGATCTGCGCGCGATGGGCGTGCTGGGCGAGGGATGCACGCAGCGGGTGACGCTGGACGGGCCGGCCGGCGTGCGCCTGCGATCCAGCACGGTGCAGATGCTGGCGATGGCGCTGCACGAACTGGCGACCAACGCCGCCAAATATGGCGCGCTGCATCAGGCGGGCGGCCATCTGGCGATCCGCTGGTGGCTGGACGTGGAGGGCGATGCGGGCGAGCCGTGGCTGCATATCGACTGGCGCGAAAGCGGGGTCGCCATGCCCGATCCCGCCTCCGCCCCGACCGGCACGGGTCAGGGCCGCGAACTGATCGAACGCGCCCTGCCCTATCAGCTACGCGCGCGAACGACCTATGTGCTGGGCCGGGACGGCGTGCATTGCACCATCGCCATCCCGGTGTCGGTCGCGCCCTTCGCAGAAGGGGCGTGACCCCGCCCCCGCCTCAGGCGTCTTCCAGCGTCGAGAGATAGGGGTGGGCCAGGACGCGGCGGGCATTGGCGGCGGCGATCGCGGTGTCGTTGACCAGACGGCTGCCCGCGACGGTGCGATACCGGGCCACCACCGCATCGATCCGGGCGAAGCGGGCCCCCGCGGCCGCGGCACGGGTATAGAAATCCCAGTCGTTGCAATTGTGGAAGGACGGATCGAAGCCGCCCACCGCTTCCACCGTCGCCCGGCGCACGATCGCCCAGGACGGCCCGATCACCCCGCCATGGCGCAGCGCCACCCGGATGTCGTCGCCCCACCAGCCGCATTCGGCGGGACCGGGTTCGCCGTCCTCTTCGACCCGCGAGAAATGTCCGCACACCACGTCGGCCTCCGCACCCCCGGCGATCAGCGCCTCGGCCGCACCGGGCAGCCACACATCGTCGCTGTCGAGAAAGGCGATCCAGGGCGACCGGCACACCGCGGCGCCGACGTTGCGGGCGTTGGAGGCGCCCCCGTTGCGCGGCAGGATGGCGGCGACGACGCGCGGCCCGTGCGCCACCTCCAGCGCCCGGATCACCGCCGCGCTGGTGTCGCTCGATCCGTCATCGACCACGATCACGCGCGCCGGGGCATGATCCTGCGCCAATACGCTGGCGACCGCATCGGCGACGACATGGGCGCGGTTGAAACAGGGAATGACGACGTCATAGGCGGGCAGTGGCAGATCCACTGCGAACAGGTCGGCGATGCTGTGCATGATCCATGTATGTGCGGCACGGCATCACCGATCAAGACCCGCGCCCTCTCAGCGCCCGAAATTCACCCGCGCGCCCGCATACAGGAACCGCCCGACGGGCGAGATCGGCACATTGGTCTCGAACCCGATATCCGGCTTTTGGTCGGCGAGGTTGTTGATCCCCGCATAAAAGGCCAGTCCCTCATTGGCCCGGACCTGCACCTGCACGTCATGCTGCCACAATTCCCTGAAGCGGAAATAGCGCGGATCGACGAAGGAGGGATTATCGTCGGTGACGACCCGCGCGAAGCGGCGCACCCCGTTCTGCCAGCGCAGATTATAGCTGAGCGTCAGCGCGTCGATTGTCCAGGTGGGCGAGAAGGTGAGGTTGTATTTCGGACGGAACGGCCGGTCGCGATTGTTCTCGATCGCCGCACCCGGCGTCGCGATCTGTTCCAGCCGGTGGAGATAGCCCCCGACCAGCCGCAGGTCGAACGCACCATAGCGACCGGCCGGCACCTGATAGGCGACGTTCAGCTCCAGCCCGGCGGTGCGGAAGGCGGCGACATTCTCGGGCTGCACGACATAGCCGTCGATATAGCCGCTGCCGCTCGCCCGGCTGATCGTTTCGCAGAACGGGTTGTCGGTCGTCGGCTGGTCGACGCAAAGTTGTGCGACGGTGGTCGCGCTGGCCGTGTTGATCGCGTCGCGCAGGCGGATATCGTACCAGTCCAGCCCGACCTGCAGGCGCGGCACGAAGCGCGGGCGGAGCACCACGCCCGCCGTCCAGGTGCGGGCCACCTCCGCGCGCAGGTCCGCATTGCCCTGCCGGACGCCCGGAATGTTGACGTTGGCATTGGGATTGTTGGCGGCGATGAAGGTCGCCGGGTCGCCTCCCGCCGCGGCGACCAGCGCGCGGCAATTCGCATCGCGGAACTGCGTACCCTGGTCGCGATTACCGAGATAACAGGGATCGCTGACGAAATCGCTGGCGCCGGTGCGCGGGCGGAAGATCTCGGCGATGTTGGGGGCGCGTACCGACCGGCCATAGGATCCGCGGATGCTGATATCCTCGACCGGTGCCCAGATGCCGTTGAATTGATAGGCGCGCGTGCTGCCCACCGTCGAATAGTCCGAATAACGCCCGGCCGCACCCACCGACAACAGATGGGCAAAGGGCATGTCCTTCAACAGCGGCACGTTCAGCTCGCCAAACGCCTCCCACACGTCGAACCGGCCGCTGGACGGCGTCGGGATGACATATTCGTCATATTGGTAGAAGATGTTGTCGACCAGTTCCTGCGCAGGGCGGAAGCGGCTGGATTCACGGCGGTATTCGCCGCCCACCGCAAACTGCACCGGCCCGCCGGGCAAGGTGAAGAACTGCCCGAAATCACCGGTTAGGGCCGCGTTCACCACATGCTGTTCGATCCGCGCATCGCTGACGGGATCGAACAGGTAGTAATCGAACGACGCCGGGTTCACCGTGTTCGCGCCAAAGGTGTTGACGGGCACGCAGCCGGCTGCTCGCGCCGCGGCGGAGCGGCAGACGATCGCCCCTGTGGCGGGATCGCGAACGGCGTCCAGCGCCTGGGTGAACTGCGTTGCCAGCCGGTCGTTCAGCTTCGTCGCGCGCAGGTCGGTGCGGCCATAGGTATAGGATATGTCGTAGGCGGCATGCTCGCTGATCGCGCCGGCCGCATCCACCACCCCGCGCCAGGTGCGGCGCCGGTCCCGCTCGCCGCGGCGGGGAATGTCGAAATTGTTGCGGCTGATGTCGATCGAGCCCAGCCCGGCGGCATTGGCGGCCGCGAGGATCGTGGCCGGAACGAACGGGTTGTCGAGCGCGATGGTGGCGGGATAGTTGCCGCCATAGCCGGCAAAGGTCGTCACCTCGGTCTGGACGAACTTGCCCTCCACGCTCAGCTTGAACGCGTCCGACGCATCGAACCGGCCGAGCAGGTTGAAGGCGTGGCGCTCCGTCCGGGGAAAGATGTCGCCGATATAGCCCGCGACCGGCGTGTCGTCCCCACCCGTCGAATAGCCGTCATTGTCCAGCCGCACGCCCGGCGTATAGATCGCGCCGTCGCCGCGGTAGCGGACGCCGCCGATATCGACGATGCCATAGGTGGAACTGTCCGGGTAGCGCAGGTCGCGCACCGGCCCCGACTGGTAGCTGCCCGGCCGGGCCGGATCATAGCCGTTCAGGTTGACGAAGTTCGCGCGGTTCGCCCCCCTCAGGAAATCGCGATCGTCATTGGCGAGCGGGTCCTCGCCATAATATTCATAGGCCGCGGTCAGGTTCGCCCGATTGTCTGCGAAGTTGCGCCCAACGATCACCGACGCAAACCGGTTGCCCGCGTCGCCGCGTTCCGAAATCCCCACCTGCCCGCGCGCGGCGACCCCGTCGAAATCGCGGCGCAGGATGAAGTTGACCACCCCCGACACCCCGTCCGCGCCGTAGATGGCCGAGGCCGCACCGGTCAGCACGTCGACCCGCTCGATCAGGTCGGTCGGGATCGCGTTGATGTCCACCGCGGCGGTGTCGGGCTGGCCCGCGACATGGCGGCGGCCGTTGACCAGCACCAGCGTCCGCTCCGGCCCCAGCCCGCGCAGGTCGAGCAGGTTGAGCCCGACCTGACCCAGCGCGCCGTCCGCCTGCGCGTTGCCCGCGGTGCGCGTGCTGTCCAGCGAATTGGTGAGCGCGGGCACGCGTTGCAGGAAGCTGGTGACGTTGGTGTTGCCCGATTGTTGGATACGCGCGGCATCGAACGACACGATCGGGTTGGGCGCCTCGTAATCGGGTCGCTGGATGCGCGATCCGGTGACGACGATATCGGCGGCAGGCGCCTCGGCCGCGCTGTCCGGCGTAGCCGGATCGGCCTGCTGCTGCGCGGCGGCGGGCACCGCCACGAAAACAGCCACACCCGCAAGAAGGGCGTGGCGCGAGAATGTCGGCATCGGCATCGGTATATGTCCCCCTGAAACGCGCCCTGAACGATTTGTTCTGTTTTGTTCCATGATAAATAGCGACCGGCCAATTGGTTGCACGCTGGCCCCGGCGCTTTGGACGTGCCACTAAAATAACATGGGTAACCCCTTCATCGTGCACCCGGCCGGGCAGGCCGCGGGCATCACCCGGCGCACGATGCTCGCCGGTGCCACCGCGCTGGCCGCCTGCGCGCCCGGTCGGGACCCGCGGGCGCTGCGCTTCTGGGCGATGAGCTATGAGGGCGATTATGCACCGCACCTGATGCCCGCCTTCACCCGCGCGACCGGCATCCCCGTAGAGGTGCAGTCGCTGCCCTGGACCGCCGCGCACGAAAAGCTGCTCACCGCGCAGGCGGGCATGGCGATGCCCGACGTGCTGATGCTGCCCGCCGGCTGGGTGGGTGAGTTCGCGATGGTCGGCGCGCTTGCGGCCGTGCGGGATCCGGCGCTGTTGGCCGGCGTCTTCCCCTCGACGCGCGCGGCGGGTCGCTACCGGGGGGATGACTATGCGGTGCCATGGTCGGTCGCGCCGCAAGCGCAATTCTTTGCCCGCGATCTGCTGGCGGGTGCGGGCTATGCCGCGCCGCCGCCCGACTGGGCGGGATGGCGCGCGATGGGAATGGCGCTGAAACGGCGCCGGCCGGACGAGTGGGTGTTCCTGATGCCGCTCAACTGGTGGGACGCGCTGTTCACCTTTGCCGGGCAGACCGGTGCCAGGGCCTTGCGCGACCATGACACCCGCGGCGATTTCGCCGCACCCGCGTTCGTCGAGGCCTTGTCCTTCTACAAATCGCTGTACGACGACCGGCTGGCCCCCACCATGCTTTCCACCGAGTTGCAGGACCCCTTTGCCGCGTTCGCGCAAGGGCGCTTCGCCGTTTATCCGCGCTCGCCCGCGATGCTGCTCGACCTGCGGCGTCGGCGCAGCGAAATGGCGGAGGATCGCTGGGGCGTCGCGCGCATGCCCGGCCCCCACGGGGCGGGTGCGGCGAGCGGGATCAGCGCCAGCCTGGCGGTCTCCGCCCAGACGACACGCGCGGCCGATGCCTGGGCACTGGTCCGTCACATGACCGGCATTCCCGCCGAGCTGGAGTTCCAGCGCCTGATCGGCAGCCTGCCCGCGCGGATGGCGGCCTGGGCCGCGCCGCAGATGCAGGCGCCGGTCCTCGCCCCCTTTCGCGACCAGATGCAGCATCCCGCCCCTGCCCCCGACATCGTCGAATGGGAACGTATCCGCATCGAGGTGCAACTGGTCGCCGAGCGACTGATACGCGGCCAGCTGACCATGAGCGAGGCGACCGCGACGATGAACGCGCGCGCCGACGCGATCCTTGCCAAGCGCCGGCAACTGGTCGCGGCGGGGCGGATCGCATGACGCGCCAGTCGCGCACCGCCTGGGCGTTCGTCGCGCCGGTGCTGGCGATCATCCTGCTGGTACTGGTGGTGCCGACCGCGCTCGCCCTGGCGCTCAGCGTCACCGACTACAGCGTCTATGCGCTTGCCGATTGGGCCAATCTGCGGTTCATCGGATGGGGCAACTTCTCGACGCTTCTGTCCACGCCGCTTTTCTGGCGCGCGCTGGGCAATACCGCGCTGTTCGCCGCGATCGGCGTGCCGATGGCGATCGGCACCTCGCTGCTTGCCGCGCTGCTGCTGAACGATGCCACGGTGCGGTGGAAGCCGTTGTGGCGCGTCGCACTGTTCGCCCCCTATGTGACCAGCGTGGTCGCGACCGCCACGGTGTGGCAGTTCCTGCTGAACACCCGCTTCGGCCTGCTCAACCGGGGTCTTGCCCTGATCGGGATCGCGCCGGTCGACTGGCTGGGGAACCCAAGCCTGTCGATCCCGGCGATCCTGTTGTTCGTGACGTGGAAGATCTTCGGCTACAACATGATCGTGTTCACCGCCGCCTTGTCCGCGGTGCCCCACGAACTGATGGAGGCGGCACGCCTCGACGGCGCCTCCCGCTGGGCGCGTTTCCGCCACGTCACGCTGCCCGCGATCGGCCCGACGCTGCTGCTCGCCGCGGTGATGAGCGTGGCGGGGTTCCTGCAACTTTTCGCCGAACCCTATGTGATGACGCAAGGCGGGCCATCGCAAAGCACGGTCACGGTACTCTACTTCATGTTCGACGAAGGCTTCAAATGGTGGAATCTGGGGCAGGCAAGCGCGGTGGCGCTGATCCTGTTCGTGCTGATACTGGCCCTCACCGCGGTGCAGGCGCGCATCGGCCGGCGCTACGAGTGGCTGTGATGCGCCCCCGGATGCTGCGCGGCCTCGTCGCCAATGCGCTGGTCGCGGTGCTGGCCGCGCTCACCCTGCTCCCGCTCGGCTGGATGGTCACCGTGTCCTTCATGCCGCGTGGGGAGGCGAGCCGGTCGCCCCCGCCCTTCTGGCCCAGCCGCTGGTCGTGGGAGAATTATCACGAGCTGCTCGTCCGCCGGCTGATCGACGGCGCCTGGTTCGACTACCGGGTGCTGCCGGCCTTGTGGAACAGTCTGGCCATCGCCGCGCTCGCCACGCTGCTGGCGCTGCTGCTGACCGTGCCGGCGGGCTATGCCTTTGCGAAGTTGCGCTTTGCCGGTCGCGCCCGGTTGCTCCGCCTGCTGGTGATCAGCCTGATCGTGCCGGGGCAGGTGGCGATGTTGCCGCTGTTCCTGATCCTGAAGGAGGTCGGGCTGGTCAACAGCTATGCCGGGGTGATCCTGCCCAGCCTCGCCGGCGTCTTCGCCATCCTGTTCGTCCGGCAGGCAGCGCTCGGCATTCCCGACGAGATGATCGACGCCGCGCGGCTGGACGGCGCGAGCGAGGCGCGCATCTTCGCCTCGATCGTACTGCCGCTCCTGTCGCCGATCGTGGTCACGCTGGCGATGTTCCTGTTCCTGGCAAGCTGGAACGACTTCCTATGGCCGCTGATCGTCCTGTCGGACCAGCATAAATATACGCTGCCCGTCGCGATTGCCGCGATCGGGCGCGAACATGCCGCAGAGGGGGAGCTGATGATGGCCGCTGCGGTGGTGACGACGCTGCCCGTGCTGGCAATCTTCCTGGCGCTGCAACGCCACTACATGACCGGGCTGCTCGGCGGCAGCGTGAAGGGATAGGCGCGATCTGGGCCCACTCCGGGTGGGCCCAGATCGTCCGTCAGAAGCGGAAGCCCACCGTGGCCCGCATCGAGTGCCACCGGAACTTGTCGTCGGTGCGGATGAAGTCGGTTCCCGACGTGCTCCCGCCATTGGCCGCATTGGTGAACGTCGTCCCGGCCGCGCCGGTCGCGCGGACGACATAATCGTTGTCCTGATACTGGTGATAGACATATTCAAGCCCGATCGACAGGTGCTCGCCGATCCGCTGCTCGATGCCGCCGCCACCCTGGATGCCGAACTGATTGCGCTTGCCGCTGCCGGTAAAGGTGTTGGTCGTGTTGGTCGATCCGAAGGCGCGGTCGATCCGGGCGTAGCCGGGGCCGAAGGCGCCATAGAACAGCGTGGTGTCGTTGGGCGTGAAGCCGACGCGCCCGCGGATGCCGGCCTCCCAGTCGATGCCGCGGTTGAACACATAGCTCGCCGGGGTGCTGGAAAAGGCCGAGACGCCGTCGGTGATGTTGGTCGTGCCGAACTCGCCGACGATGCCGACCACGATGCGCCCGCGCTGCGCATCGGCACCGATCCGCCCGTAATAGGCCCAGTCGTCCTTGTCGTTGGCGCAGCTGCCGCCCGCGGCCGGGCTGAGCTGGTTGCGCGCCTGGCCATTGCAGAAGCCCGGCGAGAAGGCATTGGCGCCCGATCCGGTGCGGACCACGTCGCCATATTGCCCGTCCAGGTTCCGGTCGAACAACACGCCGGAGCCGACATCGTTCGGCTGCACGTCATAGCCACCGGCGGCGCCGACATAGATGCCGTTGAACCCCCGGTCCGCATCCTGCGCCATCGCCGGCGCGGCGATCACGAGCGCCGTCGCGGCGCCAAGAAAACCCGTCAGTTTCATCATCTACTCCCTTCAATCGCTGCATGGGAGGGGGCACATGGGCCCCCTCCCGATCATCGCTTGGCCGTGAGGATCAGGGCAGTCCCACGCGAAGCGTCGGATTGGGGTTGTTGGTCCCGTTGGGGAAGAAGCCGCCCCCGTTCAGGTTCGCGCCGTTGGTGTTCAGATAGACGATGTTGTGCACCTGACGGCTGTTGCGGCTATAGGCGATCGCGTTCTCGTCGGCCGGAACGATGTTGGCGGCTCCGGCCGCGGTGGTAAGCCCCTGATCGGTATCGCCACCCTGGTCGAGCGCGTCGCGCGCGTCCGAGATGCGGCTGCTCGCCGTCAGCAGCGCCGCGGTACCGACGCCGCGCGCGTACAGCACGGTCCGCACCAGACCGGCATGATAGGCCTCTGCCGCCAGGATGCCGGCTGCCGCCTCCAGGAAGACCTTGCTCGTCAACAGCGGCGCCGCGCCCTTGTAGGCGGTGACCCCGACATCTTCGAACAGATAGGCACCCAGCAGGAAGTTGTTGGGGTTGGCATAAGGGTTGAACGTCTCGGTGGCCCCGACCACGCCCGCCGCCCGCGCGGCCGCGGTGAAGGCGCCGCTGGCATCGCCCGAAATGTTGATGTTGGGCATGGCGATCGCCGCCGATCCCAGCGCGGTGCGCAGAAAGGCGACGTGCGCCGCCTCGTCCGCCGCAATTTCGCGGGCATAGGCGCCGATCAGCGGGTCGCCGGTGAAATTCACCTGCGCGCCGCCGGTGACGGTGCCACCCGCCGCGCCCGTGCCGCTGGCGGTCTGGCTGGCGGGAAGGCCGGTGCCGTTGACCGCGAACAGGTAATATTGCGCTTCCAGATATTCGAGGTTCAGCGCCAGGTTCAGGATGTCGCTGTCGGTGACCGCGGGCGGCGCCGGGGTGGGGGTGGGCGTCGGCATCGGGGCATCGTCGCCCTCGGAATCGAAGCAGCCGGACAAGAGGGTCGCGCCGCCAAGGGCAAGGGTGCTGCCGCCGGCGACCTTGAGGAACTGTCGCCGGGCGGCGCGACGCGCGTCGGCTGCGGCGAGGATATCGAGCGCTTTGCGATGATCAATCATGAGAGTCATCCCGGATGAAAGGATAGGTCAGGGCATCTGGACGTGGCGGGACGCTCACGTGGTCGATCGGATGCTGCCGGTCACGCCATTGGGGAAGAACCCGCCCATGGTGGTGGTGGCCGCGTTCAGATAGACGATGTTCAGGACCTGACCGGGCGTCCGGCTATAGGCCAGCCCGTTGACGTTCAGCGGCGCGATGTTGGAGGTCAGCGTGTTGTCGCTGCCCGACGGCGCGATGCCCTGATCGCTGTCCGGACCGATGCCACGGATCCGGTCTTCGGCCGGGCTGCCGTCCAGCGCGTCGCGGGCGTTTGAGATCCGCTCGGTCGCATCGATCAACGCCGGAATGCCCTTGGCATAGAGCGTCGTGCGCACGATCGCCGCATGATACGCCTCGACCGCAAGGATACCGGCCGCCGCTTCCAGAAACGTCTTGTTGGTGATGAGCGGTGCCGCGCCCTTGTAGGCGGTCACCCCGACATCCTCGAAGATGAAGGCGCCCAGCAGGAAGTTGTTCGGATTGGCATAGGGGTCGAAGGTTTCGGTGGCGCCCACGACGCCTGCGGCCCGGGCCGCTGCGGTGAACGGACCATTGGCGGCACCGGAGATGTTGATGTTGGGCATCGCCACGGCCGCACTTCCCAATGCGGTGCGCAGGAACTGGACATGGGCCTGCTCGTCCGCGGCGATCTCGCGCGCATAGGCACCGACATTCGGGTCGCTGGTGAAATCGACGCGGGCACCGCCCGTGACCGTTCCCCCCGCCGTGCCCGACCCGGCCGCGGTCAACGCGGCCGGAAGACCTGTGCCATTTACCGCATAGAGGTAGAATTGCGCTTCCAGATATTCGAGGTTCAGCGCGAAGTTCAATATGTCGGCATCGGTAACCGCTGCCTGCGCTTTTGCCGGATCGGAATAGGCGAAGGCCGTGCCCACCGCCGCCGCGCCCAATGCAGCCGTGAAGAAAGCGCGACGGTCATTGCGCCTTTCAGCACGCGATTCGAGCGCATCAATTATCGGATCGATCTGATTGCCCATTACGCATCTCCTAGTCACTTATTCTTGTAACGATGTGCGTAACATGACGAATTTCAACTTTGCAATAGCAACTAACTCAGATTTACAAAAACTTATAAATCACAGATTTGCCAAACAACGATAGCTCCGCGGCTTTACCGCAGAGCATGAGCTGTTTCAGTCAACGATATATTCAACATGTACGGTAAAGATGATCTTTGATGCTTACGACAAGCGGAGCCGAACTTCGTTATCAACTATGGCAGACCGGATCGTCGAAGTACCGCCTTCCCTGTGGACTCCCGACACAGCAGATACGCGGATGGGGGGTAAATCGACGCATCTGCGGACAAGTTTTCTCGCAATGTACGATTACGTACCTGCAAAGCGCCGGAAAGAAATGTCGGTCACCGGCCCCATGGCTCTGCCCGCGGCAATGCCTTGGCGGCCTGACGATCGGATCACGACAACCCTGTCACCCCCCTCGATCACGCAGGCCGATCGGTGAAAAGAGACAGCCGCGCCCGCACACCGGCGCGCCCATGCATGCCACGCGCTGCGCTCCCCTGCCCGGCCTTGTTCTACGGCAACCGGGATCGGCGAAAAGACACCGTCGTCATCGATCGGCGCATCGCGGCGCCGGTCGCCTCACCCGATCCGGGCAGGCACCGACAGCGCCGCCAGGCTGGCGGCCAGATCCGCATTGCGGAACGGCTTGGTCAGCCGTGGCATATCGGCATCGATGCCGTCTTCCTCGGCATAGCCCGATACGATCAGCACCGGCAGCTCCGGATGCGTCGTCTTCAACAGGCGCGCCAGCTCGGCCCCGCTCATCCCCTGCATCAGATGGTCGGTGACCAGGATATCGGGCTCCAGCCCGGCGGACAGCAGCCGCAGCGCTTCTTCCGCCGACGTCGCCTCCACCACCGCATAGCTGAAATCGGCGAGCATCTCGGCGGTGCTCATCCGCACCAGATCCTCGTCGTCGACCAGCAGTGCTGTGCCCACCGCCTGCAAGGCCGGCGCGGCCTCGAGGAGCGGCTCGTCGTCGCTGACCGCGGTGGCGCTGATCGGCAGCCACAGGCTGATCGTCGTACCCGCGCCGACCGCACTGTCGATCGTCAGCCCGCCGCCCAGCTGCGCGGTCAGGCCATGCACCATCGACAGGCCGAGGCCGGTGCCCTTGCCGATCCCCTTGGTGGAAAAGAACGGCTCGATCGCGCGCTTCACCGTTTCGGCATCCATGCCGGAACCGGTATCGGCGACGCCCAACCGGACATAATGGCCTGGCGGAACGTCGCGCCCGTCGCCCTTGCGCACGCTTTCGCGGGCGGCGGCGATGGTCAGCCGTCCGCCATCGGGCATCGCATCGCGGGCGTTCACCGCCAGGTTCAGGAGCGCCATCTCAAGCTGGTTCAGGTCGGCGCGCGCCGGCGGCAGGTCGGGTGCCAGCGCGGTCTCGACGGCGATGGTCGGCCCCAGCGTCGATCCGATCAGCCCGGCCATGCTGTCCACGATCCGGGCCACGTCGACCGCCACCGGCTGCAGCGGCTGGCGCCGGGCAAACGCCAGCAGGCGCTGGACCAGGGTCTTGGCACGCTCGGCCGATTGCAGCGCGCCCTCGATCAGGCGGCGCTCGCGCTCGCTGCCCACCCCTTTGCGCACCAGCATGTCGAGCGAGCCGATGATCGGGGTCAGCAGATTGTTGAAATCATGCGCGACGCCCCCGGTCAGGCTGCCCATCGCCTCCATCTTCTGACTCTGTCGCAGGGCTTCCTGCGCCGCCGCCAGTGCCACCTCCCGCGCCTTGGCATCGCTCAGGTCGCGGCCGACCGCGACGAAGTTCACGCCGTCCGTCTCGGGCGAAACCGTCCATTCGATATGTTTCCAGCCGCCACCACGCGTCGCGATCCGGTTTTCGAACCGGGTCGGCTGCCGCGTCTCGGCCATGTGCGCGATCGCCGCCAGTGTCGGGGGCGCATCCTCGGGATGCATGAAGCTGGCATAGCCGCGATCCAGCAGCTCCGCCTCGCTCCAGCCGAGCATCCGCGACCAGGCCGGGCTGACCGCGGACATCATGCCGGCATAATCGGCGCGCGCCAGCATGTCCTGCGACAGGTACCACAGCCGGTCGCGCTCCGCCGACCGTGCCGTCACCTGTTCTTCCAGCGTTTCGTTGAGCGTGCGCAAGTCTTCGGCGGCACGCGCCCGCTCGACTGCGGACTTCACCCGCTCGCCGACCTCCTGGACCAGGCTTTCCTCCGCCGCGGTCCAGTTGCGCGGGGTGGCGGACTGCACCGCCAGGATGCCCACCCACCGGCTTTCGTTGAACAGGATGACGTCGATGAACGCGCCCACCCGCCGATCGGCGAGCCCGCCGCGCGCCTCGTCGTTCAGCCGCGGATCGCCCGGCACGTCATAGGAGACGACCGGCACCCCTGCCCGGTATGCGCCGAGCAGGTCCGGCCCGAACGCCTCCAGCGAATGATGGCCGACAATAGTGGGCACACCGCGCGCATAATCGCATTCCACCGTCATGTGCCCGTCGGCGATCTCGGCATAGAAAACCCGGCTGGCGCCCAGCCATTCCCCCAGCCGTTCCGAGGCCATGCTGGTGATCGCGGCGCGTGTGTCGAGCGGGCGAAGCGCATCGGACAGCGCCAGCAGGAAGGCGGTGCGCCGCTCCCCCTCCACCCGCGCCGTCGTCTCCGCCAGGAAGCAGATCACCCCGGCCGGCACCCCCTCGCTGTCGAGGACGGGGGAATAGTCCAGGTCCATCCACACCTGCTCGGGCCGCCCATGGCGGTACAGTGTCAATTCCTGGTCGTGATAATGCAGCGTGCCCCCGGCCAGCCCGACCTTCATCACATGGTCGTTGAAGTCGGCGACCTCGGCCCATCCCTCGCGCACGTTGGAGCCGAGCAGCTCAGGGTGGCGTGCCCCGGCGAAGACCGAATAGGCATCGTTGTAGAGCATCACCCCGTCGGCGCCCCACAGCATCACGATCGGCACCGGCGAGCGCAGCAGGATCGCGGTCGCGGTGCGCAGCGCCTGGTCCCAGTTCTCGATCGGCCCGAGCGGGGTGCGCGACCAGTCCCGGTGCTCGATCAGCCGCGCGCACGCGCCTCCGCCTGTCAGGAAACCCGGCCGGTTACGCTCGGCGACGCTCGATTCCGGTACTATGGTGCGATGGTCCGACAAAGCGACGCCGATCTAGCGCAAAGCCGGGGCGCTGAAAACAGTTGATCGACATCAAGGCTTCGTATGCGCCCGGCGCCGGCGCAGCCAGTGAAGGACCCCGGTGGCGAACAGCATGGCCGGCACCAGCCCCAGCACCACCGCCAGGATCCGTGTCGCCACCCCACCGACCGTGCCGTCATGCAGGGTCCGGATCCAGGCCGCCAGCCTCGTGCCCCGCCCGCCCCGCCGCACGTCATGGACCGCCAGCACCGCACCGGTTCCCTGATCGACGAACACATAGCTGCCGGGAAAGCGCGGATGCGGGTCGCCCGGCACCTGGAAACGCATGCGCAGCGGTGCCTCGGGCGTCATCGGCACGTCGAAGAAGGTCAGCCGTCCGTCGGGCAGCGCCCGCTGCGCCACCGCCAGCGCGCGGACGATCGGGATCCGCCGTGCCCCGGTGGCGGCGCCATGGGGCTCCGGGATGTCGGCGGGCGCGAACACCGCCTGGGCAACGCTGGGCAGGGCGAGCAGCACCCCGGTCGCGACCAGCACGAACAGCAACGCCATGCTCCACAGGCCGGACAGCTTGTGCAGGTCGCGCAACCGGCGGATCGGCGCGGCGTGGCGCTTGAACGCCAATGCCTTGCGCCATTCCCCCCGCGGCCACCACACCCAGATGCCGGTGACCAGCAGCACCAGCATCGCCACGCCGGACCAGCCGACCAGTTGATGTCCGATCTCGCCGGCCAGCAACTGCATGTGAAGCTGGTACAGCCAGCTCATCAGGTAACCGCCCCAAGGCTCGGCGCGCACGATCCGTTTGCCGTCGGCGGAGAACCAGATCATCTCGCGGTCGCCGTGATGGCCGGGGGCGGGATAATAGCGCGCCGCGATCGGCCCGCCCTCCCCCGTCACCTCGAACGTCCATTTGCCGCCGGGATGATGCCGGCTCTGCATCCCCGTCGCCAATGCGACGTCCCATACCGGCGACCCCGCATCGGGCGCAGGCGCGCCGTGCTCCACTCGCACCGCCGGGTGCAGCGCGGCGTCGATCCCCGTGTAGAAGACCAGCGCCGACCCCGTCAGGCCGAGCAGCGCGAACAGCCCACCCAGCCCCAGGCCCAGCCACAGATGCAGGCGCCGTGCGAACAGGCGCATCAGAACCGCGCCGCCAGCGCGACCTCGAACGATCGCGGTGCGCCGATATAGACGTTGGTGCTGGGATAGCCGGAATATTCGCCGTAGAACGCATCGGTCAGGTTGCGTCCGCGCACCGAAACCGTCGCCTGCGCCGTGACGGGCAGGGACAGGCTGGCATCGACCACCGCATGCCCCGCCACCCTGATCGTATTCGCGGTATCGGTGAAGAAGGCCCCGGCATGGCGCACGAACCCGCCCAGCGACACCCCGCCCCGGGTGGTATAGAGCGCGGAGGCGTTGAGGGTGGTGGCAGGCACGTTGACCGGCCGGTTGCCGCTCCGGTCGACCCGCACCCCGCCCACCAGTTCGGACAGCGCATCGTACCGCGCCTCGACATAGGACGCCCCCCCCGCCAGCCGCATCCCCCTGGCCGGCATCACCACCGCGCTCAACTCCACGCCTTGCGACGACTGGCGACCGCCTTGCACCGACCGCGCCGGGTCGCTTGGATCGCGCGTCAATATGTCCCGCTGCTCGATACGGTACGCCGCCCCGGTCACGCTCCCCCGGCCGCTCCACCCGCTCGCCTTGAACCCCGCCTCATACGCGCGCCCCCTGGTCAACCGAAACCGGCTATTCCCCACCGACGCCAGCAGGATCGAGGATACGGGCGACACCGCGGTGGTATATTGCCCGTAGAGCGTGACCCCCGGCACCACGTCCCAGGTGGTGCCCGCGCGCCAGGATACCGGGTCGAAGGTCGGGCTGTTGCGGTCCACCGCCCCGCCGACATTCTGGATCGTCGCGCGGTCGAGCGCCATGTGATCCCAGCGCACGCCGCCCACCAGCAACCATGTGTTCGTCAGGTTCAGCGCATCCTCCGCAAAGACGGAGGTCTGTTTCAGCCGCGAGTCGAACGTGACGTCGCCGCTGGTGAAGATCGCGGGCGAGGTCGGGGGCGGCACCACCGCCGGGCGGCGGACATCGACGGCGGGTAGCGCGCTCGTCGGCGCCTGCCGGCGCAGGCTGCTGAAATCGGTGTCGTTATGCTCCACCCCCAGGCTGAAGCGATTGCGCAGGCCCGCAACGGGGCCGTCATGACCGATCACCCCGCGCGCATTCCAGAAGCGGTGATCGTGTCGGAAATCCTGATAGCTCTGGATGAAGCTGCCGTTCGGAAAGCCGGCGCTCGGCGCCCGGAACACCTGATTGTCCGCCAGCAGGAAGGCGCGGTCGGCGGTATAGCCGGTCAGGTCGATCGCCAGCGTCCAGCCGCCCGCCACCTGCCAGTCCAGCCGGGTGCGCAGCGTCGTCTCGTTGCTGCCCGAATAGGCGCCGAGCGGGTTGTAGTTGCGCCGGCGCAGGGCCCGGTCGGCGACCAGTCCGCTGTTCGAGTGCACGGCATCGGTCGGCTGCAGTGCAAAGGCCGCCGGGATCAGCGGCAATCCCTGATAGGTGGCGTCGTAGCGGTCCTCGAAATGCTCCACCGCGATCAGGAGCGACAGGCGATCACCGGGTCGCCACAGCGCACTGGCGGTCAGCCCGGCCGAAAAACTGTCGTTATTGTCGACATCGTACAGGCTGTCCGACCGCTGATAACTGGCATCCGCCCGCACCGCGAGATCGGGCGACACCGGCAGGTTGACGCCACCGGCGGCGAACACGGTGCCGAAGCTGCCCGCACTTACCAGCATGTCGACATGCCGCTCCCCCGCCACGGGCTTGCGCGTCACCTTGTTGATGACGCCGGCCAGCGCCCCCTCGCCATACAGAACGGAAGCCGGGCCTTTCAGCACCTCCACCCGGTCGTAATGCCAGATATTGGTGTCGCGCTGGACGACGGTGGAGGCCGATACGCGCACCCCGTCCTGCAGGATCGACACCGTGTTGCCGGCAAAGCCGCGCAAGGTCACCACCGCGGGATTGCCCGGCACATTGCCCGCAATCGCCCCCACCACGTCGTTGAACGCCTCGCGCGCGGTGCGCAGGCCGCGCATCTGCAATTCGTCCTGGGTCAGTATCTCGACGCTGGCCGGCGTCTCGCGGATCGACAGGCCCAGACGACTTCCCGCCTGCGCCCAGTCGTCCAGCTTCAGCGGATCGCGCTGCCCGGTCACGACGATGGTCGACGCCGGCGTCGCATCGCCCCGCACAGCCGATGTCGAAGGATCGCGCGCCTGCGCGCCCGCCATGGTCGTCAGCAGGAGGCAAGGCACGGCAAGCGCCGCGCCGAAAACTGGTCTGGTCATGATCGATGCCTTTGACCGGTCCGACGCTCACGCCGCCGGGCCGCAGAACGAACACGCGCAGCGGCCAGGCCGAAACGCGAGCGGTCAAAGGTGAAGCGGTGGTCCCCGCAAGGGCGGCCGAAGATAGGCGGGCCCCGCCGGCATGGGCAGCAACACCCCCGCCAACCCGATCGCCATGACGAAGGCGATAAGCGCGGCGAGTTGCACGGGATCGACCGCGCCCAGGCTGGCGGTCGACAGGCCGGAAAAGGCGCATGGCATCTCCGCCCTGCCATGATCGCCCGCCTTTCCGTGTTTTTCCGGCGCGCGGTGATCGGCCATCTCGCCGTGCATGGCCGGCATCGGCATGGCGGCGACCGCCTCCCCTGCCGGCGCAGCGATACCGGAACACAGGATGATGGACAGGCGGCCGTGATCGCTGCCGATCATATATCCGGCCGGGATCAGCAGCTTCATCAGCAACGCCGCCGCGCAGATCAGCACGGCCAGACGGCGTTGCGCCAGAAGATGCCGGACGACCTGCACATGCGCCGCCTACCGGTATCAACCCCCTGTGTCACCCGGACAATTTGCCCCTTTGGTGCGGTTCAGGCGAATTCCCGCGCAGTGCATCGCCGATCTATCCTCAGGCGGCAGCATCACGCTGCGCTTCCAGAGGAAAACCCATGACCATCCACGATCCCTCCGTCGCGGCCGGCCTGCACACCCGCCCCGCGGCCGACCCCGCGCCGCTGTTCCGCCTCGCGCAACTGGACGTCAGCCATGATCCCGATCTGGACACGCTGTGGACCTATATGCGCCCGCGCACCCGGCCCAGCTTCAATCCCGACCTGCTCGGTGAATTCGCCCGCTGGCAGGACGACATCGTCCGCGCCAGCGTCACCGGGGCGATGCGGATCCGCTATCTGGTGCTCGGCTCCAGCTTTCCCGGCATATTCTCGCTGGGCGGCGATCTCCATCTGTTTTCTCAGCATATCCGGGCGGGCGACCGGGCGGCACTGGTCCGCTATGGCCGGGCCTGCGTCGCGATCCTCCACCGCAACATGCTGGGGCTGGAACGCCCCATCGTCACCATCGGGCTGGTCCAGGGCGATGCGCTGGGCGGCGGGTTCGAGGCGCTGTTGTCGTTCAACGTCGTCATCGCCGAACGGGGCGCCAGTTTCGGCCTGCCCGAAACGCTGTTCGGGCTGTTCCCCGGCATGGGGGCGCACTGCTTCTTGTCGCGCCGGCTGGGCGCGGCGCGCGCCGAACAGATGATCCTCAGCGGTCGCACCTACAGCGCGGAGGAGCTGTACGACATGGGCCTCGTCCACGGCCTTGCGGAGCCCGGCGAGGGACGGCGCGTCGTGGAGGACTATATCCGCCACAATCGCCGGCGCCACAGCGCGCACTGCGCGATCTATGAAGCGTCGCGCGCGGTCAATCCGCTGACCCTGGCCGAGCTTGAGGCGGTGGTCGACCTGTGGGCCGATGCCGCCCTGCGCCTGAGCGAAGGCGACCTGAAACTGATGCGCCGCCTGATCGGCGCACAGACCCGCCTGCTGGAAAAGGCCGGATGATCCGGCCGATCCACTAGCTCGACCTCCCGACTAGCTCGGGTTGTCACCGGCGAACATGGCCTCCACCATGTTCGCCGGCATCGGCTCCGCCAGCAGGAAACCCTGTACCGCGTCGCAACGCGTGCGGCGCAGCTGATCCATCTGCGCCTGCGTCTCCACCCCCTCGGCGATGGTGCGCATGCCCAGCTTGGCCGCCAGATCGACCACGGTCTGCACGATCGCGATCGACGCGGGGCTCCGCTCCAGGTCGGTGATGAACGACCGGTCGATCTTCAGCGTCTGGAACGGGAACTGGGTCAGGTAGCTGAGCGAGGAATAGCCGGTACCGAAATCGTCCAGCGTCGTGCAGACCTTGATCTGGTTCAGTGCCTCCAGCGCGGCCAGCGAGGCATCGACATCGTCGAGCAGCACGGATTCGGTCACCTCCAGCGTCAACCGCTCCGGTGGCAGGCCGGTGGCATCCAGCGCATCGGTGATGACCCGCGCCAGATTGGTGGAGCGCAACTGGATCGGCGACAGGTTGACCGCGATCGTGACCTCGTCCGGCCAGCTTTTCGCCGCGCGGCACGCCTCGTGCAACACCCAGGTGCCGATCGCCACGATCTGGCCATTGTCCTCCGCGACCGGAATGAACTCGGCCGGGGACACCGCTCCGTATCGGCGATTGGTCCAGCGCAGCAGCGTTTCGCACGAACGGACCCGTCCGCTGCCCAGATCGAAGATCGGCTGGAACATCAGGTGGAACTCGCCGCGCTCCAGCGCCCCGTGCAGCTCGGCGCCAAGCTGCCGGCGCCGCTCGATCTTCTCGTCCATGACCGGTTCGTAGAAGAACAACTGCCCCCGCCCGCCCTCCTTGGCGCGGTACAGCGCCAGGTCGGCGTTCTTCAGCAGGGTATCGGCGTCGCCGCCGTTTTCCGGAGCGATGGCGACGCCGATCGACGCGGTGGTGCGCAGCGTATGGCCGCCGTGCAGCACCGGCTGCTTCACCAGTTGCAGCATGGTCCGCCCGATCTCGGCCGCGCCTTTGCCGTTCGGGGTGGAACAGATGATCGCGAACTCGTCCCCGCCCAGGCGCGCGACGATGCCGCTGTCGCCGAACGCATCCTTCAGGCGCTTGGCCACCGCGACCAGCAGGGCATTGCCCGCCAGATGCCCGAAACTGTCGTTCACCTCCTTGAACCGGTCCAGATCCAGCCACAACAGCACCAGCTTGCCGCCCGCCACGGGCAAATGCCGCAACCGCGCCTCGAACCGTTCCCGAAAATCGGTGCGATTGGACACGCCGGTCAGGTCGTCGCGCCGCGCCAGCAGCGCATGATGCTCGGCCAGCGCCGCGTTCTCGGCCGACACCGTCGTCGCCTTCAGGATCGCACGATAGGTTTGCAGCGTGATGTCCATCATCGCCACCACGAACAGCAGGATGACGACCGCCAGAACGGCCTTGAGCGGCTGCAGCGCGATCAGCAGCCCGACCACCAGCGGCAGCGACGCACAGCACAGCTGCGCCAGCGCGATCAACGGCCGCCCGGCATTACGCCCGGCGATCCCCGCGGCATAGCCGATCGCGGTGGTCACGGAGAGCAGTTGCAGCACGCCGTGGTCGGTGCGGGTCAGGGTCAACAGCCCGAACAGCCCGAGAAGCCCCGAATAACTCAGCGCCCCCAACCGATAGCCGCGTTCCTGTCGCCGGACCGATGCCGCGCCGCGTCGTTCGTGCCGGTACAGCCGCACCGCATCGCCGATCCGCACCAGACCGACCAGACCGATCAACAGCCCGCACCAGATCAGCCAGGCATCGCCGCTATACCAGCCGACGACGGCCGCGATCGCGCTGCTGGTCAACGCGCCGATGATAAGCGATTGCGGAGAGGCGTACAGCGATTCCACGAGCACCGCACGCACCTGTGCGGTGATCCGTTCGTCGGAATGCCGAACTTGCCTCAGCCGATCGATCAAGCGCGTCATACCCATCTCCCACGCGCCAACTATCGGCTTTTACACAACAACCATAGCGCCTTGTCGCCGATCGCCGGGTTCGGGCGTTTACCGGTCATGCCTGCCAAGCTGAAGGTCTTCCGGACGCCGATCGGATTTCACGACGCCTATGTCGCCGCGCCCAGCCAGAAGGCGGCCCTGACCGCCTGGGGGGCGGACGTCAATCTGTTCGCGCGCGGCGCCGCGGAGGTGGTGACCGATCCCGCCCTGACCGCCGAACCGCTGGCCCGTCCCGGCGAGGTCGTGCGCAAGGCGCGTGGGTCGATCGCCGATCACCTTGCCGCCCTTCCCGCCTCGAAGCCCCGGCCTACACCATCTGCCACGCCGGCCCGAAAAACCCCGCCGCGCCCGTCGCGCAAATCCCTGAACGCAGCCGAGGCCGCGCTGGAGGACGCCGAACAGGCCTATGCGGCGGCGCGTGCGGCGGTGGAGGCACGCGAGGCGGCGATCCGGCGCGAGCGTCGCGAACTGGACCGCGAGCATGAGCGCACCGCCGCCCGGCTGGAAAAATCCCGCGCCCGCGCGGAGGCAGCGTATCGCGCGGCCATGGCCGCGTGGCGGGACGGCTGACGCCCTATCCGCGCGGCAGGATCACCGTGACCAGCAAGCCACCGGCGGCACCCGTGGCAAGCTCCAGGCGCCCGCCATACAGCTCGCTCAACTCGCGCACGATCGCCAGGCCGAAGCCATGCCCCTCGCCACGTTCGTCCAGCCGCACGCCGGGCGCCAGCGCGCGTTCCCGTGCGTCCGGAGCGATGCCCGGCCCGTCATCCTCCACGCAGAGGCGGACCCCGCCCGCGATCGCCTGCCCCCTCACGTCCACGCGCCCGGCCGCATGGCGCACCGCATTGTCGAGCAGGTTGCCGAGCAGCTCGTCGAAATCCCCCGGCTCGATCGCGGCGTGAAGGCCGGGTGCAATGGCGGTGTCGATGGCGACGCGCCCGCCGCTCAACTTGCGCAAGGTGGCGGCCAGCGCCCCGGCCGCCTCGGCGATGTCGGTATCGGGGCGTCGCCCCACCACCCGGTCGCGCGCGCGCGCCAGATGATGGCGCAACGTGGCATCGATCCGGTCGACCAGATGCGCGCGCGGCGGATCGTCGCGCAGCTCCAGCGCGAGTGCGGCCACCGGGGTCTTGAGCGCATGCGCCAGATTGGCCGCCGACTGCCGCGCGGCGGCCAGCGCGGCACCGTTGGCGCGGACCAGCGCATTCAATTCCTCCGCCAGGGGACGCAGTTCGGCGGGCTGATCCTCCGGCACCGCATCGGCACGCCCGTCGCGAACCGCGACGATCGCGCGCTCGATCGCGCGCAGCGGTCGCAGGCCGTAAAAGACCTGGACGACCGCGGCGACGGCGAGCAGCGCGATCAACACGGCGAGCAGCGTCAGCAGCGGCGTCACCGCATCGCGAATGGGTCGCTCGACGATCCCGCGCGGTGCCGCCGCGCTCAGCACGACGCGCCCGCCGCCGGTCGCCAGCACCACCTCGCGCGCGTGCAGCGGCGCCCCGTCCGGCCCCCGCCCGCGCCGGGTACGCGGCCGGTCGTGATGGCGCACGGGCCCTTCGTCGGGCGCCAGCAGGAAGGTGTCGCTGGCCGCTACCCCGCCCGGCCCCGCGATCCGCCAGTCCCAGCCCGGCCCCGCCTCCAGCGCCGGGCGCACCGCCGCCAGCCGCGCCGCATCGAAGCGCCCATCGGCTGTCACGCTGCTCGCCAGCAGGGCGATCTGCGCATCCAGCCGCCGGTCGATCCCGTCGGTCACCACCCGCGTCAATATGCCCGTCGTCGCCACCGCCGCCAGGACCAGCGCCACCATCCCCGCCACCACCGACAGCGCCAGCATCCGCCCCCGGATCGATCGCGGCCACGCCCTCACCGCCGCCCCTCCGCCGTCAGCCGGTACCCCCGCCCCCTCACCGTCTCGATCAGCTCTGCCCCCACCTTGCGCCGCAACCGCCCGATGATCACCTCCAGGCTGTTGGAATCGCCCTCGGCGTTCATCTCATACACCCGCTCGATCAGCGCCCCCCGCTCGATCACCGTGTCCTTCGACAACATCAGCGTCGACAACACCCGCCACTCCAGACCGGTCAGCCGAAGCGGAAAGCCGTCCCGCTCGAACCGGCCGCTCTGGCTGTCATAGCTGAGCGGCCCACAGGTGATGGTCGTCGCCGCATGCCCGGCCGCACGCCGGACGATCGCGCGCAGCCGCATCATCAGCTCCTCGATACGAAACGGCTTGGTCAGGAAATCGTCTGCGCCCGCCTTGAACCCCGCCACCTTGTCGGACCAGCCGTCACGCGCGGTCAGGATCAGGACGGGCAACCCATGGCCCGCCTCCCGCCAGGCGCGCAGCACCGATACCCCGTCGCGCCGCGGCAGCCCCAGGTCCAGCACGGCGGCGTCATAGCTCTCGGTATCGCCCAGATGCTCGGCATCGATGCCGTCGGTGACTAGGTCCACGACGCAGTTCTCCGACCGCAGCGCCTTGGCGATGGCGGGGCCCAGATCGGCGTCGTCTTCTACCAACAGGATGCGCATCGCGCGTTCGCTACCCCCTCAGGCTAAACCGAAACTGAACCGCGGGGTTCAGCGAAGCGCCCACCGCGCGGCGCTATCTGCCGGTCGACAACAAGGCAAAGGATCATGTCATGGGCAAGTTGAACGATCGGATCACGCGGATGTCGGCGGGCGGACGGGCGGTGCTGGCGGTGGCGCTGCTTGGCATCGGCGCCGCGGCGGGTGGTGCTGGCGGCGCTGCCCTGTCCCACCCGGCGATCCAGATGGCACCCACCGTCGTCACACCGATCGCCCGACTGGCGACCTCGCAGGGGATCGTGACGATCAGGGGCCGGGTGGCGGAGGTCTATGGCGACCGTTTCGTCATGGCCGACGGCAGCGGCCGGGCGATGGTCGATGCCGGCCGTCCCGATCACCCGCCCGTCGCGGGGCAGACGATCTCCGTTCAGGGGCGCTTCGACGATGGCCAGCTCCGTGCCGCCTATCTGGTGTCCGCCAATGGCACGGTGGAACAGGTGGGGCCACGCCCCGGCCATGGTCACCCGAAGGAAGGGCCCGGTCATCGCCCCGGCCCCGCTCGCGACGAGGATCGGGAGGGCGCGCCCGGCGACCGCGAAGCGCCGGTGCCGCCCCCGGCCGGCTGAGCCGCCTTACACCATCACGCTCAACAGGTCGTCGACGCTGCCCACGGCAAAGGCGCTGAATTCATCGCCAATGGCGTAGGGCAGCAGCACCCGGCGCTTATGGAGCAGCGCGCCGCAACTATAGGTGACGTTGGGAACATAGCCGCCACGCTGTTCCGCACTGGGAAACAGCAGCGGCGAGGGCGTGCGCGCCAGCACCTTGGACGGATCGTCCTTGTCCAGGAGGCAGGCGCCCACGCAATATCCGCGCACCAGCCCTACCCCGTGGGTAAACACCAGCCAGCCCTCGTCGATCTCGATGGGCGACCCGCAATTGCCCATCTGCACGAATTCCCAGGGGTATTTGGGACGCATGATGATCTCGCCGGTTTCCCAGCAATGCAGGTCGTCGGACCGGAGCAGCCAGATATTCTCATTGTCCTGCCGGCCCAGCATCACGAAACGGCCATCCACCCGGCGGGGGAACAGCGCCATGCCCTTGTACGCCGCCATCGCCCCGGCCAGCGGCCGCATCTCGTAGGTGCGCAGGTCAATGCCGCGGATCAGCTCGGCCCGCGCCTCGCGCCCGTCGAATGCGGTATAGGTGCCGATGATGCTCTGCGTGCCATCGTGATCGGTGAAATGCACCATGCGCAAATCCTCCACGCCCTGCCGCTGGCTGGGCAGGATCGGGAAGATCACCGTTTCGGATATGTCCTGGCTTTCCTCGGAACACAGCCGCACCCAGCCGTCATCGTCGCCCTTTTCCACGCGCGGGGGTACGCCCTGCGAACTCGGCGGATCGATCACCAGCCCGTTGCCCCCGTCCCAGCTACCCGACCGGAAGGTTACGGACGAGACGTGCCCCTCGCCCACCCCCCGCAACGAGAGGATGAAGGCGATATTGTCATCATCCGGGTCCTGATCGGGAACCGGCACGATCGACGGGTTGAACAGCGCGGCGCTTTCGAACGCATATTCCTGGCTGAAATAGGCGCCGATCAGCAACCGGTCGCAACTCGCCTCCACCGTCACGCCCAGTTGATCCTTCACCTCCTCGAACCGGCGCAGAAACACCTGATCGACGTTGCGATGCCGGGTGCGCATCGCATGGTGCAGCAGATCCAGGATACGCTGGCGCATCGCCGGGTCCAGCGCCATCAGCCGCGCGGCCACCGCCTCCGCCCGTGTCGGTCGCCCATTGCTGAACGCATCGGGATAGTTGAAGCTGAACGGCCGGATCACCGTGCGCGAGGGGTCGGGCTTCAGCGTAATGTCCAGCGTGTGGAAAACGTCGGCGGCTTTCATCACTCAAGATCTTTCATGGAAGTTCGCAAATATCGGGAAAGCTGTGATCCGACGGATGGTCCTCTGCCTCTCCGGTCGCGAAGATCGCGACGTCGCCCGGCATGATTTCCATCTTTGCCCAGCGATCCCAGCCAATATGGATGAAATCCGGCGGACCGAAGATGCGCACCGCGCGGGCATATTCGTCGCCAAGAAAGCCCACGAAGTGCAGCGCCCCGAATCTTGCTCTAGGCCGTTCCTTCGCGCCGGGCGCCGACGATCATGCGGCGCGCGATCTCGCGCACCTGTTCGTCATCCTTGTCCTCGCCCGCGGCCGGGTCGCCGAGATGGTCGAGGCCGTTTTCCAGAAAGTCGAGCAGCCCGGGATGCTTGTCCTCGACATATTCCATCAGCTTGAACAACAGATGTTCGGTGGCGATCTCGCGGCGGCGCACGGTGGTGGCGGTGGGGGTGGCGCTCGGGGTGGCGGTATCGGTCATCGGCCCGGTTCTCCTTTGGTCCTGCCGCGCCCCAACGCGCGAACGGCCCCGAAAGTTTTCCAAGATGCAGATGCAGGTTATGCTATCGCAGGGCCAGCCACCCGATCACCGCGAACATCGCCAGCGCACACCAGCCGCCATCGGTGCGCATGAGGTACGCGATGCCCAGCACCCCCACCCCCACCAGCACGCCCATCATCATCTGCCGGTCGGCGATGCGGCTGAGGATCATCATCGCGCCGACCAGATTGGCCGCGGCATTGGCGGCGATCCACACATAGGACAGCGCCGGGCCGATCGAGCCCCATAGCGGCAGCTTGATCGTGGCAAAGCCGCGCATCTTGCTGGGAAACAGGTCGGCGGCCAGATGCAGTCCGATGCCGAAGCCCAACCCGGCCGCGACGGGCCAGGTTCGCCTGTCCTGGAATGCGACCAGCAGCGGCAGGATGCTGTGCAGCATCGCGCTGCGATGCCGCAGCTTCAGCGGCGTATCGAGGTCGGGCAGGCTGGTACCGGCGGCGGTGGCGACCACCACCGTGCCCATCACCACCCATGGCCCTACGCCGCCCGTAAACGCCAACACCACTGCAAGAAGAAGAAACAAGGACGCAGCCACGGCGTCGCCCTAGTCGGCATGTACCCCTTTTGTCCACATGGCCGGGGTGCGAAATCGCACCCCGGCGTTGCACCGCCGTTAACCAGCGAGTCCGGCCGCTACAGCCCGCCCATCATCACATATTTCAGTTCCAGATATTCGGCGATGCCGTGGCGCGATCCCTCGCGTCCCATGCCCGATGCCTTGATGCCGCCGAACGGCGCCACCTCGGTGGAGATCGCCGCCTCGTTCAGCCCGACCATGCCATATTCCAACGCCCCCGAGACGCGCATCGCGCGGCCGATGTCGCGGGTATAGACATAGGCGGCGAGCCCGAATTCGGTATCGTTGGCCAGCCGGATCGCCTCCTCCTCGGTGTGGAAGCGGATGATGCCGGCCAGCGGCCCGAAGGTTTCGTCGCGTGCGATCTGCGCATCGGCAGGGACATCGGCAATCAGCGTCGGCTGGTAGAACAGGCCATGGTCGCGCTTGCCGCCGGCCACCAGTCGACCGCCACGGCGCACCGCATCGGCGACATGATCGTCCACCTTCACCACCGCGCGCTCGTTGATCAGCGGGCCGATGGTGACGCCGGGGTCCGTGCCGGGGCCGACGACCAGCTTGGCGATGCGCTCGCGCAGGCGATCGACGAACTGGTCGTGCACCGCGTCCTGCACCAGGAAGCGATTGACGCAGACACAGGTCTGGCCCGCGTTGCGGAACTTGCCCAGCATCGCGCCGTCCACCGCCGCATCCAGATCGGCATCGTCGAACACGATAAAGGGCGCGTTGCCACCGAGTTCGAGCGACAGCCGCTTCAGCGTCGGCGCCGCCTGCGCGTAGAGCATGCGCCCGACCGGGGTCGACCCGGTGAAGGACAGCTTGCGGACCACCGGACTGTCCATCAGCGCGCTGCCGATCGCCGCGGCATCGCCGGGCACGATGTTGAACACGCCGGCGGGCACCCCCGCCTCCTCGGCCAGTGCGCCTAGGGCGAGCGCGGTCAGCGGCGTTTCCGGCGCGGGCTTCAGGATCATCGTGCAACCCGCCGCCAGCGCCGGAGCGACCTTGCGGGTCACCATCGCGGCGGGGAAGTTCCACGGCGTGATCGCGGCGGTGACGCCCACCGGCTCCTGCCACACCAGGATGCGCTGGGTGCTGCGCGGTGCCGGGATGATCTCGCCATCGATCCGCCGCGCCTCCTCGGCGAACCAGCGGAGGAACCCCGCCGCGTACAGTATCTCGCCCCTCGCCTCGGCCAGTGGCTTGCCCTGTTCCCCAGTCAATATCCGCGCCAGCGCCTCCTGATGCTCCAGCATCAGCGCATACCACCGCATCAGAATATCCGCCCGCTCACCCGCCGGACGCGCGCGCCAGCCGCCCAGCGCGGCCTGCGCCGCGGCGATCGCGCGCTTGGTTTCCTCGGCGCCCAGCGACGGGACTTCGGCGATCTGCGCGCCATCGGCCGGATCATGGACGGGTGTCCCCTGACCGGGCGATGCCGCGATCCAAGTGCTGTCGATCAGCGCGCCCTCGCGCCAGGGATGCAGGTCTTTCAGCGTCATGCGGCCTCCGCGATCGGCGGATGATCCGCCATGGCACCTCGGTGATACAGCAGAACGGATCGATCGGCGTGATCGATCCGTTGCACCGCGCCGACGACGATCGCGTGGTCGCCGCCCTCATAGTCCCGCCACAGCGTGCATTCGATCACGCAGGCCGCACCAGGCAGAATGGGATTGCCAAGTTCGCTTTCTCGCCAGTCCAGCGCCGCGACCTTGTCCGTGCCCTTCGAGGCGAAGGCCATTGCTATCGCCTGTTGGCCGGCGGCCAGGATGTGGATCGCAAAGCGCTGGCGCCGCACCAGATGGGGATAGGTGGACGAGGTCAGCGCCGGGCACACCAGTACCAGGGGCGGATCGAGCGACAGCGAACTAAACGCGCTGGCGGTGAAGCCGACCATGCGGCCGTCGTCGCCCAGCGTGGTGACCACCGTCACCCCCGAGGGAAACCCTGCCAGCGCCTGCCGGAACAGGCCCGGATCGATGGAAGCGTCCGTCATCTTTCTCTCTCCTCAGCGCATCACGAACGGGTCCCCCATCGGTTGCTCCGACAGGTTGACCCACACGGTTTTCGGTTCGGTATAATCCAGGACGGAATGGATGCCGCCCTCGCGGCCATAGCCGCTGGCGCCATATCCGCCGATCGGGGCCATGGCGGATACCGCGCGGTAGGTGTTGACCCAGACGATGCCCGCATGGACGTCGCGCGCCATGCGATGCCCGCGGGCCAGGTCGCGCGTCCAGATGCCCGCCGCCAGCGCATATTCGGTGCCGTTCGCCAGTGCGACCGCCTCCGCCTCGTCGCGGAAGCGCAGCAGCGCGGCGACGGGGCCGAACACCTCGTTCTGCACGATGTCCAGGGTATCGCTGGCGCATTCCAGCAGCGTCGGCTCGTAGAACCAGCCTGCCCGGTCCGGCCGCTTGCCGCCGGCCAGCACCGTGACGCCCTGTTCGCGTGCGCGCGCCACCATCGTCTCGACCACGCCCAGCTGTTGCTCGGTCGCCATCGGTCCCATGTCGGACGCCGGGTCGATCGGATCGCCGATCGCAATCCGCTTCATACGCTCGGTCAGCGCGGCGACGAACCGATCATAGATCGCATCCTGCACCAGCAGGCGCGACCCCGCGACGCAACTCTGCCCCGACGCGGCATAGATCCCCGCGACCGCCCCGTTCACCGCCCCTCCCAGGTCCGCATCCCCGAACACGATGTTCGCCGATTTCCCACCCAGTTCCAGCGACAGCTTCGCGAAATTGTCCGCCGTCGCCCGCACCACGTGCCGCGCCGTCGCCGGCCCACCCGTAAACGCAACCCGCCGCACAAGCGGATGCCGCGTCAGCGCGGCACCCGCCCCGGCGCCATAGCCGGTGACGACGTTGACCACGCCTGCGGGAAAGCCCGCCTGCGCCACCAGCTCGGCCATGCGCAGGATGCTGGCAGAGGCATGTTCGGAGGGCTTGATGACCATTGTATTGCCCGCGGCGAGCGCCGGCGCCAGCTTGATCGCGGTCAGATAGAGCGGGCTGTTCCACGGCACGATCGCGGCGACCACGCCAAGTGGCTGCGGCACGGTGAAGGCGAACATGTCGGCCTTGTCGATCGGCAGCGTGCCGCCTTCCAGCTTGTCGGCCAGCCCGGCGGTATAATGGAAGAATTCAGGTAGGTAGGCCAGTTGCCCGCGGGTTTCGCGGATCAGCTTGCCATTATCGCGCGTCTCCAGTTCGGCGAGTTCGCCGGCATGCTCGGCGATCAGGTCGCCCAGTCGGCGCAGCAGCTTGCCCCGCGCGGTCGCGGTCAGCTTCGCCCAGGCGGCATCGCGAAACGCCGCATCGGCTGCCTGCACCGCGCCATCGACGTCCGCCTCATCGGCATCGGGCAGCACCGACCATGGCTCCCCGGTAGCGGGGTTCAGCGATCGATAGGTCCGGCCGGACCGGGCGCTCACCCGTTCGCCGTTCACCAGCATCAGGAATTCGGTCAACATCAGCGATCTCCGGGGACACGCCTCTGCGGCGCGACGGATTGGAGGAAGCCGCGCAGCAGCGCGTTGGTTTCGGCCGGCATCTCCACCGGCATCATGTGACGTGCGCCGGGTATGACGCGCACCGCCGCGCCCGTAATGTGCGAGGCCAGCGCCTGCGCCATCGCGGGCGTCGATCCCACGTCATGCTCGCCGGTGGCAACCAACGTGGGGGCGGCGATTTCGCCCAGCCGGTCGAGCCCATAGGCGTCCCCGGTGGCGAATAGGCGATAGCTGCGGGCATAGCCGACAGGATCGTTGGCCGCGAACCGGCCACGCAGCCGTGCGATATAGTCCGCATGGATGCGCCGGAAGTCCGGGCTGAACCATCGTTCAAGCGCGGCATCGAGATTCGCCGCCGGCCCGTGGGCCTCCACCTCCGCGACGCGCGCCACAATCGCGGCACGCACCTCGGGCGAGCGGGCGAACACCCCGTTCAACAGCACCAATGCGGCCACCCGGTCGGGCCATGCCAGCGCGAAGGCTCTGGCCACCAGCGCACCCATGGAAAATCCGATAAGCACCGCGCTCGCCACGCCCAGCGCATCCAGCACCCCACGCAGATGCTCGGCATAATCTTCCAACGTCGCGCCGGCGGGAGGCTGAGGACTGTCACCATGGCCGAGCATGTCCACCGCGATCACGCGGCGATCGGTGCGCAGCGCCTCCACCTGAGCGGCCCACATGTCCTTGTCCAGCCCGACGCCATGGATCAGCACGACCACGGGGCCATCACCGCCGGTGTCGCGATATCCCGCCGGGGGCGGCACCGGCCGCAGCGCGTGCGCCGCCCTCATCAGGCCTGCGCCTGCTTTTCTGCCGCGATCGCTTCCAGATCCAGATAGCGGTTGCCGATGCGCGGATGCACGCGCCCGGCATCCGCCGCGCCCAGTACGACCACGATTTCATCAGCCAATGGCGCGTCGCTGATCGAGAATTCGGCAGTGATGTAATGCGACCGCTGTCCTTCATCGTCCTTGTGCATCATCGGCACCTGGATGGACGTACCCAGCCCGCCACGCTTGTTGGTGAAGCTGAGATAGGATTTAGCGTTCACCGCCTCCCGATAATGATTGCCGAAGCGCAGCGTGTGGATCAGCGCAGAGGCATGTTCGATTTCGCCGTTCGCTCCCACCACCGCGGCCTTGCCGTACGCCTCGATCCGGTCGGCGCCTCCGATCGCGGCGACCAGCCGGGCAACGATCAGCGCGCCTAGATCGGACGCATTGGTCTGGATCTCCGGCTGAAGATCCTCGACGAAACCCCGTCCCGCCCATGGATTTGTAAGGACGACTGCCACCATGACGGTGGTGACGGGGCGGTCTGCCGCGCGCTCGCCCTCGATCCGGACTTCTTCGGTATAGGTCACGATCTTACGGATGTTCAAAGCCATGCCTGCTCTCCCTCGTATTCTGTCTGTTGGTATACCATGAGATTGCGTGTTGACAACAGGGATCATATGGATTGGACCAGCAAGATGGGGGAAATGGACGAATGAACGCGTTGGACAGGATCGAGACCAGGCCGCAAACACTGCGCCTCATGGCGCTGGACAGGATGCGCGACGCGATATTGGAAGGGCGGATCGCACCCGGCGAACGGCTGGTGGAGCGCACACTCACCGAGCGTCTGGGGGTCAGCCGATCCGTCATTCGGGAGGTCATCCGCAACCTGGAGTCCGAAGGCCTTGTGGAGGGCACGCCTTCAGGCCCGCGCCTTGCCAGCCTGAGCGTCGGGCAGGCCGAACAGATCTATGAAATTCGCGTCCAGCTCGAATCCTCCGCCGTCGCGGCTTGCGCGCGGGTGGCGACCGCCACGACGATCCGGGACCTTCACGCCGCGCTTCAGGACATTGCGCAGGCGCACAAGGATCGGAATCCCACCGGTGCGTTGCGGGCGACCACGCGCTTCTACGAGATCATCTTCACGACCGGCGGCCACGATATTGCGTGGGAAATCGTGCAAAGGCTGAACAGCCGGATAAGCCAGCTTCGCGCGATGACGCTATCGGTGGTCGGGCGGCAAGCCGCGGGCCTCAGCCGATTGACGCGCATCGTCTCCCTGATCGAGGCGCATGAACCGGACGCTGCAGCAGCGGCGTGTCGCGAGCATGTCCAGGAGGCGGCAACGATCGCCTGCGATCGGTTGCGGCAGGGTTGAGCCCGCTTCCGCATCCGCGGATGTTCGTCTTTACCCGCTCCTGTCGCGCTGGCTGATCCACCCGGATTGGGCTGCAATCAACGTCGCTTGTCATGCGACCCAGCGCCGGCTGCGTCGCGGACATACGCACCTTGTAAGATTTATCCGCGACGATTTGAGCCGTGAACCACGCCCCGTCGTGGAGCATGGCTCGGCGTTCCGGAAAAGTTGGGCTGCACGCGGCGGCAGCAAGCCTTCGCCGTCGGTGTAGCTGTAGCTTTGGGCACCGCTTCCCTCAAAACGCGTGGCGCATCCCGATCACGAAATTGCGCCCGCGCAGCGGTGACTGATCCTTGACGAACGACGTGTGCACGAACGCCAGATCGTTGAGCAGGTTCGTACCCCGGACATAGAGCTCGACCGCCTTGACCTGACCCAGATCGAACCGGTAGCTGAGCGTCGCGTTCACCAGGTCATAGCCGGATGTGGGTGTCTCATAGGATGCGACCCTGTCCTGCCCGAAGCTATGCGAATATTCCACGTCGCCCGACAGAGGCCCCACCCTGTGTTCGTAACGCGTACCCAGCCGCCCCGGCGGGATGCGGGGCAGGTTGTCGTCACTGTTCCTGACATTCGCACGGACATAGTCACCAAAGACGGTGACGCGTGAGGCTGGCGTCGGCTGATAACTCACCTGACCATCCACACCGTAGAACTCGGCATCGACGGCCGTGTAGAGCAGGAAGTTGTGCCGGGTTCCTGTTCCCATCTCTGTTTCCAGAAGATGCGCGAAAATGTAGTTGTCGACCTTCTGATAGAACATGCCGACTTCATAAGCGAGCGGCCCGCCCGCCTTGCGAAAAGTGACGTTGGCTGCCCTGGTCCGCTCCATGACGTCATCGTCGGCCAGCATTTCGTCCGGCAGATAGGTCTTGACGAAGTTCGGACTTGCCAACAGGCCAACCTCATAGCTGTTGGTCGCAAGGTTGCTGCCGTCAGCGAACAGTTCGCGCATGTTCGGCGCCCGCTCCGTATGCGCCAGCGACAATGCTATCGAATAGCCACCCCGGATGTTCCAGGTCGCCCCGACCGAGGCTGAAAAGGGGTTGTGCTTGCGGTCCGGATTGTCCTCGACCCACCATGCGCGATATTCCTGTTCGACGGCTTCCCGCCAGTTCGCGCCATAGGTGTCGATGTAATAGCCCTGATATTCCTCTTCGAGGTTGATGTAGAATGCGCCCGGAACCGGGACGTTGATCGTGCGCCAGTCCTTGCGGGCAGCCAGTTCGATATCGACCGCGCCGAAGCTGCGGCGCTCGTTCAGGAAGATGCCGACGCTCCTTGTTCGATAATCGGGCGTGCCGTGAAAGCCCAGGCCGTCCGAAGGCGGAACATGCAGGTTGATGAGGTTGAGGCCGTTGAACGTGCCATCGGTATATTGGGCACCCAATGTGCCGGTGAAGCCGAACAGCGGTTTATGGGTAAGCTCCAGACGCCCATCCCAAACCTCGTTCGTGTAGCGGCTGTATAGGATCGGCCCGTCGATCTCGTCATGGCGGTAGTCCGTGTACGATCCCCTGACCCGAACATTCGCGATACCCGGCAGCAGATCGACATAGTCTGCGCGCACATCGACGCGTTCGCTGCGCAGATTGATCAGCGCGGTATCGCTATCCGGGTTCGTGAACGGGTTCTGATAACTGCCATGCCCCACGCAGTGCAGGTCGATCCGACCCGGCTCGGGGAACGGGTAGCCATGCAGGTGGCACACACCATTGGCATGGCTATGTCCGGGCAGGCCATACCGGTTCTCGACCCGTGTATAGGCGGCGCCAAGATATCCCTTTGCCGTGACCCAGGAGGTGCCAACGGCATAGCTGGTGCTTTGGGCGAAGGAGTCACGAAGGGTGTCGGACCCGTAGCTACCCGGCACGGCATAGTCTTCGGCCGCTCGGCGTGCGCCCTCGGCATGGACGGCAAACTGGCCAAGGCTGCCGGTGACACGCCCAACGACGGTCTTTTCCTGATCGCCGGTGCCGTAGCGTATCTCGGTCGCGCCGGTCAGCCCGCCGACGGGCAAGGTCTTGGGAATCTTGCCGTCGATGAGGTTGATTGCGCCGTTACTCGCGTTACCGCCATAGCGGACAGCCGCCGGTCCGCGCTGGATTTCGATCGCATCGAGCAGTAGCGGATCGGTCGTAATGGCGTGATCCGGCGAAACCGATGAAGCGTCGTACAGATTGGCACCATCGCTCAGGATCTCGATCCGCGGCAGCGTCTGTCCGCGGATGACCGGTCGCGACGCCCCGCCCCCGAAATTGTCGAGGTGAACACCCGGCAGGCCCGCCAGTGTCTCACCCAATCCGCCCTGGCGGCGATGTGCCAGTTCCTCACCCGCCAGGACCTGGACCGGTAGTGGCGACTCCTCCACGCTCAACGATTGGCCAGTGACTACGATGTCGGTGTGACGCGGTCGACGTTCGTCGTCTCTCTCCTCCTCGCGTTCGACAGAAGCTTCCTGCCCGGAGACCGGCTCGGCGGCGCAGATCGCAAAGGCAGCCGCAGCGCAAGACACTGTGATGCCCGACCTAAGCTTTTCAAAACACACCGTCTTTACCCCACCCACCCTGAATGGGGCACCCATGTGTTATGGTATATCATTGAGTCAATATGCTTCGGTGAATCAATGGTTTGCCAGCAGTGTCACGATGATCGGCGCGGTAAACATCGGCAACGGCACACCCTCTTGAAAGTGCACCGGAAGTCGTCCAGAGTTCGACAAGACACCGGTGTCATAGGGTGGGAGAGATGATGCCATACAGCCGGCAACGCCATGCTGGATGCTCGCGACTGGCGCTTGCGTCACCGTTGTTCATCATGCTTCTGGGTGCGGCGCCCGGACCCGTCTCGCTAAGCGTCGGCCCCGGTGCGACCTATACGAGCGTGCAGGCGGCGATCGATGCACTGCCTGCGACCGGCGGAGAAGTCCGGATCGCGCCCGGCACCTACCGTGAAAAGCTGACGGTCGCCAAGCCGCGGGTAACGCTGCGTGGCACCGGGCGAAACGCTGCAGCGGTGGTACTGGTCTATGGCGACAGCGCGAAGAGCGCGGGCGGCACGGTCCGCTCGGCAACGCTTACGGCCACGGGGGACGATCTGCGGCTGCTGCGGCTTACCGTCGCGAATGATTGGCAGCGGGATCGGGCGCAGGCGCGTAGTCAGGCCGTGGCGCTGGCCGTGACGGGGGATCGGGTAGTGGGCGACGGCATACGGCTGCTCGGCGCGCAGGACACGTTGTTTGCGGGCAAAGGACCGAACAAGCGCATGGCGCGGCAGTATTTTTCGAACTGCCATATCGAGGGCGACGTGGATTTCATCTTTGGCGATGCCAAGGCCTATTTCCATCGCTGTCGCATTCACGCGCTGGCGCATGACAGCGTGATGTACACCGCGCAGAGCAAGCTGACGCGTGAGGAGGACAGCGGCTATGTCTTCGATCGGTGCCGGCTCACCGCCGATCCGGGCGCGCAGATGATCTCCCTGGGGCGCGCCTGGCGGCCCTATGCGACCGTCATCTACCTCAACACCCGCATGGACGCGCCCGTCCTGCCGGAAGGCTGGACCGAATGGTCGCCGGGCAAGACCGATACCCTGCGCACCGCAACCTATGCCGAATACCGCTCCACCGGACGGGGCGCGAGCCCGGCTACGCGCACGCCCTTTTCACACCAGCTGACCGCGGACCAGGCGGCACGCTGGACCCTTTCCGCCTTTTTCAAGGGAGATACTGCATGGCTGCCTCGATCCGCGCGCTCCTGATCGCCGGAACCGCGCTGATCGGCGCGCTGCCCGCCACCGCGCAGCAGCGGCCGACCGTGATCCCGGCGCCCGCCACTGCGGGCCCTGCGGCGGTGACGGATGCGGCAGCACGTGCCGCGATCCGCCCGATCACGGTGCGCAAGGTGATCCTGGTCGGGGATTCGACCACGCAGACGAACAGCGGCTGGGGCGGCGCATTCTGCGCGACGCGTCTGGTATCGTTCGTGTCGTGCGTCAATCTGGCGCGTGGCGGGCGCGGCACGTTCGACTACCGGGCGGAAGGGTCCTGGGCGATCGCCCGGGCGGAGATGGCGGTGCCGGGCTATGAACGCGTCTACGTCCTGATCCAGTTCGGTCATAACGACCAGCCGGGCAAGCCGGGGCGCAGCACCGATCTGACGACTGAATACCCTGCGAACTTGCGTCGCTACGTCGCGGAGACGCGCGCGGCAGGCGCGGTACCGGTTCTGGTGACACCGCTGACCCGGCGCCAGTTCAAGGACGGGTCGCTGCAGGACGACCTGATGCCGTGGGCCGAGGCGGTGCGCCGCATCGCGCGGGAGACGAATACGCCGCTCGTCGACCTGCATGCCAGCTCGGTCGCGGCAGTGCAGGCGATGGGGGCGCGCGCCGCAGCCGATCTGGCGGAGCTGCCGCCCCCGCCCGACGTGGCAAAGGCGGCGTTGACCGGCACCACGATCGCCGCAGCCAAGGTTTCTGCCGCCCCCACCACCGAAGTCCGCGAAGGCCCGCAGGCGCGCCCAACGGTCGTCTTCGACTATACGCATCTGGGGCCGGCGGGTGCGGCGCTGTTCGCGCGGCAGGTGGCGGAGGGGCTGTCGCGCGCCGTGCCGGAGCTGGCGCGCGACCTGATCCCCTGACGCGGCCTATTATGGCAGCGGGTGCGCTTTGGCCCAGCGGTCATAGCGCGCCAGCACCGCGGCCGGGCCGGTACCCCACCATTTATAGCCCTTGCGCCGCTCCAGGCTGACCGTGTTGACGTCGGTGCGCACCAGCCGGTCGCGATCGCCGAATATCGGCGTGGCGGTGGCAATGTCGTAGAAGCGGGGCCAGAGCGGCCCGGCACCCGCCCGCTGCTCCAGATGGGGGCCCTGCGGCCCCTCGCGCACCCAGACGACGCCGGAGACCGCATGCTCGCGCAGCCACGTGGCGCCGGCATGCACCGCCGCCACCATGCGCGGCGAAGGATCTGGCACGCGCATCAGCAACGCCAACAGTCCGGCGCTTTCCTCGCTGGAGAGCGCCGCGGGCTCGAAATTGCGCGCCGCGGTGGGGGCCAGCGTCAGCACGTCATGCTGTTGACCCCAGATCGTGAGGCGTCCACCCACCCGCACCTGCGCAGCAAGCACGGCGTCGTACCCGCGGACCGCAGCCGCCCGTGCGCGATCGGCGAGGGCGGCGTCCACGAACGCGAAATCGCCCGTCCGCGCGCCGATGTCGCGCAGCAGTTCGATCACCTGCGCGACCGCATCATCGTTGAAGGTCACCGCATCGTGATAGCCGCCCATCAGCGGAAAGACCTGTGGCCAGCCGCCATTGGGATATTGCGCCGCCAACAGATACTCGACACCGCGGACGAAGGCGGCGCGATACGACGTTCCCTGCCCCGGTGCCGCAGCGATCACGCGCGCCAGGAAACGCAGTTCCGAGATGGTCGCATTGTTGTCGATCGTGCCGACGAATGCCCAGTTTGCGGGTCCGGCGATATCGCGCGCGGCACCGGGCACATCGGTCGCGGTATAGGCCTGCCCGCGCCGGCGCGGCGGACCATCGCGGTCCTGATTCTTGCCCCAGCCGCCGGCCGGCGTCTGGAAGCTGACGATGTTGTCCGCGACCAGCCGGGCCTCGGCACCGCCATACCAGGCGGCAGGCTTGTCGAGCGGCATGCCCCCGCCACCCGACCGGCCATGCGGCACCGCCTCGGGCGCCGGCGCCCCGGCGCGCTCGGCGGCAAGCGCCGCCTTGTCCGCCGTCATCAGCCGCTGCGAGCGCGCGAGATAGGCCCGCCACGGCGCCTGTTGCGCCGGGGGCAGCGCGGCGATCCGTGCCTCGGTCAGGGGCTGCGCGGGGGTGAAGCGCACCAGATCCTGCGCGAATGCCGGCTGGGCGAGCACCACGAGCGGGAGGAGGAGCGCCCTCACAGCGCGGCAAACCGGAAGTCGCGGAACCGTGCGGTGCCCTGCCCCGCCGAATAGATGCCCGGTCGTAGCATCAGAAATCCCCCGCGCACATTGTGGTGATATCCGGACACCTCCATGCCGCGATCGAACCGCGTCCATGTCGCCCCATCATCGCCGCTGGTATGGAAGGACACGATGTGCCGGTCGTTGACGACGCGCAGGCGCATGCGGCGCCCATGGGGATTGGCCGGCCGCCCCCGCTCGATGCCATATTGATGCGTCACGAACCGCTTCTCGTCGAAGCCCAGCCCGCAATAGAGCTTGTCGTCATAGAACAGGATCAGCCCCGCGGTGCCGCCCGGCGCGACCTCAATATCACATTCGAAGCGGTAGCCGGGATCGCCCGCGATCAGCAGCAGCGGCGCGGAGTCAGACGGCGCCTTGCCCCGCGCGTCCAGCAGCAGCGTCCCGTTCTCAACGCGTGCGCGGCGCCGCTCGTCGGGTCCGGGACGGAAGAAGTTCCATTTGGTGCCATAGGCCAGCGTGGCGAAGTCATCGGACAGTGCCTGGCCATGGCGCACCGCCTGCCCGCCGCCCGGCTTCTTCATCGGCTGCGACAGGTCGCCACCCTTCATCCGGAACCAGCCGTCCGCGGTCCATTCGATGGGGTCGAGCAACGTCTGCCGCCCGAGCGTCCAGAAGCCGTTCTCATAGCCATGATAGACGGACCACCAGCTGCCGTCCGGGGCCTCCACCAGCGAGGCATGGCCGCGCGACCACCATTTCTCGTCCAGCGAGGTCGTGCGGACCAGCGGATTGCCCGGATGATGTTCCCATGGCCCGTCGATCGATCGCGACCGTGCCGCGATCACCATATGGCCGGTGGGCGGCCCGGCCGTCCCGCCTACCGCGGTGATCAGGTAGTAATACTCGCCGTGCCGGAGGACTTTGGGTCCCTCGGGGCTGAATCCCTCGACGTCCCAGCTGTCCGGATAGCGCCAGGGATCGTAGACATGCTCGGGCGCGCCGACCGTCGACAGGCCGTCGGGCGCCAGCCGGATACGATCGCCACCCGACAGGAACAGCCAGCGCGTGCCGTCCTCACCCACCGCATGGCCGGGATCGATATGGTTGGGCAGCTTCAGGTCGATCGGGTCGCTCCACGGTCCCTCGATCCGATCGGCCCAGATCACCCAGCTCGTGGTCGGGTTCTTGGTGGGGATGTAGAGGTAGTAGCGGCCCTTGTGCTTGCACAGCTCGGGTGCCCATACCGAGCCGATGTTGCGGGTGAGCGCAGCGGTCAGCGGCCGCCAGTTCACCAGATCGCGCGAATGCCAGATGACCAGACCCGGATAGGAGTCGAAGGTCGAGAAGGTCATGTAATAATCCCGCCCGTCCTTCAGGATGGTCGGATCGGGATGGTCTCCGGCCATCAACGGATTGAGGAAACGGCCGTCGCCCAGATCGGGTATGCGCTGGTTGTCATAGCCGCGGGCGGGCGGCGGCGCGGGGGTACGCTGTGCCTTCACGCCCGGCACAGCGATCAGCGAAGTGCCGAGCGCGGCGGTGGTCAAGGCTTCGCGTCGGTTGAGGGTCACGCGGTCACTCCTGCATCGAAGGGGCGGGTGGCGAACGGCTGTTCGCGGGTGAAGCGGATCCGGCCGTCCGCGTCGAAGGCGATGCGGGCGAGGCCCGGCATCTCCCGAAAGGGCGACGCGTGCGCATTGCCGAAGCATGTCACCCACCAGCGGCCCTGATGATCGCGAAAAACGTTGCCCCCGCCGCAATCCGGCAGTTCGTGGCGATCCCGGTAGGGACCGGTGATGCGGTCGGCGGTCCACATCGCAAAGGAATAGCGATCGTCATAGCGGTCGACGACGCCAAGATGATAGCGCCCTTCCCGCTTGAACAGCGTGGCGCCCTCATAGCCGAAATGGCGCAATCCCTTTTTCGCACATTCCGCACGGTGATGGCGCGGATCCAGGTCCCAGCCCTCCCCCGTCATCGGTTGCCACGCGCCGTCCAGACCCGACAGGTCGTCCTTCAGCCGCACGATCTCGTCCGCCGATCCCGCGGTCAGCCAGACCGAGCCATCGTCATCCTCGAACAGCGTGGCATCGATCCCGCCCCGGATCGGTGCGTCGGGCGAAAAGGCATGAACATAGGGCCCCTCTGCGCGCCCGCTGGTGGAGCGCAGGATGGCGAGCCCGGCGCGGCTCATCGAATGGCAGATCAGCCACTGGCCGCGAATATAGTGGATCTCCGGCGCCCATAGTGCCCGGAACGGCACGCCCTTGCGCATCCGCCAATGACGCTCCCACCGGCCGTCGCGCTCGATCGACCAGACGAGGCCGCGATACTCCCAATCCGCCAGGTCGCGCGACCGCCACAATTCTACTCCGTCGTTCATCGCCCAGATGTTGTCGCCCGTCGAGCCCGTCATATAATACCAGCCGTCCGGGCCGGGGCGGACGATCGTGTCGCGGATGTGGACATGATGGATGGGCCGCAGCGCGGGCATAACGCCCTGTCGCACGGCAAGACCGCTTGCCGCGTCAGCCCACGGCGCCACCGGATAGGATCGTGCCGTCTCGCCCCGGTAGCGCACGTCGGGCAGCCCTGAGACCCAGCCCTGCCCGATACTGGCGTCCGTAGCAGGTCGGCCCGGACCACTGATGCCCGAGAATGGCCAATAGCCGCGCGCCGGCGCGGGCACGACGCGGCCGCTATCGTCGCCACCCGGATCGACCGGCTGGCCCGGCAGCGGCGCAGGACGATAGAGCACATGCTGTGCCAGTGCGGGCACCGCCCATATCGCCAATCCCCCGCCGATCAGCGTACGCCGATCTAACCGCGAAAATCCCCCTGCCCGCGTAAGGCAGGCAGGGGGCAGGCTCTCCCGGGAGGGGATGGGAGAGGTCATCAGAAACGGACTCGCGCGCCGATGCGGTAGATCGGACCCGAGCTCGCATATTGGGTGACGGCGTTCTGTGCCTGATAGGCATAGCGCTCGCTCAACTGGTTGGTCAGGTTGAGCCCCTCGGCGGTGACCGAGAACCAGTCGGTGAAACGATAGCTCATCGATGCGTCGACATTGGTCGTGTCGCGGCTGAAGATGAAATCGTTGACCAACGGCGCATCGCACGGCGTGCCCGCGACGGACGGATTGGCCGGATTGTTGGTCAGGCCCGGCCCGCACGATCCCGCTGCAATCGGATAGGTCGTCGAATAACCCTTGCGATACGCGACGGACACGCGTGCGCGGAACCGGCTGGTTTCGTAGGATAGCGTCCCGTTCACCGCCTGCGGCGACACGCCCAGGAACGGTGCGCTGCCCGTGGTCTGCGGAATGGTCGCGGTGCCGGGGTCGAGGATGTAGCTGAGCTGCGACTTGATGTACGTATAGTTCAACTGAACGCCCAGGTTGCGCAGGATCCAGGGCAGGAACTTCAGCTCCTGCTGATAGCTCAGTTCGATACCGCGCAGGTACCCACCCGGCGCGTCACGATATTGGCGTGCATTGAACACGTAATCGTTGTTGATATAGTCGATCTGGAACTGGTTGGTGAACTGCGCCCGGATCGCCGCGGCGGTCGCGGCATCGACCAGTTGCGACAGCGGCGCCGCAAACGAGATCGTCTGCGGGAAGCTGGAGATGTCCTTGCTGAACCCGGCGACCGAGATCAGGCCGCCCGGTGCGAAATACCATTCCAGGCTGGCATCGAGATTGGTCGAGCGGAACGGCTGGAGCTTGGGGTTGCCGATCGTCAGCGTCGCGCCCGTGATGTCACCGGTATTGGGTACGGAAATGCCGGTGATCGACGGCGACAGGTTGCCCAGCAGCGGGCGCGCCATGACCCGCGAGGCGCCGAAGCGGACGAGCACATCGTCCAGCGGTTCGTAGACGATGTTCAGCGAGGGCAGGTAATCGGTGTAGCGGTTGGTACCGCGGATCGCCCGCCCGCCCGGCGTGGTGCCGTTCGAGGTGACGTCGGTGATCGCGATGCGCGTGCCGGCATTGCCGCGGAAGGGCCGGCCGAACAGCTCGCTGGTCCAGTCGAACTGTACATAAAAGCCGGTATCCTTCTCCAGCACGTTGAAATTCTCACGCCCGCCATTGCGCTTGTTGGTCAGGCGCCAGTCGCCCCATTTGTTCACGCAGTTGCAGGTGAAATCGTACAGGTTGTTGAACGCCTCGATGCTGGGTGCGTAGAAGCTGGATGCCGTGCCCTCCGGCACCTTCAACCCTTGCCCGAATTGGATGACCTGTCCGACGGCGGCGGCATTGGTCCCCGCCTCCAGCAAGGTGGGATTGATCAGGTCGTTGTTGCGTTCGAACAATTCCGTCTGGAACTCATATTCGCGGTAGTTGCCGCCGAACCCGATGTTGAAATTCTCGTTGGCGCGCCAGTCGAAGTCGACTTTTCCCTGCTTGTAGGTGTTCTTGACGAAACGCTCATAGTTGCGGATCGCCGAGAAGCCCTTCACCGTCTGCCAGTTGGAGGGATCGGCAACGTCGAAGCCAAAATCGATGACCGGCATGCCCCCGCCGCCACGCTCGTCATAGAGGAAGCGGCCGGGGGAATCCATGCGATTGAACTCCACCAGCAACCCTTGCGTGACGTTGGTGGATTCGGACATGCCACCGATGAATACGGCGCGCAGATTGTCGCTGAAGTCATGTTCAAGCTGCATCGATCCTTGCTTGAACTTGGTGACATATTCGGACCGGTCGGCCGCGGACCGCAGATCGACATTGGTGGCGACGAGATAATCGACGTTTCCGTTGTTGACGTTGACGTCCTGGATCTTGACCGACGGTCGTCCGATCAGGGACCCGCGGAACGCCAGACGGTTGCTGGACGGGATGTAGCCGACGGAATTGGGATTGTTGTAATAGTCATAGGGATCGAGGTTGAACGGATTGGTGCTGAAGATGTTGGAGGTCGTCGGGTCTCCCGCAGCAACCGCACCGGGCGTGACGGCGGAGGGCGCCAGGACCGATCCCACAAGCTGCCCCTGCTGGTTCAGGGCGGTCGAAAAGGCCGGCGTGCTGCCGTAATTCTGCGAGCCGCAGTCTTGCGCCGCGACCAGATCCGACCCGGCATTGGGCACGCACAGGCCGGGATAGAGCGCACGCGCGGCCGACGGCGTCAGGGTATTGCCTGCGGTGTTGTACGTCGCGTTGGTGTTGTTACGGTTCAGGCCGACCGCGGAGACCTGATAATAGGTGCTCTGGTTCTTGAAGCGGGAATAGGCACCGTCGATGCTGAGCCGCGTGCGGTCCCCTACCTGCCATTGATAGGCGGCAGTCAGGCCCAGCCGTTCGTTCTTGACGTTCTGCTGCTCGATCGCCGGCAAGGCGGGGAAGCGCACCGTCGAGTTATCGAACCGGCCCGGCGTGTTGAAGGGACTGCCCGGATACAGCTTGGCATAAGCCTCCGGGTTCGATCCGGTCAGTTGGGCGATCGCATCCGGATTGGTGATCGCGCTGCCGAAACTGGTGCCGGTCGGTGCAGCAAAGCCTGCACGCTGCGGGTTCTCGTTGCCCGCCCAGGTCGAGCCGCGATAGACGAAGTCGGATTGTCCGGCGCCGCGGCGATACTGGTCGAGTTCGTTCTCCGCCTTGCTATAGGCCGCCGAGACCAGCAGGCCCATCTTGCCGTCGAAGAAGTTCTTTGAAATCAGCCCGGCAAGGCGCGGCGACCATTTGCCGCTATTCTCCTGGTAACTGCCCTCCGTCGACAGCGCGAACGCCCCCTTGCGATAGTCGAAGGGACGGCCCGTCTGCAGGTCGATCGTCGCCCCCAGCGATCCCTCGTCCGTCTCCGCCGACGGCGTCTTCTGCACCTTCAACGAACTGAACAACTCCGACGCGAACGTGCTATAGTCGAAGGAGCGACTGCGGTTGGGGCTGGTGCCGGCGTCGTTCGACCCAGCGGTCGCAAGCGCCTCCAGCCCGTTCAGGCGCGTGCGGTTGAAGTCGCCGCCAAGCCCGCGCACCGTGATCGAGCGGCCCTCCCCGTTGTCGCGGTCGATCGATACGCCGGGCAGGCGCTGGAGTGATTCAGCCAGATTGTTGTCGGGAAAATCGGCAATATCCTCGGCGTTGATCGCATCGACCTGCACCGTCGCGGTACGCTTCTCGGTAATCGACTCGCGCAGCGATGCGCGGTAGCCGGTGACAACGATGTCCGCGGCGTTCGCCTCCGGATCTTCGGCTGCGGCCTGGGCGGTTGCGACGGGATCGACACCGGGCAGGCCGGCGATCGAGTCAGCCTGTCCGCCACTTACCTGAGGCGTCTGCCCCGGCGCGTTGCTCTGCGCGGGTGACCCCGGGGCGGCCGGATCGCGGGCCGGCGCAGACGCATCCTGTGCCATCGCCTGGCCGGCGACCACCAGCGCCAGCATGGACGCACCGAACGCGATGCGTGTCATCTTGTGCGAACCCTTCATCCCTTCGCTCCTCCCCATGGTCTCATGATGCGGCGCTTCCACATTCATGTATTTGCTTTATTGGTAACCGGTGTCAGCCTATGGTGTGGCTTTGGTGCGCGCTTAGTCATGCAATCAGGCGCTACGATTATGATCTTTAGCTGAAATCAGATTGTCGGCTTTTCATTTGATCAGCACAGACGCAGTCGCATGCGAGACATGGTCATGGACCGTCGTCGAGCATATGGACGTGCACGCAGTAGCAAGACATCCTCTCCCTTGATCATAACCGCTTACCCGATGCCCTTTTTCCGCGGGCCAGCTTGGTAACCGGTGTCAATGAAGCCATGTTCGGGCAGGTCTGTCAACGCTCATTCGAGCGGACGTTCCATTATCAACAGGCTGGCTTGTCGCCGCATGGCTCAGCCGCCGGGCTTCTTCTGGCGGCGCGAGAGTTCGGGACCGTTACGGCATTTCGGGGGCGATATTGTGCGACCGCGTAGCACGCGGTTGTTGATCAGCAACTGTGGAACGACGGGTGAAACGATTGCATCGGCCGATTGACTTGTCAGACTATACATCTAACGTCGAGCAAAAGGGGGGCGCTGTGAGACTCTTCATCCATCCTACTGCCGTCGTTGCTGTCGCGCTCGCCACGACCTTGCTGCAGGCATCAGATCCACTGGCCGCGCACGACACGCGCCAACTGGCCCTCGTCGATAAAGCCGGTCTGACGAAGCCGCCAGCCGATCCCGGCAAGCGTAGCGCCTATCTGATGAGCTATTTCACGGACGAGGATCATTCGCTGCACTTCGCCACTTCGCGCGATGGATATCGCTTCACCGACGTGAATGGCGGCAAGGCCGTTCTGTCTGGCAGCAAGATCGCGGAGCAGAAGGGTATCCGCGACCCGCACATCATGCGCGGCCCCGATGGTGCCTTCTACCTGTCGATGACCGACCTGCACATCTTTGCCAAGCGCGAAGGATTGCGTGCGACCGATTGGGAGCGCCCCGAAGAGGAATATGGCTGGGGCAACAATCGCAACATGATCTTCATGAAGTCGCATGACCTGTTGCATTGGACGCTGGCACGGGTGACGACCGCCGATCTGTTCCCCGAATATCGCAAAATCGGCAACAGCTGGGCACCAGAGACGATCTACGACCCGCAGCAACGCAAGCTGATGGTGTATTACACCATTCGCGATGGCAACGGCCCCAACTACCTGGTCTATTCCTACGCCGATCCCGACTTCACGACGCTGACCGCGGTGCCGCGCAAGCTGTTTTCCTATCCGGATCCCAAGGTCAATGTCATCGACGCCGACATCACCAAGGTCGGCAGCCGATATCACATGTTCTATGTTGCGCATACCGCCCCCGGAAACATCCGCCATGCGGTATCCAGCCGGATCAACACCGGCTGGAGCTATGAACCCGGCAAGGTCGATCAGGAGCAACATGCCTCGGAAGCACCGACGCTTTGGCGGCGCTATAATACCGACACCTATGTGTTGATGTACGACGTCTTCGGGATCAAGCCGAACAACATGGGTTTCGCCGAAACGAAGGACTTCGTCACGTTCAAGCCGCTGGGCCGCTTCAACGATGCAGGTTCACCGATGAAGGCGACGAACTTCACACGACCCAAACACGGCGCCGTCGTTGCCATCACGGAACGTGAGGCGGAGCGGCTGGAGCATCTCTTCCAATAGCACGGCCGTGTAGCTGCAAGGAAAAGGTGGGGGGGAACTATGCGGAAACATAAAATCCGGTCGGGAATGATCGGACTTGCTCTAATACTGGCCCCCGGCATCGCCCAGGCGCAACCCGCCGATCCGCTGGCCCCGACAGGCAGATGGACCGCGAACACCGATGGGCAGGCCGCGACGCCGCCAATGGGATGGAATTCGTGGAACGCGTTCTTCACCGACATGGACGAGGAGAAAGTCCTTGCCTCGGCTCAGAAGATCGTCAGCAGCGGGCTTGCCGCCAAGGGCTATCGCTACATCAACCTGGACGAGGGCTGGTGGGAAAAGCGCCGGGAAGATGGCCGGATGCTCGTCCGCACCGAGAAGTTTCCCTCCGCCCGTACCGACGATGGCAGCACATCGTTCCGCCCGTTCACGGACCGATTGCACGCGATGGGATTAAAGGCCGGGCTTTACAGTGATCTGGGCCGCAACACGTGCGCCCAGGCCTATATGCCGGATGAACCGAACCTTCCCCGCGGCAATGTGCGGGAGGTCGGGCTGTACGGCCATATCGACCGTGACATCGGACTGTATTTCGGCGAATGGGGCTTCGATTACATCAAGATCGATGGCTGCGGCCTGCGCGCCTATGGCCCAGACAGTGCCCTGGTGAAATCCGGTCGCTACCGAGAGCTCGACCCCATTCTCGACCTTCGCGATGTCAACAAGTCCGACATTCCTGCCGTGCGCGACCTGTTCGAGCAGGTAAAGGTGGCACTGGCCCGGCATGCGTCCGACGGTGACTATCTGCTGTCGCTGTGCATCTGGGGCTCGGCCAATGTACGATCCTGGGGCAAGGATGTCGGCAATATCTCGCGGACGAGCGATGATATCGCTCCGCGCTGGGATGCGCTGCTCACCAACTTCGATACGGCCGCCACGCGCGCGCTGTATGCGCATCCCGGCTCCTGGAACGATCCCGACATGCTGTTCATCGGCAAGGGTGATTTCGACGAAAATCATCTGGTCGAAGCACAGTCGCATTTCGCGCTTTGGGCGATGCTCAACGCACCGCTTCTGATCGGTACGGATCTTCGCAAGACGCCGCCTTTGCTGATGGACGTTTTCGGCAATGACCGCCTGATCGCGATCAATCAGGATAAGGGCGGTCATCAGGCGGTCGTCGCCGATCGTCAGGGCGACATCCAGACGCTGGTGAAGACGCTGGCTAATGGTGACAAGGCGGTAGCAATTCTCAATCGCGGATCCACGCCACAGGATGCCACGCTGAACGCCGCGCAGTTGAAGTTCCGGAACGATGCGCCCGTGCGATTGGTCGATTTATGGAAGGGGACCGCGGTCGACTTTACGGGCGAGCGGAGCTTCCGCCTTGCGCCGCATCAGACCCTCGTCTTCCGCGCCAAAGGTGCCCGTAGCCTGACGGACGGCATGTATCTGTCGGAACTGCCCGGCGTCGTGAACCCGGCTGTCGATGGCGTTGTTCGACCCAAACCCGATCCTACGATAGATCCGCCCATCTATGCCGGTTGGGACGGGGCCCAGGCGGACCGCACACCCTATGGCCGCGGGTTGCAGGTCGCCGGGCGGCACTTTGTCAACGGTATCGGTATTCTCTCCAATTCCCGCCTGGAGGTAAAGAACCAGCACTACCGGCGGCTGACCGTTTCCGTGGGGGTCGATAACTCCGCAACCGACGCGAAGCGCCCTGTCACCTTCGTCATCTACGGCGATGGGCGCCCGTTAGCCAGGAGCGCAGCGCTGCGTCGAGGAGATGCGGCGCAAGACTTGGCGGTGAACACGTCGGGCGTGAAGCTTCTCGAACTCGTCGCCCGTTCTGAGGGCACGGACAATGAAGCGCTGCCGGTAACTTGGGGTGATGCGGCATTTCGACGTTGATACGAGCCTGGCGATCTTACTGCGTATGACCTGATGGATTCGCGGTCGTCATATGCTGTCATGTGTCATGATGACGTCGGTCATCACGGTATCGGCACCGAATGATGGACCAGCGTTCTTCTCGCTCCGTATCGTCGCATTTATCGTCGTCTGGATCCAAGGAGCGTTTGAGGCCCCATGGTGGGTTCATCTGCTGACCTCCCTCCCCCTCATGCTCGCCGGTTGCCTGGTGCCGTTGCGTCCGATCAAGGGCTGGCTCGTCGTCTCGCAATACATGAACCGTGCACAGGAGGCAGGGACCGGAGGTCTCCGGGCCAAATTGCACGGCCGCGAGGCGGTCGTGTGCAGGATGCGCCTCTGTGCAAAGCTGGCGGGGCGGACAATTTTGGGGAGGTACGCCTCGCGCTTGCCACGTTGGAGCGGAGCGGAGGCCGGTTGACGCTGCTCGAACGAGCGCTGCGATGTTATGCAGACAGCCATTCTGGAATGACGAGACGCCGGAAGCCTCGCTCGCCTACCACGACAAGGGGGCGATGGCGCGATTGGCGCTGACGGGTAAGGAGTTGTTCGCGCAACATCGCGGTCGACGACAACGCCAGAGCGCGCACGGATTGTATGCAGACTGTAGCATGAAAATGCCATGCAAAGCTGGACCCCCACACTCGATCAGGTCATCAGCCCCAATATCTCGCCATCGCGGAGGCGCTGGCCAGCGATATCCAGGGCGGGCAACTGGCCGAAGGAACGCGCCTGCCGCCGCAGCCTGCACCGGCCAAGACGCTGGGGGTCGATCTGACCACCGTGACCCGCGCCTATGGGAAGGTCCAGCGCCTCGAGCTTATCGAAGGCAATTGGCGACGCGGCCGTTCCGTGCGCTGCAAGGCGGCGGCCGACCCCGCCGCCGTCCCGTTCGCCGCGCGCGAACGGGTGTTCATCGGCTATGCCGAGATCTGTTGCGGATGGCGGGGCTACCGCACGCGTCTGGTGCTGATTACCGCGTCGCGCGCCCATCCCGCGACGTGCTACCGAAGATGAGTGCACCGTTACACTGACGTTGCGCCTGACCGACCCCAAACCCGACATTGGCAAGCTGATCGCCACTAATGGACCTCAGCCATTCCTTCAGGTTGATGTTGAACCAAGGGAAATCCACGTGACGCCTACACTTCGCTTACTGCCCTTTCGTCGAACTCGGCTGCGAAGTGTTTCCACGCTGCGCAGGATCGATGCATGGATTTCGCGTGCGGATAAATTCCAGAAAGGCACGCAGCGGTGGCGGCACCAGGCGGCGGCCGGAATAATATAGAAACGGGCCGGAGAAGGACTGCCACCAGTCCGGCAGCACCGGTTCGAGCGCACCGCCCTTCAGCGCTGGCGCGAGCCAGTCCTCGAACAGATAGATGATCCCGCCGCCCGCGACCGCGACATCAACGAGGAGATCGATGGCACCTGAGACGCTGGCGATCAATGGCCCTTGCGGCTCGACCCGCACGACTTCGCCGTTGTGCTCGAACTCCCATGGACTGGTGAGCGCGCCACTGGTGAACCGCCCGCGAAGGCAGGCATGGTCCAGCAGTTCGCGTGGGTGGCTCGGGCGCCCCCGCACGTCGAGATAACCGGGTGCTGCCGCAGTCGCGAAGCGCTGGATGCGTGGGCCGATCGGTACGGCGATCATGTCCTGCTCCAGCCGCTCGTCGTAACGGATACCGGCGTCACAGCCCGACGCCACCATGTCGACAAAACCATCCTCGGCAACGATCTCAACCTGAATGTCGGGATAAGCGGCGAGGAAGCCGGGCAGGATCGACGGCAGCACCAGCTTGGCCGCGCTGACCGGCACATTGAGCCTGAGCGTGCCCGCCGGCCGGTCGCGGAACAGGTTGACGACGTCGAGCGCCGCCTCGACCTCACCCAGCGCCGGCGCCAGCCGTTCGATCAGCCGCATACCCGCCTCGGTCGGCACGACACTGCGCGTGGTGCGATGGAGCAGCCGGACACCCAGCCGCGTCTCCAGCCGCCGCACCGCGTCGCTCAGCGTCGAGGCACTGGCTCCACAGGCACGCGCCGCATCACGAAATCCGCGCGCCTGCGCGACCGCCAGGAACGCGTTCAGATCGCCAAGGTCCGCTTTCATCGTTCGGTTTTCCGTACAACCCGTTCGGATCACTCCGGCTTATCGCGATGATCCGCAAGCCGTATCTCCGGAACAGCACAGGAGAATGACGATGATCGATCAGGCAGGCACCTACTCCTTCGCCGGGCGCGACGCGAAGCGGCTCGGCTACGGCGCGATGCAGCTTGCGGGTCCCGGCGTGTTCGGACCGCCGCGCGACCACGATGCTGCGCTGGCCGTCTTGCGCGCAGCCGTAAAGGCGGGCGTCAACCACATCGACACCAGCGACTTTTACGGCCCGCACGTCACCAACCGGCTGATCCGCGAGGCGCTGGCACCCTACCCCCAAGACCTGCTGATCGTGACCAAGATCGGCGCACGTCGCGGCGACGATGCGTCATGGCTACCGGCGTTCGAAGCGGACGAACTGGCGCGCGCCGTCGATGACAATCTGAAGAACCTCGGGCTGGAGGCACTCGACGTCGTCAACCTGCGCCTGATGTTCGATGTCCACGGGCCAGCGGAAGGATCGCTCGCCACGCCGCTGAAGGCGGTGGCGGACCTCCAGCGCCAGGGGCTGGTGCGGCACATCGGCCTCAGCAACGTCACGCCGACGCAAGTCGAGGAAGCCCGGGGCATCGCCGAGATCGTCTGCGTCCAGAACCAGTACAACCTTGCCCACCGCGACGACGACGCCTTCATCGACGCGCTGGCGGCGGAAGGTGTCGCCTATGTGCCCTTCTTCCCGCTCGGCGGGTTCAGCCCGCTCCAGTCGGCGACGCTCTCCGGCGTGGCGGCACGGCTTGAGGCGACGCCGATGCAGGTGGCGCTCGCCTGGCTGCTCCAGCGCTCGCCCAATATCCTGCTGATCCCGGGTACGTCGTCGGTCGCGCATCTCCATGAAAACCTCGCCGCGGCATCACTTACGCTACCCGAAGACGCGGTGGCGCAACTCGACGCGATCGGCGGTTAACCGGAACGGGTGGCGAGCGCCGCGAAAAGCATGGTCGGCGTCGTCACGCCGCCCCCTCATCCACAGGACGCTGCCACGACCCGGCCCTCTGCGATTGTCACCGTGACGCGCTCCTGGCGGTAATCCTTCGTGGTTGGATCACCCGGAGCGATGCGCCTGACGACCGAGCTACCCGTGCTTTGCAGAATGGTGGCATCATCGGGTGCATCCTTGCCGACAAGTGTTGTGGCACTCGCCGGCCGACAGACGGTGGGTTGCGGCGCGCTGCTGCCGGTCGACGCGCAGGCGCCAAGTCCAGCCAGGCCCAGCAGGGCAGTCAGCTTCCCGATCGTGTTCGCCGTGATCATCATATCTCCATCCGCAAGAAATGCCCCGGCTTTCATGGCGGGACCCTTCTGCATGCCAGACGGAGGCAGGCAGGCTTGGCCTTGCCGGTGGCATCATGATCGACGGCCATTGCCGTCGACGGACTGGGGGCTTGGTACCCAAGGCGCCATTTACCCGGACCGGCCGATACCGGATGGCGTTCCTGCCGCAAAACCGCATCGTAAATGCTTGGATATAAAACCGATTTGAGAGCGTTTTGATGCGCATTCAACGGCATAAGGCGGCTACATGAATTATCAGGAGCTCATCGACGATCATGATCAGATCGATGAGCTAGCCCGCCAACTGGAAACGGTCGCCAAGGGTGATCGCTCGAATGAGCAGCTGGCCGACCAGCTGCTGAGCAAGCTGGAAAGCGTGGTTGCGCTGCACCTGCACAAGGAAGACAGCTTCATCTATCCCAGAATAGCAGCCTCGGTCGATCCCGCCAACGCGCAGGACCTCATCACGGAGTTCGAACAGATCAAGCATGACTGGCAGGCGTATCTGGGCGCCTGGAAGGATGGCCAGGCCCGGGAAGATTGGGAGGCATTCCGGACCTCGACCATCGGCATGCTCGCCAGATTGCGCGTGCGCGTGATGAAGGAAACCGGGCTGCTCTATGGCATGGCCATGCGCGAGGGACTGATCGATATGCGGCCAGCCGGGCGATAGCCGCGGGCCGCACGAGCGTCGATCAGGCAGCTTCCGGTCTGCGCGCCCCCAGCCACGCGACAAAGGCTGCAGCCTCCATGGGGCGCCCGAACCAGAAACCTTGCGCCTCTTCGCAACCGAGTTGGACCAGCATGTCCGCGGCTGCTTGCGTCTCGATGCCCTCGGCGACGACGCGGTAGCCGAGCTTGTGGGCCAGGCCGATCATCGTCTCGACCAGCACGAAATCCGATCCTTGCGCCTGGGTCAGGTTACGGATGAAGAGCTGATCGATCTTGACGACGCGGGCCGGCAGGCGCTGGAGATAGGCCAGGCTGCTATGGCCCGTGCCGAAATCGTCGATCGCCAGGCAGATGCCGGCGTCCGCCATGTCGTGCAGCATGGCGAGGGCCTGTTCGGGCTGCGCCATGATCGCACTCTCGGTCAGTTCGATCTCCAGCTGCCCGGTCTGTAGCCCCCGACGCAGCAGTCCGGACCGAATGCGGTCGATCAGATCGGTTTCGGCAAGGTTGGTCGCAGAAATGTTCACCGAGACGGTGAGCGCCCCTCCCATCCGCCACTTCGCCAGCTGGTCCATCGCCGTGTCGAGCACCCACTGGGTCGTCGCCCGCGCCAGCGACGTCTGCTCGATGATCGGAATGAATTCGGCCGGCGATACTTCGCCAAGGCGCGGATGCCGCCAGCGCAGCAAGGCTTCGGCGCCGACACAACGACCGGTGGCAAGATCGATGCGCGGTTGAAAGGCCAATCGCAACTGATCGCCGGCCTCCAGCGCCCTGCCGAAATCGCGCAACAGGCCATATTGGCGGCGATGCGCGGTGTCATTCGCTGAGGAATAGGTCGCGACCGATCCATCAACGCTTCTGGCGTCCTGGGCGGCGCTGACCGCCCCGCGCAGCACGTCATCCGCGGACATCCTGCCCAGGATAAAGGGTCTGACGCCGATTGCGACGTTGGTGACGAAGCGGACCGAGGATGAGGAGCGGATCGCGGCAAAGGCCGATCGCAGCTCCTCCATATAGGCGACCTGCTCGACGCCGGCAGGCGAGAGGAAGGCGAATTGGGCAGAGCCGACATGATAGGCCGCCCGTCCCGACCCGAGCGCTGCGCGCAGCGACCGCGTTGCTTCGCGGATCATCTCGTCGACGCGCGCACCGCCCATGACGCGCGCGATACGACTGATCTGGTCGTCGCGCGCCAGATCGACGACCACGGCCAGCCGCTCCTCGCCCGGATGCTCGCGCGCCATATCGATGAGGTCATCGCGGAACTGGTTGCGGGTCGCCAGGCCGCTTACCGGATCGACGCGCCCAAAGGCATGTTGCAGTTCGATCTGCACCATCACCATGGCCGCCAGATCGACGAGCGCCGACAACTCCGTCGAGCTGATCTGCCGCGGTTCGCTGCCCAGCACGCACAGGGCGCCCAGACCATAACCGTCGCTCGTGATCAGCGGTGCGCCGGCATAGAAGCGCGTCCCCGCACGGCCAAGCACGCTATCGGCATAGCAGGGGTTCGCGGCCATATCTTCGATGACGAGTGGCTCAGTCGATTCCGCGACCTGTGCGCAGGGGGCCTTGTCGCGTGGGATACTGCAGTGATCGACACCGACGCGCGACTTGAACCATTGCCGGTCCCAATCGGTCAGCGAAACCGCAGCGACCGGAAGCCCGAAAATCTGGCTGGCCATTCTGGTGATGCGGTCGAAGCTTTCACTGGGCGACGTATCCAGGAGCTTGAGCTGGTACAAGGCGTCGAGCCGGGCTTCTTCCCTGTAATCGTGCGCATGGTGAATCATCGCCCATGGGATAGGCCCAATTCATTAATGCTTTAGCCGCCTCGCGCCGGTATGAATCCCGGGTCAGGTTCGCAATGAAGCCTGCCGCGTATCCACGATACGCAAGGCGACCCACACGCCGCGATCGAGCGATGGGCCAGCGCAGCCAGAGAAGCGGCGTGTCCGGATGTCGGTGCTGCCGATAAAGCGGATCCTACCGCGAAACCGGATCATCAAACAGGCCGATGCCCCGCTACGGCTGTACGGTCGCGACCGTCTTCAATTCCGTTAGAACCCGAAGCAATCCCTCGTCACTCGCGACGGCGATATCGATGGGACGGGCGCCCAACGCGACGTTATGGGTGTTTATGAAGGTGACGGCTGCCCCGCTTTCCCGAAGATGGTGCCACGCACTCTGGGCCAAGGCAGCCTGTCTGCGCATCGCGTTCGGCTCCATTCGCTTTGCATCATTGGCACGAAACCGACGGGTACGGCTCTGCGGCTTGGTCTCGATGACTGTGTCCATCACAGAGCCACCAGTGGCCGAAGGCCGTCGCGGGCATGCTTGGTCAGTTCACTGATCTGATAGGCATATCCCCGGACCAGTCCGTTGTGCGCGTGCTGGGCTTCGGGCGAACCCGCCGCATTCGAGCGCATCAGCGAGACCTGATGCCGGTGAAGGAGGTAGTTGAGATCCATAGATGCATCCCTGCCTGTAAGCGGGAGCACGACGGTCTCTCAGCCGCTGCCGCTTACGAGCGGGTGACAGCGATGATCCATAGATGGGGATGAAGGTGGCCGAATCCTAGGGTAGCATGCAACGACGGACATCGGGCCACGCTCCCCAGGGTCGGCGAGTGCTCACTTGATGATAGGTGCCGGACTAACGTGTCGTCCGGCTTGCGGTGATCGGGATCGAGGCACGACCGACACGCACTGTCGCGACCTCGTCGGGATGGCTGTCTGCCTGTTCGGCATGCCGTGTGTCGTACAGCCGGCGCAGGATCAGGGCGAGATCGCGCTCGGTCAGCTGCGATGACGCGTCGATCAGGACACCTTCCGGCAAGGGTTCGACAAACGCGGCCAACCGGTTGCAGGCTGCCCCGAGCTCGGGATCGAAGCTATCGTCAAACTTGGCCATGCGCGTCAAAATATGCCGTCGATGGGCGCTCGCAAGAGCCGGGAACACGACATTTCGGGACTTACCGGGAGCGCGCCTCCGCAGTCCGCGGCCAATATTTACTGACGACGGTGGTCGCACCTGATAGAGACTGCCGATTGCTATGGTTAACCTGATGGTAGGGCGGCATAATATCGACGCCGATGCTGGCGAGGTCGACCCCTGTCACAGCGGAAATGCGCTTCCAAACTGTCGGCTTCGAGGCTTGCTGGAAAATCCTGATGACGATGATGATGCTTATCGCGGTCTTGGCCGGTATCGGGGTGCTGGCTTGCGTGGGGGTCGTGGTGCTGGACGCCGTACGTCAGCGGCAACTGCGCGCCTGGCGGGATGAGTATAGAGCACGCGGCGGGTTGGGCGGTGCGCTATATCGACGCTGGCGAGGTACCCCACGGTTGACCTATCGGGATGACGACTGAGCCGAGGCGATGGCATTTATGGCATCGGCCACGATCATCCGCATCATGGATGAGGCGCAGGCGGTCGATCGAGTCACCCGCTAAGTCCACCGGAATGTCATCCATTGGCCGCGACGCCCGTCATTCCGACGACGACCCTCCTGCATGCCGGGAAACGAGCGTGCTTCGCTCTCCATGCCGTGGTGGCAATGTCCCGTGTCGGGGCGGTCGCGCGCTCCTCGCCAAGGCGGGTCTGCCTCATTTTGGCTGGCGAATGCCATAGTTTGACAATATCTTCCGCTTAGGACGCATCAGTCGATCGCGCGCCCAGGCGTGCGATGGATGTCTCTTGAGGCCGGGTCGCCTACGGACAGCACCATGGTCCCGGCCTCAACTCCAATCGCTCCATGCTTGACGGCAACACTATGCCGCCTTTGTTGCAATGTACGCCGTTCAGGCGTACATAGGTGCGGAGGATGAGACGAGGTGTGCCATGCTTGGCTTTCAGGATCAGGTCGGTGCCATTGACGAGCGCAGCAGCGAGCGGATGAACTTTCGTACCAAGCCGCGCATCAAGCAGGCCATCCAGCAGGCCGCAGCGCTTTCAGGCGTAGACGATTCCGTCTTCACCATGAACGCGGCCTATCGCTCGGCCATGGCGACGATCGCGGCACATGAGCGCACCAGCTTGCAGCCGGTCGACCATGCCGGCTTTTTCGCGGCGCTCGATACGCCGCCGGAACCCAGCGATCGGCTGCGCGCGGCGTTTGCCCGTCATCGTGAGACGATCATCAGCCGGTGACCGCGACCCAGAACGTGCAACCCATCGTTATCGAGCCGTTCGATCCTGCCAAGCACGATCGAGCGGCTTTTTGCTGTGGCGTCGATCAGGTCGACAACTTCTTTCGTCGCACCGCCAACAAGCTCACCAAAGCCGGCAATGTCCGAACGTTCGTGATGGTTGGCTCCGAGGGCGAACTGATCGGCTTCTACGCCACCAACGCCCATGCGATCGACTATACCGAATTACCGGCACGGTTTGCGCGCACCCGCCCCGCCCACGGCAGCATCCCGGGGGCCTATATCTCGATGATCGGCGTCGACCGCCGTTTTCAGGGACAAGGTTATGGCGGCGATTTGTTGGTCGATTGCCTCAAGCGGCTGGCCGTAGCAGCCGATGTCCTTGGTATTGCCGTTGTCATGCTGGACGTGCTCGACTGCGGCGACCCCGAAAGGGTAGCGAAACGCCTGGCGCTTTACCTTGCCTATGGGTTTGAGCCATTGGCATCCAATCGCCTGCGCCTTTTCCTGCCAATGGCAACGGTTCGAGCGCTCACGCGGCAGTGACGTAGGCCGGGTGAGCCATAGGTTCAACGCCTGGTCGCGCCGCCAGTCATATCGAGCAACGGCATTAAGCCGGAGCGGCCGAATTAGGGACGCCGATGTTATTCCATACAATCCTGCTTGCCATCTTTGTATTCGTGGCGACGCTGCCGGCATCGGCGCCGTGGCACTTCGCGTGTAGGAGAATATGTTGGTTCAGCAGAGCGAGGCCGAACTGATCGCGCAAGGGGCGGTGCCGGCGGCGGCCTGTCGCGCCGCCTGGGACGGCGGGGGCGGATAGCGAGCGCCGTCGCCCGAGCCGCTCACCAATCGACCTGCGTCCCGATCCAGTGCTGACGCCCATGCCCGACCCGCATTGGGCAGGCCCGCCCGCTCCGCGTGCGGTACGCGTCAGACGGGCATTGTCGCCCGTGACGGCGGACGCGGCGGCGGTGACGCTCTCGTCCGTGTGGTTGCTCGATGGCCGGGGTGCGGTTGTTCGCAAAAAAATGCCACGCTTCCCAGCTGTCTTGATCGAGGAACACACGATCGAGCCAATCGCCAACCACTGCGGTCCCGCTAGGCTGCGTCTGCATTTAGCGTAACCAGATCATGGCGCAGGCGAGATGGACGAAGCCCATGAAGGCGGTGATGGTTTTCTCGCAGCGCAAGGCGATACGCCGGAAGCGCTTGAGCCTGTTGAAGAAGCACTCGACCTGATGGCGCTCCTTATAGAGGCGCCAGTCGATGGGAGGTTTTGCCGTTCGCCTGGGATTGACCTTGATGTGGGCGGTGGCGCCGAGGTCATCGGCGATGAAGGCACGCAGCGGATCGGCGTCATAGGCAGCATCGGCGATGACGTGGCCGACGCCCTTCAAGCCTGTCAGCAGTGCCTCGGCTTGCGGACGATCACCCCATTGTCTAGGCGTCGGATGGATGCGGATCGGCAGACCGATGGCATCGACTGCCGCATGTAGCTTGTCGTCAGGCCACCGCGGGACCGGCCGATCGCGGCAGCTTCAGCCCCCCTTTTGCGCCCGCCGCATCGGCGTGGGCTTTCGAGATTGACGGTCCCCCGGTTTCTCATCCGGGCAGGATGCGAGCTTCCGGACTGCATCCGCCGGGGTTAACCCCGGCGGATGCAGCATATTCGGCTGGCGTCAGCCAGCCAAGCGCCGTGTGAGGACGGCTCTCGTTATAGTCCCGCCGCCAGGCCTCGATCTTGGTTCTTGCGTCCGCCAGTGACAGGAACCAGTGGCTGTTCAGGCACTCGTCACGCAGGCGGCCGTTGAACGACTCCACAAAAGCGTTGTCGGTCGGTTTGCCCGGCCGCGAGAAGTCGAGCGTGACGCCGTTCTCGTACGCCCATCGATCCAGTGCTTTCGAGATGAACTCCGGACCATTGTCGACCCGGATGGTCTTGGGCGCACCACGTGTCGCCGAAATCCGCGTCATTGTCGCCACGACCTGTTCACCCTTGATGCCCTGGTCGACATCGATCGCCAGCGCTTCACGGGTGAAGGCATCGACCACCGTCAGCGCCCGCAGCCGTCGGCCATCGAACAAGGCATCCGAGACGAAGTCCATCGACCACATCTCGTTAGGCGCCGACGCTGCGGGCTGGCGTTCGCGGTTCGCAGCGCTGACGTTGCGCCGAGGACGTTTGAGCCGGAGGCTCAGCCCATCTTCCCGGTAGAGCCGATAGACGCGCTTATGGTTCACCAGCCAGCCTTCCCTGCGTAGCAGGATGTAGATCCGGAAATAGCCGTAGCGCACCCGTGCCGCCGCCAGATCGTGGATGCGCAACCGCAGCGGCGCCTGGTCAGGCTTGTGCGACACGTACCGCACCGACGAGCGGTCGACGCCGAGCGCGAGGCAGCTACGCCGCTCGCTGACGCCATGGGACGCCTGGACGTGCGCGACGATCTCGCGCCGTCGCCCAGGCGTCAGAGCTTTTTTGCGAGCACGTCCTGCAGGATATGCTTGTCCAAGCTCAGATCCGCGACGAGTTGCTTGAGCTTACGATTCTCGTCCTCGAGCTGCTTGACCCGCCGCAGCTCGCCGACGCCCAGCCCGCCATACACCTTCTTCCAGCGGTAGAACGTCTGCTCCGACACGCCCATCCGGCGAATAACCTCGGCCACCGGCGTGCCCATCTCCGCCTGCTTCAGCGCAAACGCAATCTGCTCTTCCGTGTACCTCGACTTCTTCATGTTCCAGCTCCTTGCCCGCAGGCTTCAAAGGGCCGGAAAACTCTCACTCAACATGGATGAAAAAACAGGGGGGACGTCAATGGTGCTGTCGATCAGGACGTATTCAAAGTCCGGCGTGTCGGCCAGGCTATGGAAAAGTCGTTCCCAGACACCGGCATGCGACCACCGTCGGAACCGCGCATGCATCCCTGTCCACTTGCCGAATACCTCCGGCAGGTCACGCCAGCGCGCCGCATTGCCCGCCATCCACAGGATCGCGTCCACGAACAGCCGGTTGTCCACGCCGCTACGCCCGCGCGTGCCCTCTCGACTCGGAAGATACCCCGCAATCCGGTCCCATTGCTCGTCCGTCAGCGTGCGTCTGCTCATCAACCGGCTCCTTCGCCAGCCTTGAATCAGAACTCGCGCGCAAACGGAATCCTCTAAATGCAGACGCCGCCTAGTGTCTCGCCGACTAGGGCGAAACCGACGACCACACCCACCGCCGGTTCTGCGCTGAGCAGCGTGCCGGAGGTGTTCGCCAACATCTCGAGCGTGCAAGGAAGCGCGTAAGACACGATCCAGACAAAAGGCTCAGCGCTAGCACATCAGGCCGCAGCATAGCGGAACAGCTTGAGGATCGCAGCCCACAAGCGGCGGATCAGCTAGGCCGGATCGACATTCATCGTAGCCAGATCATGGCGGCGGCGAGATGAACGAAGCCGGTGAAATGGGTGGTTCGGCGGTCGTAGCGAGTGGCGAAGCGGCGGAAATGTTTGAGGCGGCTGAAGCATCGTTCGATCTGGTTGCGATGCCTGTAGATTTCCGCATCGTGCGGGATGGCGACCTTGCGGTTGCGCTTGGACGGGATCACCGCCTCGGCGTGCATCGCGGCGATCTGGTCACGTAAGTCGTTGCCATCATACGCCTTGTCGGCAAGCACCGCTTTTCCGCGCTGACCTTCGAGTAAGCCGGATGCCGAGGCGATGTCGCTGGCTTGGCCGGGCGTGATGCGAAACCGCAAGGGGCGGCCGAACGTGTCGGCGAGCATGTGTATCTTGGTGGTCAGTCCGCCTCGGGAACGCCCCAGCGCCTGATCCTTGGCCCCCCTTTTCCGGTCGCCGCCTGTTGGTGCGCGCGAACGATGGTGCTGTCGATCATCAGATACTGGTTGTCGCGGTCAGCCGTCAGCGCCTCGAACACCCGCTCCCAGACGCCAGCGTGGCACCAGCGGCTGAAGCGTCGATGGACTGTCTTCCACTTGCCGTAGCGTTCCGGAAGGTCGCACCAGTGTGCGCCCGAGCGCAGTACCCAAAGACATCCGTTCACGAACAAGCGGTTGCCCGCACCCGTCCGGCCAGGATCAGCGCTCTTGCCGGGAACCAGCAACGCAATCCGCGACCATTGCGCCTCGCTCAACTCGTACCGCTTAATCCCCATCATCCGCTCCGCGCCACAACACGGATGCCTATGAATCAGCCTTTACGCCATTTGGGAATCCTGAATGTCGATCCGGCCTAAGCCCCTGTTGTGCGACGCGAAACATGTAAGCTCTATCTTGATGGCCTGTTATCTACAAATTGCCGAAGTTCGGCTGGATGATCCGTCTGGATCATCGATACCCCAGCGTCGATGAGCCGCCCCCAGACGCGACCGGGATCACGCAGGGCATCATCGTCCCCGCCGACATCGGCAACATACCCGTTCCATAGCGTGTTCGCCCATACGCGGCCCCTTGCGGAACGTGCAGCGGCAACCAGCCGTGGCAGCCCGGCCATAGGCATGGGTGGAACTTCATAACCAACCGGCCGGATTGCCCCAGTCGATTGACGCTCGATCACCGAGGGTAATTCTGCACCTCCGCTCAGCATCGGCATGAACGGCACCCGCTCGAACGGGGGAAGGCTGGCCATCGGCGGGCTGGCGATACCGGCGTTCGCCTTGACCAACACGCGCCTCAGCCCACCGGCTCTCGCGACAGTCTCAATTGTCTCCGCATGCACAGCATCCTTGATATCGAGGTTCAGGACGATCCGCCCCGCCGCAGCACGCAGCATCTCGTCCAGCGTGGCAATGCGATCGCCGGTCAACGGCGCATCCGCGCCACCCAGATCGTCCCGCAAGCGCAATTCCCTGAGCTCCGCCAGGGTCAGGTCGCTCACCCGGCCATGCCCGTTCGTGGTACGATCCACCGTAGCATCGTGGATCATCACCAGATGTCCGTCGCGGGTCATGCGAACGTCGGATTCCATCACATCCGCGCCGATCGCGACGCAGTGTTCCAGCGCGGCCAGCGAGTTCTCGGGCACGCTGCCGAGACCAAGCCGTGCGGCCGCGGCATGGCAGCCACGGTGCGCGACGACGATGGGGCCGGCATCCGGATCGGCAATTCGGCGCATGGTAGCTGCGGACGGGTCCAGTTCCACACGGGCGGCATCGAGGTCGGCGCGGAAGTCGGCATCCCCGTGAAGCCGTGCGACGACTGCGGCAGCCGCCTGGCGGCCTGCTGTGACGGCGCTGGCATTGTGCGCCCCGCAGATGATACGACTGTCGCCATAGTCTCGGCCGCGTTCGAGGATATGGCCGGCCCGGGCGGGTATGAGTTCGGCCAGGACAAGCGCAACGCTGGTTCCCCAACTGGTATGGCCGGACGGATAGTCGAAGCTGCGCTCCAGCGCGGCGCGCGGCTGGCAGACCGACCCGGCGTCGATCAGGAAAGGTCGCTTGCGGGCGTAGAGCGGCTTCACCGCGTTGACGGCGGCCGCCACGTCGCCACGCATCCGCGTTAACAACCGGGCCAGCGCCGGTGTTGTTCGTGCCGACAGGGGGCGCCCCGCCGCAGGCGAGAAGTCGGTAAGTATCGCCGGTATCGTCTCGTCGACGTCCGCAATCGCCTGCCGCCAGCGTGGCGATCCTTCCTGCACCCGTGTCGCGCGAAAGGCGGCACGGTCTGCCTCGTCCTCGATCGACCCGGTGGCAGGCGGGGGCGGCAACACGCCGGTGAGCGCAACGCCCGGTCCCGACAAATAGCGTTGCTCGGCCGCCGACGAACTGGCGCTCGTCGATGCCAGCGCCAGCGCGATGACTCCTATCAGACGCATCAGTAGCGGACCAGCGCGCCAATGTAGAAGGCGCGGCCGTTGTCGATCTCCTCGCGGAGCAGGCCGAAACCGGGACCGAACATGCGCTGCGGACGGAAGTTGGTGAGGTTGCGGCCCTGCGCCACGATCGTCCAGTGCCGGTCGAGCTTCAAACGGATCTGCGCATCGAACAGGTCGCTGGTGGCATAACGACGATCCTGCAACGGATCGGTGGTCGATACCGAGTAGAGGATCGGCGACAGCCGGTTCCACGCACCCTGCACCATCAACGGGCCGGTGTTATAGAACAACTTGACGTTGGCAACTGTATTAGCGCTCTCGAACAGGCCCGACAGGCGCCGGCGCGTGACATTGTCGGCCAGTGTCACTTCTGGCGGGGTCGGGTCCAGCAACGTCAGATTGGCGGAGAAGCCGAACCCGTCGAGCGGTCCGGGCAGGAACCGCATCCGCGCGACCACTGCGTTCAACTCCACCCCCTTCACCGTGGCGCGGCCAGCGTTCACCGGCTGGATACGCGTGACGAGCTGCTGCTGGCCGTCGAACAATTCGGTCGCCTGGTTGCGGACGGTCACGATCTCGTCATCGATCCGCTTGGCAAACGCGGCCGCGGAGAACAGCACGTCGTTGTTGACGTAATATTCGATGCTGATGTCGTAATTGTCCGATCGCCGGGGGTTCAGCGACGGATTGCCCGAGGTCACGCTGACCGCGCCGGTGGAGCTGTTGACGTTCACCACTTCGCGCGCCGCCAGGTCGTCGTAATTGGGGCGACCAAGCGTGCGACTGAACGCAGCGCGAAGACGCAGGCGATCGGAAACGTCCCAGTCCGCCTGTGCGGAAGGCAGCCAGTCGCGGTAGCTCTGACCCTGCTGACTGGGAGTGTATACGCCAGCCCGCAGACTGTTCGACGTGGTGGTGAGCCTCGTCCCTTCATAGCGCAGGCCGGCGGTCAGCCGCACCGTATCGGTGGCATAGCGCGCCATCAGATAGGCGGCGGCGATGTCTTCGGTCAGCCGGTAATCCTCTTGCAGATTTCCGCCGGCATTGGCCGGGTTGGCCGCGAAGCTGCCGCGATTGGCGTCGAACGCCTGCCGCGCTGCATCGGGATCGACGAACAGCATCCGGTAGCCGCGGCCGTTGTACGGCGCATAGCTCTCGGACGCGAGTGCCGGCGTCAGCAGCAACGTCGAGGCGGCGGTGTTGCGGAAATTGTCCACGGCGAAATCATAACGCCGGTCGAGAAAGCGGCCATAGGCACCCGCCGCCAAGCCGAACCCGCGATCGTCGCTGCCCATGTTGACACCGATATTGGCGCGCGCGGTCAGCGCATTCTCGCGGTTGTCATCGCTGTTCGTGCCATATTCGAACTGCTTGTAGTTCGCCGCGCCGCTGACGATCGCCGGATTGGCGAAGTCGAAATAGGTGAATTTCCCCGGCGTGATCTCGTAACGATAGGCGAGATTCGGCGTATTCGTGATGCGATAGGTCGCGAAGGTCGCATCCTGCCGGTAGGTGGCGATGGCGTAGTTGACGCCGAAATCGGCGCGGATGCGGTCGGTCGGTGCAAGCTCCCCGTGGAAATCGGCGTAGCGCATCCGCCGGGTCTGGTCATATTCGGCCAGATCGACCTGAGCGGCCGCATTGCCGACATTGCCACCGCCCGCCGTCACATTGGTGAAGTTGGTGTAGCGGTTGGTCGCGGTCGTGACGCCGGTGTTGGCGGTGACGAGGTTGGACTGGCGCTCCTCGTCATTGGTATGGCGAAAATCGGCCAGGGTCAGCGCCGCCTTGAACATCCGGTGATCGTCGAACTCCAGCTTGCCGAACACGCCGTACCGCTCGCGGACATTGTCGTAATGGAGCCAGCGCCGACGGTCGGGGGCGACCAGTGCGTTCGACACGTCGTTGGCCGGGGAGGTCAGGCGCACACCCGTGGTCGGATCGAAATAGAGGTAATTGTCGGTGGCCGAGTTGAGCGAAGCGGAGTCGCGGCGGAAATAACTGCCCGACACCACCACGCCGAACTTGCGGTCGGGGCCGAAGGTGGTCGATGCAATCAGCTCCGCTTGGCCCGATGGCCCACGATTGCCGCGGGTACGCTTGAAATCCCACTCGCCGATATCGAAGCGCCCGCCGAGGAAGCTGCGTCCCTTGCCGTCGAAGGCACTACGCGTGCGCAGGTTGGCGGTGCCGCCGATCGCATTACCGTTCATCGCGGCGGTCACCGACTTGTAGACCTCGACGCGGCTGGCGAGCGAGGACGGGATAACGTCCATCGACACGTTGCGCCGTCCGATTTCGTTGGCGGGCAAGGTGACGCCATCGATCTGGACGAGGTTGTAATCGGCGTTCAGACCGCGGATCGACAGGAATTGTGCCTCGCCGCGCGCGTTGTTCTGGATTGTGGAAACGCCGGGAACGCGCGTCAGCGCTTCGCCGAGGCCGAAGTCGGGCAGCGTGCCGATTTCGTCCGAACTGATGCTGTCGGAGATAACAGAAATCGCCCGCTTTGCCTCGATCTCGCGCACCGCCTGGAGGCGCGCGCCCGTCACGACGATCTCCTCTTCAGACTCGGCAGGAACGGGTGATACCTCCTGTGCATAGGCAGCAGGCGACAAGGCGGTGGAGAGCAGCAACAGGCCGCGGCGAATCGTAAACAGCTTCATGACAGTCCCCCCTATTTGGACAGCATCGAGGTGCCGCCTGTTTAATAACTATAGGTGACATATCCGTGACGGTCGAGTAGAAAGATTGCCGTGACGAAGGCTGGAGGAACGGATGCCGGGTTGGCAGTTGGGATTGGGAGTTGCTGTCGCGGTTGCGGGGTCAAACCCGGCACGGGCTGCGGAACGGTTGTATGCCTGCGGTGACGATCAGGTTCGTGAGTACCGGGTTTCCGACACGGGCAGCGCGAGGGAGGTTTGGCGGTGGAGCGCGGCGGGGGCGGCGGACCTGCCCGAGCCGTATCGCCGCACGCTGCTGTCCAGGATCGACGACTGCAAGCCTGTCGACGGCGGGCGGTCGATCCTCGTCACCGCTTCGACCGGCGGTGTTGCGCTGATCGACCGTGCGACCGGGAATGTCTCGTTCCGGGCGATCGCGCCGATGGCGCATTCGGCCGACCCGTTGCCGAACGGCCTGATCGCGGTCGCGCTCTCGATTCACCAGAACGGCGACAGGCTCGAACTCTACGACCGGCGGCGAAGCGAAACTCCGCTCCTGCACCTGCCGCTGCCATCGGGGCACGGTGCCGTGTGGGACGCGAAGCGGCGTCGCTTGTTCGTCCTGTCCCATGACCTGATCCAGGCGTATCGCATCGCCGGCACCGCTGCTGCGCCGAAGCTGGCGGAAGCGGCACGGTGGACGCTCCCAGGTCGCCGGGACGGCCATGATCTGTCACATCGGCCCGATGGTCGCTATTTGGTGACCACAGACGACGGCGTATGGACCTTTGATCCGGGCAAGGGCGCCTTTGCTGCTCTTCCCGCGCTCAACCCCAAGCTGCGCGTCAAGGCGGTCAGCATGGCAGGCGATGGCGACGACGGTCGTCTCGCCTGGGTGCAGGCGGAGGAAAGCTGGTGGGCAAAGGGGTTCACGATCGCGCGCGCCGACGGCAGCGATCCGGTACGGGTGCCTGTGGAAGGGATGCATCTCTACAAGGTTCGCTGGATCGGATGACGTGGCGGCGTGTGTGGGCGGCCTATTGCATCGCTCATACCGGCAAGAGCCTGTTATGGGCGGCGAGCGATCTGCTGACGCTGTACGTCCTCGTCAACCGCTATGGCGTGACGCCGGCCGTCGCGGGTGCGCTGTTCCTTGCCGGCCTGACGGCGAGTGCGGTGGCCGATCTCGGCGTCGGCGCCTGGCTCGGCCGTCGTCCCGGCGATGCGACCCGTATGGCAGTGGCGGGATTGTGCATTGCCGGTGTCACCTTCCCGCTGACGATGCTGTCGGCGCCGCTGGGGCCTGGGGCGGTTCTCGCCGCCACCCTGCTCTTCCGGGTCGCCTATGCCGGCTGCGACGTTCCGCATAATGCGTTGATGGGCCGGTTGGCGGATGATCCCGCCCGTGCCACGTCGCTGTCGCGTGGCCGAACCCTTGGCACCGGTATCGCGTCCGTCGCGGCGGCGGGCAGCCTTGGCGACAGTGGCATCGGCATCGTACCGATGCTGTGGGGGATCGGCGCAGGCGCGACGGTGCTGGGCCTCGCAATGGTGCCGCTTCTGGTGATCTCCCCACTTGCCGGTGCAGGAGGCCGAAGTGAACTCACGTCCTATCGCCTGCCATGGACGTTCCTGTTCGCGAGCGTGACCGGTATTGTCGCGCTGGGCGCGCTCGGCAAGGCCATGCTGCACCTTTCCGGCATGCCGGCACCGACCAAAGGTATGTCGATGCTGATGCTGCTGATCGCGGGGCGGACCGCATCGGCATGTCTTCCCCTTTCCATCTCCTCGGCACGGCAGGGGCTGACCCTTCTCGCGGCGATCTATGCCGTATCGGCCGTCGCACCGCTCCTCTTCATCGGGACAGACCTTCGATCGGCTGCACCACTCCTGCTCGGTCTGGTGATGGGACTGTCCAATCTGATCGGGTGGGCGCTGCTGGCACTGCTGGCCCGTGAGGCCCGCGATTACGGCCTTTATACCATGACGTCCAAACTTGCCCTTGGGGCAGCAGGGCTGACGCTCGCAGGCGGACTTGGCCGATCACCTGTGTTCACCACCACCGGCTTTGCGTTCTTCGCCATCGCCATCGCTTCGGCCTGCACGATTGCCGCCCTGCTATGCTTGACATGTAGTCGCCGCTACGACCTTCATGCGTCATGAACGGCATCAGCGCAGGCGATTTTCCCCCACAATTTCTACGCGATGACGGCAGGCGCACCGCGACTGTGAACGAACGCGTGCTGCTCGACCTGCTCTCCCGTCACGGTCCAGCGAGCCGTGCCGATCTTGCCCGGGTGACCGGGCTTGCACCGCATTCGATCACCCGGCTCGTCGAGCCGCTGCTCTCCCGCGGGCTGATCGCGGAAGGCGCGCCGGTTGCGCAGGGCCGGGGGAAACCGAGCACCGCGCTGCACCTGGTCGGGAGCGCCGCCTTTTCCATCGGCCTGTCGATCATGACGGATGCCGTATCGCTGGTGCTTCTCGACCTCGCCGGCACGGTGGCCGCCATGCATACCGAGCGTCTGAAGGACACCGCGATCTTGCCGGCCTGCCGCCAGATCGGGGGGCTCATCGACACCGCCGTGGCGGAGGCAGGGTGGGATCGTGCCGCGCTGGTCGGGATCGGGGTTGGCGTTACCGGCTATTTCATCGGTGACGGCGCCCGGTTGAACCCGCCGAGGCTGCTCGATTCGTGGGCTCTTATGCCGCTGGACACGATTTTAGCGGAAGCTTTCGGGGCAAAGGTGTGGGTCGACAACGATGGCAATGTCGCCGCGGTCGGCGAAGCCACATTGGGGCATGGCCGTAGCATGGGCGATTTCGCCTACCTGTATTTCTCCGCCGGTTTAGGAGGCGGAGTCGTCGCGGCGGGCCGACCACTGCGGGGCTGCCACGGGAATGCAGGTGAGTTCGCCTCGATCCTCCCCCTGGACTGGCCGCAACCCAATCTTGAAACCCTGCGATCCAGCTTCGTCAACACAGGATCGACATTTGAGGACATCCAGGCGATGCTCGACGGTTTCGATCTGCACCATCCCGCCGTCGACCGCTGGCTGGATACGATGACGCCGTCTTTGAACCTCGTGGCGTCCGCCATCTCCGCAACGCTCGATCCGGGTATGATCGTACTGGGTGGCCGTATCCCTCCCGCGCTTGCGCAACGCATCATCGAACGCATCGCCTTCACCAACCCAGAACGCCGCGGCTTCCACCGTCCTGCGCCTCGGATTGTGGTGTCCACCATCCATGGGGACGCAACAGCCATCGGTGCCGCAACCCTGCCTCTGCGCGCCGCTTTCTTCGACCGCGACGTCGGTGGCGAATGAAGACTCCTTCCAGAATGGTGAAATGAGAATGCAGACCCGTTCTCGACTCAATCCCGGTGAGAATACCTGACCCTCGTCAAATCTTGGGCTCGCTGTACCGCCGCCGGATGCGCTCTCCACAAGGCTATCGCTAACCGGTCACTTTTTCTCTGAAGCAGGTGTCGGCGAAGCCGGCCATCGATCAGGTTAAGGGTAGCGGGATCGGAAATGGGCACCCTTTATACGCCTTCTTGCCGTTGGTGGATGCCAAAGGTTTAAACCCGCGAGCGATGTCGGGCGACTCTATGATTTCCGCGTCAAGGTTTTCGGACGAGCAGATCATCGCGATCGTGAAGGAGCAGAAAGCCGGCACGAGAGCGGCCGACATGTGCCGCCGCCACATGTACGCCGCCGGTCGTTTACGCGAAGCATATTCGGGTTCGGCCGCCGCCGTGCGCATATAGCTGTCCCGCGGCTGCGGATCCGGCGCAACTCATCGTCGCCGCCAACACCCAATCCAAGCAAGATCCGCATCTTCCAGTCCCCGCCTCTCTCAATAACGCTCTCCAACGGTTCGTCATCGTTATGTAACTTATAGTGATTAATAGGCTAATTGAAGGCTACAGGAACGGGGTTTGACGATGAAGAGGCTCGCCACGGAACGTGCAACGCGATCGATGCGCACGGCATTGACGGGCCCCGCAGCCATCCAAGTCGATCATCCCCCCGAGTGTTGGGCAGACCGCGGCAGCCAGGCAGAAGAGTGCCGGCACGGATAACCTCGCCACCAGTGTGCGGCTTCGGGCCGATGCGCGAGATCGTAGCGAGACGCAATATCCCGTCATCTCGACAGCATCAGTTCGGACGAGATTGTTACGCTGCCCCATTCGAGCTTGGCGAAGCGGTCACGCGCGTAGCCGGCGTGTCGGCCATCCAAAATAAATCCCGCGGAGATGGTCAATTCTTTTCGATCCGCGAACTGGCCTGCGGCAAGACGGCGATCGGCTCGAATGCTGGAGCCGCAAGCATACGCTCCCGATCGCGTAAGTAACTTCTTTGATGTGCGTGCTCCCAATCCATGGAAGGATTTGACGTGAAACGTTTAAGATCATTTAATAGGTTGCCGCTGATGGCCAGCTTGGGCGCATTGATCCTCGCGCTGCCGTCGGTCACGCGGGCGGAGTGTCCGTCTGCGGAGAGGCGGATGGCCGAGATCGTCAACGTCTCGAAGACGCCAGATGTCTTGGTTCTTGCGCACCGGGGATACTGGGGGCGTCATTCCGCCTCTCCAGGCGTACCCGAGAACTCGCTCGGATCGATTTCCGCCGCCAATCATGCATGTATGGACGGCATCGAGCTCGATGTGAAAATGAGCAAGGACGGCGTACCCTTACTCATGCACGACTTCAATTTGGGTCGAACTACGACGATCTATAACCTGCACCGGCAGCAAAAGTTCGATCCCATGACGAATCATGGTGCGAACCCCAAGGTGCATGACGTACTCGCTCGTGACATCGATACACTGCGTCTGCTGACCCCCGATCGGCGGAACACGACCGGGTACATCGTTCCCCGCGTTTCGCAGGTCCTCGACGAGTGGAAGCGGCTCAAGATGAAGACGCCGCTCATCTTCGACACAAAAACTGCGGACGCCATTCGCGCGATCGACATCCTCGTACGCGTGAAGGATATTGGCGGCGCCAATACTATGGCGGTTAAGGTCAATGCGACGCTATATCCAGATCCAGCCGGGTTTTACGCGGATGCCAAGAACATCAACGTCATTCCGGTCTACACAACGAATATGCTGGGGATCATCAGCGTTGCTGACAGTTTGATCAAGTGGTCGCGCGCCGTTCAAACCATCGAGATCAACGTCAAGCAAAAGGGAGGGTTACTGTACTTCCAAAAGCAAATTTCAGAGCAGGCAGGAAAGCGGGTTGGGGTCTTTCACGCCATCCCGGACGGCCCCATATCTGGCGGGTTCTACAAGAATACCGGCATATGCTGTTACAAATTGTCTGATGTATTCTACCATCATAAAGTCATGGGCCAGCCGGCAGGCCGAGACACCGAAGACCATCGCGGCGACCTCAATTTCCTACTGTCGCAAAATTATGGGCTGATTACTAGCGACGATCCCAAGGGTACGGTCCGGTTCCTCGCACGCGCTGGCAAGCGCCGCAACCACTATCAGGATTACTGATTGACGGCCCCACGTTGCCCGAAGGATGTTAACCATCCTTCGGGCGCACCGTTAACGGATCACCCTAACTTATGAAAAATTATCTTGCTCATGCCACCCTTTGGGCGCTCGTAAGCGGTTGGTCAGCGTCCGTTTCCGCACAGGTTGCACCAACCGCGATCGCGACTGCGGCCACGTCCGATCAACAGGACGTCGAAGGACTTTCACGCATGTTGCGGAGCCGCGCCGACTTGGCGTGGCTATTGCCCCCCGCTTTGGTAACGCCGCCCCCCCATGACCCAATAGTCGAGGCCGAAGCCCGCTCGGTAATCGGACTGGCCGACGTTGCTCGCGCCCGTCATCTCGACCGCAAACCAGACATGCGCGCCGCGCTCCGTCTGCTCGAATTGGCGGTGCTCGCCGAGGCTGCACGACGTGACCTCGCCGCTGGGATAACGGTGAGCGATGACGACGTCCGCGCCCGCCTTGCGGCAAAACCCGGCCGTTACGATGAATTTCTGCTCAGTCACATATTCGTGGCCGTTGGGGAGGGGCGCGGCGGCATCACCCGGACCGAGGAGGAAGCAAAGCGCAAAGTGTTGGAGTTGCGGCGGCGCATCGCAACGGGGGAAGATTTCGCTAACGTCGCCCGGACCGAGTCCGATGATGCCGCGACGGCTGAGGCGGCAGGCGAATTGTCGTCGATGTTCGGCCGTTACATGGCGGACGAGTTTTTCCCGTTCGCGCGTATGTTGAAACAGGACGAGGTAAGCCAGCCGATCCGCGGCAAACTGGGCTACCATCTGATCCGGTTGGAGCAGCGCATACCAGCGACGGCCGAAACGGCTCGCTTTCTGATCACGCAGGATATCCGCGAGGAACGGATGCCCGACCGCATCGCCGCAGCCATCCGGGAGGCAAAGCCATGAGGTCATCGTTCTACTCACTGTCGCAAAGCAAGGGTATCGCCGTAGGGGCCTTGATACTCGCGCTGCTCGCCGTCGCCTACGGGTCCTCCGTGGACGACAAGCCCGCATCGGTGGATGCGGAGACGATTCGGGTAGTGGCCGCGGTGCACGAATTTCCGCCGGTCGCGCCTCCTTCTCGAAACGTGGCGCCGGTGATGATCGTGCCGCCGGCGCAGGCCCTCGAAGAGGCGATCGCGGCCCGCTTCCCTATACTGCGGGACGCGGTGGTCGAGTGCCACGGGCAGGATTGCCAGCTTAGCGCTTTGCTTCCGCCACCGAGGACGGAACGCGAGCAAGACGATCGAGAGACAATGCTTCTGGGTGCACTCGAGCGTTTCGTGGCGGCGCAGGGGCATCCGCAGAATGGCTCCGTGCAATTGGATGAGATTGGCGAGGAGGAATACAGGATCCGGGTTCCGCTAACCCGCGCCACCTGACGTGCGACCCTCCCCAGCACCGAGCGCGCAAATATGTCGTCCGTCACCACACGATTATGGCAGCGCAAAGCAGCTGACGATGATGAGGAGTGCGAGCTGCTCGGCTGCCAGGCGAAAGCTGTGACATAGGGTGGATCGCCCCTGCACCTGTTAACGAGCTGCCCCTTGTGAGTGGTCCATCGACTAGGCCGGATCGACATTCAGGATTCCCAAATGGCGTAAAGGCTGATTCATAGGCATCCGTGTTGTGGCGCGGAGTGGATGATGGGGATTAAGCGGTACGAGTTGAGCAAGGCGCAATGGTCGCGGATTGCGTTGCTGGTTCCCGGCAAGAGCGCTGATCCTGGCCGGACGGGTGCGGACAACCGCTTGTTCGTGAACGGATGTCTTTGGGTACTGCGCTCGGGCGCACACTGGTGCGACCTTCCGGAACGCTACGGCAAGTGGAAGACAGTCCATCGACGCTTCAGCCGCTGGTGCCACGCTGGCGTCTGGGAGCGGGTGTTCGAGGCGCTGACGGCTGACCGCGACAACCAGTATCTGATGATCGACAGCACCATCGTTCGCGCGCACCAACAGGCGGCGACCGGAAAAGGGGGGCCAAGGATCAGGCGCTGGGGCGTTCCCGAGGCGGACTGACCACCAAGATACACATGCTCGCCGACACGTTCGGCCGCCCCTTGCGGTTTCGCATCACGCCCGGCCAAGCCAGCGACATCGCCTCGGCATCCGGCTTACTCGAAGGTCAGCGCGGAAAAGCGGTGCTTGCCGACAAGGCGTATGATGGCAACGACTTACGTGACCAGATCGCCGCGATGCACGCCGAGGCGGTGATCCCGTCCAAGCGCAACCGCAAGGTCGCCATCCCGCACGATGCGGAAATCTACAGGCATCGCAACCAGATCGAACGATGCTTCAGCCGCCTCAAACATTTCCGCCGCTTCGCCACTCGCTACGACCGCCGAACCACCCATTTCACCGGCTTCGTTCATCTCGCCGCCGCCATGATCTGGCTACGATGAATGTCGATCCGGCCTAGGACGGTCTGGATCGAGGAAGGGACGACGAATGCCTGCCAAGAAGCACAAGCTTGAGGAGGTCATCGGCAAGCTGCGTGAGGTTGGCGGATAAAGGATCTGGAGGAGGCGAACCTCCGGCTGTGCCGCGCGATCTCGGACCTGACATCGGACAAGCTGATTCTGCAGGAGGCGACGCGGGGAAACTTCCGAGCCCTGCACGGCGTCGGCGGTGCATCGGCCAGGTGCGAGAGGGGTTGGATGTGTCCAAGCGACGGGTGTTCCGCATCCTTGGGCAGCATCGTCGATGCAGCATAAGGTGCCGGGTGGGGCAGATGACGAGGAGGCGCTGACCGACGACATCGTCGCGCTGGCCAGGCAGTACGGGCGCTACGGCTATCGCCGGGTGACCGCACTGCTGCATGCAGCCGACTGGTCTGTGAACCACAAACGGGTGGAGCGGATCCGACGACGTGAGGGGCTGAAGGTGCCGCAGCGTCAGCCGAAATGCGGTCGGCTGTGGTTGAACGATGGCTCGTGCATCCGCCTGCGACCGGAGTATCCCAAGCATATCTGGGCGAAGCCGCCTACAAGGCTCCGGCGATGCGCAGCACCGTTGGAAGGCAGGCGGAAGGGTACGTCTTTGTCCGGGCGACGACGCACGACGGACGCAATTTCCGCATCCTGAACGATCATCGACGAGGCGAGCAGGGAATGCCTGGCGCGGGTGGTCGCACGCCGGCTCCGCCACGAAGATGCTGGCGGCCCTGGCCAAGCTGATCATCGACCGGGGCCGCCCGCACATATCGGATCGGATAACGGCAGCGAGCTTATCGCTACCGCAGTCCAGAAATGGCTTGGGCGGATCGGCGTGGAAACGCTCTGCATCATGCCAGGCTCGCCATGGGAAAGCCGCTGCAACGAGAGCTTCAACGGCTCGCTGCATGACGAGCTGCCGGGCAAAGAGATCTTCTACAGCCTCGCCGAGGCCATAGTGCCGATCTAGGCGTGGCGGCGCCACTACAACACCATCTGGCCGCATAGCCGCCTAAGCTACCACCCACCTGCACCAAAAGCGGCGGAGACGACAACACACGAACTATCTGCCCGGACCATCCGCTGGGCGCTGCTCACCCGACGGTCAGTTCCCGCGGAACGACCTTGATCCGCCCTCCCCTTCCTTCTTGGCACTCCCGGGTTCGATCAGCGCCATGCCAACCGTTATCGCATTACCGTGTAGTCCCTGAAAGCACGTGGAGGCACAATGAGCCACAAACCGCAAAAATTATTCAGCAGCGCTCCAACATTAGCGCGATACCCTGTCCGACACCTATGCACATGAACGCCATGGCATACCGGCCGCCGGTGAGGTGCAATTCTTCGACCGCCGTCATCGCGATGCGTGCGCCGGACATGCCAAGCGGATGGCCAAGCGCAATGGCGCCGCCGTTGCGGTTCACGCGCGGGTCGTCGGTGGCGATGTCCAGGTCACGCAGCGTTGCGATCGCCTGCGCGGCAAAGGCTTCGTTGAGTTCGATCACGTCGAGCTGGTCGAGGGTGACACCTGTGATCCGGCATAGCTTGCGTGCGGCTTCGATCGGTCCGACGCCCATGATGCGTGGCGCGATGCCCGCCGAAGCTAGCCCGACAATGCGAGCGCGTGGGGTAAGGCCATTGGATACCGCCGCGGCCTCGGACGCGATCAGCATTGCTGCGGCACCGTCGTTGAGCCCTGAGGCATTGCCCGCCGTGATCGTGCCATCTGCGCGGACGACGGGCTTGAGTTTCGCCAGCGCCTCGAGGCTGGTCGCGCGTGGGTGTTCGTCCTGCGTGAAGACGACGGCCTCACCCTTGCGCTGCGGAATGGTGACCGGCACGATTTCGGCGGCCATGCGACCACTGGCGATGGCAGCAGCGGCCTTTTGCTGGCTGGCGAGCGCAAACGCGTCCTGATCCGCGCGGCTGACCTGCCATTGATCGGCGACATTCTCCGCCGTCTGCGGCATGGTGTCGACGCCGTACGCCGCTTGCATTGCCGGGTTGACGAAGCGCCAGCCGAGCGTCGTGTCCTCGATCTGCTGGGCGCGGTCGAAGGCGGCAGTGGCCTTCCCCATCACATAGGGCGCGCGGGTCATGCTTTCGACACCGCCGGCAATGACCAACGCCGCGTCGCCGCTGCGGATCGCCTGTGCGGCGCTGCCGACCGCGTTCAGGCCCGATCCGCACAGCCGGTTGATCGTGCCGCCGGGTACCGCTTCCGGCAATCCGGCGAGCAGCACCGCCATGCGTGCGACGTTGCGATTGTCCTCGCCCGCCTGATTGGCGCAGCCGAGCAGCACGTCGTCGACGGCTTCCCAATCGACACCGGGGTTGCGCTGGACCAACGCACTTAACGGGATCGCGGCAAGGTCGTCGGCGCGGACGGTGGACAGCGCACCGTTCAACCGTCCGATGGGCGTGCGGATCGCGTCGCAGAGATAGGCGTCGGGCATCAGGCGTCCTGTTCCAGCATGGCGATGATCTTCTGCGCTTCGGCGAAGCCGGTATTCGCGGCCGGTACCCCCGCGTAGATGGCGGTCTGCATCAACACTTCCTTCAGTTCATCGGTGGTGAACCCGCCTTCGCGAAGCCCGGCACGGACGTGCAGTGCGAATTCCTCCCATCGCCCGAGCGCGCAGGTGATGGCGAGGACGAGCAGACGACGGGTCCGGTCGTCAAGGCCGGGCCGGCCCCAGATCTCTGCCCAGGCAATGCGCGTTATCATCGCCTGAAAATCGGCAGTGAACGGGGTTCGCTTGGCCAGGCTGGTATCGACCCACGCATCGCCCAGCACCCGGCGGCGATTGCGAAGTCCCGCTTCGAACAGTGTGTCGGCGGCCGTATTCGCCGCAGCGTCGCCGCACAGGAAGGTGCGCAGCGCCGCCGCCAACGCGCCCGGCGCCTCGATCGGCGGCAGATGCGCGCCATCGACGCCGACGTGCCGTGCGCCGGCAATGGATAGCAGATGCTCGCCATGTCCGGCATAGGGGGTCGAAATGTCGAGTGTCGCGGTCACCACCAGCGTCGGCTGGGTGATGGTCGCGATCCGATGGGCCAGAGCCATGTCGCGGATCGCCGCCCCCGCCCCGGCATAGCCGGCATCGGCCTGTCGCACGATGCCGTCGCGCAGGCTCGCCGCGACCTCCGGGTGGTGCTTCACAAAGCCCGGGGAAAGGAAACGTCCGACTGCCATGTCGGCGATGGCGGCGGTGCCCTGCGCGCGCACGGTGTCGATCCGGCTCTGCCACGCCGCCGGGTCCATGGTGGCCGACGTGCAGATCAGCGCCAGTGCCGACACCCGCGCCGGATGGTCGAGCGCCAATTGCATCGCGACCATGCCGCCCAGCGACACGCCCGCCACCGCCGCCCGTTCAACGCCGACATCGTCCAGGATCGCGACGACATCGTCGGCCAGCATTGACAGGCTGTAGTCACCCTCCGGCGCATCCGACCCGCCCGCTCCGCGCGTATCGATCCTGAGCAGTCGGAAGGCGGAAAGGAGCAGCGGAACCGTGCGGTCCCACAGCGACATGTCGGTGCCGATCGAATTGAGCAGGACCAGCACCGGACGATCGGCCGCCCCCTCCAGCCGCCAGTGCAGCCGTATGCCGTCGCGCATCGTCATGGCCATGGCGTCACTCCCCCATCCCGCCCAGCAATTCGGCAATGATCGCCGCGCTTTCGCCGATATCGTCGCCGACTGCCGCAGCGCCGAGGTTGCGGGCGATGGCGGCGGTGTCGATCTCCAGCCCCTCGGCCACCACCGCCAGCGCGGCGGCGCTGCCCGATGCGAGCAGGAACAGATCGGCCAGCACCGGCCCCTCGGCCTGCCAGCCGCCCAGCCCCCGCTCCTGTTCCTGCGCCATGCCGCCCAGCAGCGACGCGACCAGCCCCGGCGCGCGCGTCGCCGCCGATAGGGCGACCTGGCAACCGGTCGGGTTGCGCTTGTGCGCCATCGCCGACGATCCGCCGCGTCCGGCGACCTGCGGTTCGCGCACTTCACCAATGCCATTCTGCGCCAGCAATGCCACGTCGCGCGCCACCTTGCCGAGCGCGCCGATCAACAGGCCGACCGCGGCGCCGATCGCCGCCACGCCAGTCCGCCGCGCGTGCCACGGCGCGGTCGGACCCAGTCCGAGCGCCTTGGCCATATGCACCGCGACGACCGCCCCCCTGCCATCCAGATCGGCACGGGTTCCGGCGGCGCCACCCAGTTGCAAGCCCGCATGGCGTTCGACCGCGACGTCCAGCATCACCAGAGCATCGTCGATCCCGCGTGCCGCCTGCGCCAGCCGCAGTCCGAACGCCACCGGCATCGCATTCTGCAACAGCGTCCGCCCGATCGCCGGGCGTTCGGCATGGCCCCGGGCCAGTGCCGCCAGCCCATCGCGCACTCGGCGGCCATCGTCTGCCAACAGCCGATGCGCGGCACGGACCTGTCGCATCAGCACGGTATCGGCAACGTCCTGACTGGTGGCGCCACGATGCAGCGCCTTTGCCGCCTCCCCATCCACCACCATAGCCCGCAGCCGCGCGACCAGCGGAATGGCGAGCGTACCGGCCAGCGCCGCCGCCTCCGCCAGTTCGGCCGTATCGATCCGTGCCGGATCGACGCCCGCGACGATCGCCTCCGCCAGCTCCGGCGCGAGGACGCCGTGCGCCGCCTGCGCGCGGGCCAGTGCGATTTCGAAGGCGCAGGCGTGGGCGATCGTCGCGGCATCGTCGAACACCGCGATCATGTCCGCCGTCGCGACGGGGCGCAGGCGCAGCAGGTCGCTCACAGGTCGAAGAACACCGTTTCGCGCTCGCCCTGCAACACGAAATCGAGCGACCAGATGTCGTCTCTCGCGGCGGTCGCGACCAACGTTGCCCGCCGTTCCGCAGGAACCCGTGACAGCGTCGCGTCACCTGCCTCCAGACCGGCAAAATACAGCCGCGTCGCCAGCCGCTTGATGACGCCGCGCGCGAAGATCGACACCGCGATATGCGGCGCATGGTCCGTTCCGATCGATCCCGGCAGGATGGTGCGGAACCGATAGCCGCCATCCTCGGCAGTCGCGGCCCGGCCAAAGCCCACGAAATGCGGGTCGCTGCCCGTTTCGCCATGATAGCGGCCGGCAACGTCCGCCTGCCAGATTTCAAGCATCGCATCGGGAACCGGGGTCCCGTCGCCATCGAGCACGCGACCGACGATCTCGATCACCCGCCCTTGTGGAGTTCCGGTGGGGGCGGACAGGTTCAGCACATAATGCGCCTCGGGAAACAATTCGGGCCGCGCGCCCATGTCCGATTGCCCGACAAGATCCGCGCCCCCCTTCCAAGGAAGGCCATAGTGGAAGAAGGGGCCAACCGTCTGGCTGGGCGTCTGGCCGAACAATGCCGGATCCTGATTGTCCTGCCGAGGGCCGGGGCGACGGTCGGCGACGTCAATGGTCATGGTCGTCCTCCTCGAACGGCGTCTGCTCGCGGCCTTTGAGCACCACATCGAAGCGATAGCCGAGCGCCCAGTTCGGCTCGGTCACATCCATGTCGAACCGCGCGACCAGCCGCTGGCGATACGGCATCGGCACCGCGTTCGCGATCGGGTCAATCTCGATCAGCGGGTCGTCGGGGAAATAAAGCTGCGTCACCAGCCGCGTCGCGAAGGCGGGGCCAAGCAGCGACAGATGGATATGCGCCGGCCGCCACGCATTGCGGTGGTTGCCCCATGGATACGCCCCCGGCCGGATGGTGACGAAGCGATAGCGTCCCTCCGCATCGGTGACGACCCGCCCAGCTCCGGTGAAGTTCGGGTCGTGCGGCGCGTCCCACTGGTCCTTGCCATGGATATAGCGACCGGCGGCGTTGGCCTGCCAGATTTCCAGGACCGTATCGGGCACCGCACGGCCATCCTCGTCGAGCACACGCCCGGTGACGATGATCCGCTGCCCCTGCGGCATGGCGGCATGCTGTGTGGTCAGATCGGCCAGTGCCGATCCCATCAACCGGTCCCAGCCGGCAGGCCCGGTCGTCTCGGTTCGCGTCTGCGGCACACGGAGCGGTGGATGCAGCGGTGCGCGGGTGCGGGTCGCCCCGTAGTCGGGGAACAGCGATGGCGGCGCGCCGGCGTCTTCGCGATGATAGCTCATGCGGCGACCTCCGTGCCGGTCTTGGCCCGCACCTCCTCGACCGACACGCCCGGTGCGCATTCGATCAGGCGCAGGCCCGGCTTGTCGCAGGCGATGACGGCAAGGTCGGTGATGATCAGGTCGACGCAGGCCTTACCGGTCAACGGCAGCGTGCAGTCGGGCAGAATCTTGGGATCGCCATGTTTCGACACATGGTCCATCACGACGACGACGCGGCGGACCCCGGCAACGAGGTCCATCGCCCCGCCCATGCCCTTCACCATCTTGCCCGGAATCGTCCAGTTGGCGAGGTCGCCGGCCTGGCTCACCTCCATCGCGCCAAGGATCGCCATGTCGATATGGCCACCCCGGATCATCGCGAAACTGTCGGCGCTGGAAAAGAAGCTGGATGTCGGCAGCGCGGTGATCGTCTGCTTGCCCGCGTTGATGAGGTCAGGGTCGGCTTCGCCCTCATAGGGGAACGGGCCGATGCCCAGCATCCCGTTTTCCGATTGCAACGTTACCTCGATACCGTCGGGTACATGGTTGGCGACCAGCGTCGGGATGCCGATGCCCAGATTGACGTAGAAACCGTCCTGCAATTCCTGCGCGGCACGCACCGCCATTTCGTCGCGGGTCCAGCCCATCATTTATTCTCCCGGCTGCGCGTGGTCAGCTTCTCGATCCGCTTCTCGTTGATCGTGCTTTGGACGATCCGGTCGACATAGATGCCGGGCGTATGGATGCAGTCGGGATCGAAGCTCCCTTCGGGCACGATCTCCTCCACCTCCGCCACCGTCATCTTGCCGGCGGTGGCCATGTTCGGGTTGAAGTTGCGCGCGGTCTTGCGGAACATCAAATTGCCCGCCGGATCGGCCTTCCATGCCTTCACGATCGACAGGTCGGCGCGCAGCCACGTCTCGCGGACATAGTCCTCGCCCTCGAACGTCTCGACCGGCTTGCCTTCGGCTACCACCGTACCCACCCCGGTCTTGGTATAGAAGGCCGGAATGCCCGCCCCGCCCGCCCGAATGCGCTCGGCAAGCGTCCCTTGTGGGTTCAGTTCCAGTTCGAGTTCACCAGAGAGATATTGCTGTTCGAACAGCTTGTTCTCACCGACATAGGACGAGATCATCTTTGCCACCTGCCGGCTTTCCAGCAGCATCCACAGGCCGAAGCCGTCGGCGCCGGCATTGTTGGAGATGACCGTCAGCCGCTTCACGCCACTGGCCCGGATTTCCGGGATCAGGCTTTCGGGATTGCCCGACAGGCCGAAACCGCCCGACATGATCGTCATCCCGTCGAACAACAGCCCGTCCAGCGCCGCGGCGGGTGTGTCGTAGATCTTGCGCTTCATGCCGCCTCCAGCGGTAAACCGATATAATTCTCGGCCAGGGAACGCTGCGCGGCGGGGGAGCCGCGCAGATAATCGAGTTCGGCGATCTGGATGCGCCGGTCGAAGCCGTCCATGGTCGGGAACCGGTGGGTGACCGAGGTGAACCACCACGAAAACCGCTCCGCCTTCCAAACCCGTGCCAGCGCGCGCGCCGAATAGCCGTCGATGCCGGCATCGCTGCGTTCGCGATAATGTTCGGTCAGCGCCTCGCCCAGCATCGTCACGTCGGAGACGGCAAGGTTCATGCCCTTGGCACCGGTCGGCGGCACGATATGCGCGGCATCGCCTGCCAGGAACAGCCGCCCCCAACGCATCGGTTCTGCGACGAACGACCGCAGCGGTGCGATCGATTTCTCGAACGATTTGCCTCGCGTGACCTTCGCCGCCGTCTCCGGGCCGAGGCGCAGGCATAGTTCATCCCAGAAACGATCGTCGGACCAGTCGTTGATGTCCTCGTCGAGGCCGCACTGGACATAATAGCGGCTTCGCGTCGCGGACCGCATCGACGCCAGCGCAAAGCCACGTTCATGATTGGCATAGACCAGTTCATGCTCGGCGGGCGGCACATCGGCCAGCACACCCAGCCACCCGAACGGATAGACGCGTTCGAAAGTACGCAGCACGCTGGCCGGGATCGCACCGCGGCTGACGCCGTGATAGCCGTCGCAACCGATGACGAAATCGCAGTCGAGCCTCCGCGCCTCGCCACCTTCGCGCCACGTCACGACCGGGTGCACGCCGTCAAGGTCGGAGAGGCTTACATCCGCAGCGTTCCAGCGAATGTCAAGCCCGCGTGCCTCGGCAGCATCGAATAGGTCGCGCATCACCTCCTGCTGGCCATAGACGGTGACCGTCGCGCCACCGGTCAGCGCTGCCATGTCAATACGGAACATCCGCCCGTCGAGCGACACGTTGGTCCCTCCATGGACTAGCCCCTCCCGTTCCAGTCGCGCCGCGATGCCAAGCCGCCGCATCAGGTCGACGGTGCCCTGTTCGAGCACCCCGGCGCGCACCCGCCCCTCGACATAATCACGGTCGCGGCGTTCGATAACGGTCGCGTTGATCCCCTCGGCGTGCAGTAGATGGGCGAGGAATATGCCCGCCGGCCCTGCGCCAATGATCGCCACCTGCGTGCGGTGCCGCATCCTGTCCTCTCCAATCGGCGTGATCCGCCCTTTCTCCACATTGCTGTCTCGCGATCGCCATGGCGATGGACAGCATGATCGAAAAGTTGGACGATCCGCTCGACAGCGGATAGGCTAAGGCGATGGTCGCCGCTTCGATCCCGCGCTTCTACCTGTACGGTGAACCGCATCGATCCGTCGAGGCGAGCTTCGTCCATGCCGAGCGACTAGACGACCGATCGCGGCCCAGCGAATGGACGATCCTGCCCCATGCCCATGCAGATCTGGTACAGGCGTTCGTGCTCGACCGGGGAGGCGGTACGATGCGGGCGGAGGATGCCCGGTTCGACGTCGTGGCACCGGCGCTGCTGCTGATCCCAGCCGGGATCGTTCATGGCTTTTCATGGGACCCGGCGTCGGTCGGATCGGTGGTGACGCTGTCGGTCCGCCATCTCGCGCTGCTCGACGGTCGTTATCCGGGGCTGGCCGGAGTGTTCGCGCGGGCGCAGGTCGTTGCGCTGAGCAGCGAGGCACTAACCGTGCTGCACGGTGTGACCGTAACGCTGATGCGCGAACTGGGGTGGTCGGCGCCGGGGCACCGCGCCGCGGTGGATGCCGCGCTGCTGACCTTCCTGATCGAAGCTGGTCGCGCCGCCGGTCCCGATCCCGGTAAGGCGCAGCCGCCGCCCGGCCAGCATGGCGCATTGGTCGCGCGGTACCGGGCGCGGATCGACGAGCGCTTCCGCCTCCGCGAGCCGATCGCAGTCCATGCGGCGGCACTCGGCACCAGCGAGAGCCGGCTGCGCGTTGCCTGTACCCGCATCGCCGGGATGTCACCCGCGGCAATACTCGATGAGCGCGCGATGCTCGATGCCAAGCGTGCCTTGCTCTACACCAATTTGTCGGTGGCGGAGGTCGGCTATAATGCTGGCTTTGCCGACCCTGCCTACTTCACCCGCTTCTTCACCCGGCATTCTGGTGTATCACCGCGTACCTTCCGTTCGACGGGCAGTGATGGTGCATGAGCCCCGGGTCAGGCATTGTTGCCGAAACGGCGAAATTTGGCAGTCATGTCGCGGAAGGTCAGTTCTGTATCGATCGCGGTATAAACGCGCATCGCGCGTCCCTGCGGGCGTGCGCGATAACCGCCTTCTTTGGTCAGCATCGGTGTGGGTATCGTCACATACCGGCTCGAACTGGGATCGGGTTGCAGCGGTGGCAATAGCCCGGTCAGCGTAACAAGCGGACTGTCGCCGAGGATCATGACATCCGACGCGGGCAATGGCGGGAAGCCGGGGATCGTCGCCAGCTTCGCCTCCATCGCGTCGACTTCGCCGGCGAGGAACCGGCCGATCGGACTATCGACCAATTCGCTCAGGGCATCGCGCGGGAACAGCATCGCACGATAGGCATCGCGAGGTACCTGCCAGATCTCGATGTCCGCCCGGTTGAAGACCAGTTCCGCCGCCACCGGATCGAGCGACAGGTTGAACTCGATCTTGTCCGCGCCGGGCGGGGGAACGGCGATGCCGGGATGTTCTGGACCACCGATCCACACCAATCGAAGCCGCCGTGCGATACGCGGCTCGGCGAGCCATGCCAGCGCCAGGTCGGTCAGCCCGCCGCCGGCGGCATAGAATAGCGGCGTCGACACATCGGTCCGCATCGCCTCTGCAATGATCGCGGCGGTCGCCGGACTGGGCTGGCGGCGGTCCGGCGACACGATCGCCGTCTGCGAACCTTCGACCACGCGGTGCTGGCCGGTCCGGCCCATCACCTCCAGCAGCGCCCGGACCTTCGCCACCGCCGCCGTTGCCGAGGTAGCGCCGCCGAACTGCGGCGGTAGATGCGACCCGATGAGGAGCGGAATCTCGACCGACCGGCACAGCAGATGATGGGCGAGCTGGAACAGCCCGTCGGGATCGCCGGCGAAATCATTGTCGACGATCACCCGTGCGATCGGCGGATGCCGCCGGTCCGCCAACAGCGGCGCGGCCAGCGTGACACCCAGCGACGCAGTCGCGGCACCCAGGAAGCGGCGGCGATCGAATGCCATCCGCCCGTCTCCGACAAGCGGCCTCAGAACAACAGCCCCGCCATCCAGAACGAACCGACGAACGCCGTAAGCGCGGTCAGTGCCATCGCGGTGCACCGCACGTCGGCCAGGATGGCGGCGCGACGGTTCGACCTGTCGTTCATCTGCATCGGTCCTCTCCCCTCTCTCATGGTCATCATACCGGATCGCGAAGCGCCGCCGTTACCGCGAGCCCCGCGACGGCCATGCCCAACACTCCGCCGTACAGGATCTTGCCGGCGAACACGGCGGACAGCGGCCATGCCGACGGCCCCAGCGGCAACAGCGCGGCGTGCAGACCGCCCGCCAGCACCGTGGCGAGGAGGACGAACGCCCCGATCCTGAGCACGACCGCCGCCGGCCAACGGCTTTCCGTCAGCATCGGGGCGATAGCGCCGTGACGGGTGCGCCGACGGGTCAGCAGCGTCGGCACGAGGCTGCTCATCAGCGCGATCATCGCCGTTTGTGGCAGCGCATCGACGATCAGCCCGTTCCAGCCGGCAACCGCCACCTCGGCCTGTCCGCCGAACAGCAGCGCGACAAACACCCCGCTCAACACCGCGCTGATCGCGGCGGCGACCGCCATCTCGATCCGGCGGTAGCGGCGCTGCGCCGCGGTCATCGCGGTTCGCTGACGACGACCGGCCCGATCAGCCCGGCGGGACGCAGCGGCGCATCCGGGCGATAGGTCGGCATCGACGTCCAAGTGACCTTGGTCGCACCGGGCTGCGCATCGCCGATCAAGCGGTTGATCCAGCGATTGGCGACGCGCACTTCAATCCGGTTACGCCCCGGCTTCGCCGCCGCGCCAATATCGATGCGATACGGCGCATGCCACACCGTGCCCACGCTCCGCCCGTTGACCAGCACTTCCGCCAGATCGCCCACCCGACCCAGATCAAGCGTCAGCGACTTGGCCGTCGTCCGCGGGAGGTTGAAATCGGTCGTATAAGTCGCAAGGCCGGAGAAATAGCGGATGCCGAGTACGGCACTCGCATTGAGCGGGGTGAGCGTCGGCAGCGTCGCACCGGCCGGCGCGCCTCGCCCCGGCTGAAACGAGACGATCCACGGCCCATCAAGTTTGACCACCGGCGTGACCGCTGATGGCGCGACCGTCGCGGTGGTCGTGCTGGTCGGGCCGCGGAACACCACGAACACCGACTCCTCCGCCGCCAGATCAAGAGGCACGATCGTCTGCCCCCCTTCGATCCGGTAGGACACCGGCTTCACGCGGCCGGTATCGGCATGCCATAATGCGAGCACCCGCCCGGTCACGCGAAAGCGGGCTTCGGTGCGTTCGGCACGGTTACGGCGGTTGACGACATAATAGATTTCGCCATCCCCCAGCGTCCGGTGCGCGAACAGCAACTCGCTGTCGGGTGCCGCCCTTGCATAGTCGAAGTCGGGCAGGATCGGGATGCTGCTCAACGCCCGCTCAACGTCGCGTCCGGCGATCACCCGGCCCGCACCGACCGGGGTCACCGCCTGCCCACTCCACAATTGCCGGACCAGCGTGGCGAAGGCGGCCGGATCGTCGCCGAGCGACGGCGTACCCACCGGCGCATCGCCGATCACTGTCGCGCCCGCCTGCACCAGCGCCGCGATCCGTTGCAGCGTCGCCAGCGTCATCCGCGCGCTCGATCCGCCCAGATACAGTGCGCGGTAACGCGCCCCGCCCTTCGCGACGATCTGCCCCTGCTCCACCGACAGGATGTTCGCCAGCGCATCGGCGTTGACGAAGTCATAGCCGTAGCGAACCGGTACGTCCTTGAGCGGCGCCTGCGCGTAGAGCGCGGTCAGCGGCGCTTCCTCGCCATGGAAATACGCGACATCGGCGACGTTGCGTCCCTGTTGCAGCATATAGCTCGACCGCGCGATGTAATCGATCCACGGCCGCGCCATGCCCGACCAGCTTTCGTGCCGGTTGAAATACTGGCCGAAGATGGCGAGGCTGAGTCCCGGCACCTTGTCGTCGACCGGTTGATGGACCGATGTATGGATGACCGGGCGATTGACGCCATGGACGAATTCGAAATCGATCACCCGTCGCAAATCGGCGGGCGCGAACGCCCAGGGGGAGAAGCCCGACGTCATTGATTCCGCCGCAACCAAATTCTGCCCGTACAGGTGCGCAACCGATGCCGCGCCGCGAATGTCGCCGACCAATGTCGGACGTGGTGCCTCGTCCGGGCCGAAGGTCCACATCGCCGCCATCGGAATATCGGCATGGGCGCGAAGCGCGATGTCGTCCCCCAATGCCGGGCGGCTATCCTCCAGCGCCTCACCATAGACTTTCAGGCCATTGGCATGGGCGACCTTTGCGATCGTCCCATAATGTTCGCTGGCCATCAGATCGGCCAGCGTGCGGCGATAGTCGTACAGGAAGGCATCGCTGCGCGCCCGGCTGCCGATGACGATGCCGGTCAACGTCGGCAGCCATGGCGTCGGATCATAGCCGCGCAGCCGCTTGAACTGTTCGACCATCCGCGGCGTCCAGTTGGCGTCGCCTGCCTCGAAACTGTCGGTCAGCAGCGCGCGTACGCCCTTCGCACCGATCAGGTCGCTGCCCGCGGCCTCCCGGTACATGCGCAAATATTGGTCGAGATAGCGCGACACCGCCGCACCGTCATATTTGTCGACCTCCAGTCCGGTGGACTCCGCGGTCGCCGGATGATTGGTCGTGCCGAGCAGCGAACTGCCGATGCGCAGAATCCGCCATCGACCGGCAGGCGGGGTCCAGTCGAGGGTCCCGTCGCTGCGCATCCGGGCGGTCAGGTCGACGACGCGCGCCGGATCGACGCCCGCCATGTCGGGCACCCCGGCCGACAGCGCGTGATAGTCGAGCACGGTCGCGAATCCGGCCTTCGCCTCGAACCGATCGATCCTCGCCTCACCTGACAGGCGCAGTTGCGCGACCGAGATGCCGGTATCGGGCCGGTTGGGGAACAGCCCCTCCATCACCACGCCCGGTACCGGTGCGTTCAGCCCGACGCGCTTGGGACCGGTATTCGGCCCCATGACGATGCGGAACGCGCGCGCGGTGACTGGGGCGAACGACACCGTTGTCGGGACGATGCCGAGCGGCAGTTGCGCCAGGGGACGCCAGCCGCCGCCTTCGTGCACCTCCAGCACCGGCAGATAATCGGGATCGCCGAACGGCGGCAGCGCGCCGGGGATGAACAGCGTCGCGCTGGCGATCGTGGTCGGCCTGGCATAGGCGAAGTCGATCGTCGCGGGGCGGCTGGCCGCGCCCTTCGGCAACAGGACGACCGACTTCGCATCGTCATCGGCAAGCGCTGCGGCATTGACCGGCTTGCCGCCGACGGTCGCGGTCGGCAGCGGGGTCGCGTGCGGCGCGACCGGGAACGCCAGCACGGCGACATCGTGATACGCGACCGGCGGCTTGTAGGACGGCCCGCCGAACGCCGCGAGCGGATCGTCGAACGGCAGCGACTGGAACGGACCTGTATTGCCCGGCGGTGCCGGCAACGCCGCCGTGAAGCGGCGCCCCCCGGTCACGTCGGTCTGGCTCCAAACCAGCTTCTTCATGCCATCGGCGGCGGGCACCCAGGGGCCACCCGTCTCGCTCCACCCCGGCGACGCGGCGATGGCCAATTCGAGGTTCAATCGATCGGCGGTGGTCGCGGCGAGGCGGAAGGCGCGTTTCCACGCCGGGTCCATGTAGACGACACGGTCCTTGACCACCTGCGGCGTCATCAGTTGCGCGTCGAAATTCTGGACCCCGCCCAGCCCGATGCGGTGCATCCATTCGAGATCCTTGACGATCCCGTCCTCGCTGATGTTCCCGTTCAGCCAGTGCCACCACGTCCGCGGCCGCGCCTCAGCCGGCGGGTTATCGAACCCTGCCGCCAGCGGGTCGGGCGCGGCTTGCGCGAACGCAGTGGTGGTCGCCAACAGCGCGGCAGTGAACAGCGCGATCCGCTTCACAGCGCGTTCCCCGCGGCGATGCGGCCCAGTACCCCAGCGCTCGGCTTGGGGGTGCGGCGGAAGGTCGTACGATCGACCGCAACCAGTCCGTATTTGGGCTTGTAGCCGAAGATCCACTCGAAATTGTCGAGCAGCGACCAATGAATATATCCCTGCACCGGCACGCCATCGTCAATCGCCTTCTTCAGATCGGCGAGCGCGGCCGGAATGAAGCGGGCGCGGATTGCATCATCGTCGGTGCCGACGCCATGTTCGGTGACGAGGATCGGCAGGCCGGTCGCCTGATGCGCATAGCGCACCGCCCCGGCCAGCGACGGGGCCCACACCTCGTTTCCGCTCCAGTTGCGGACGGCATCGGCCGGTGCGGCGACCTTGCCGTTCTTGTCCCAGCGGGCACGTTCATAATTCTGCACTCCGAAGAAATCGTCGCCGCGCACCGCATCGGTCCATGCGCCATACAGATCGGCGCGGGCGGCATCGCGTTTGGCCTCGCCACCGGGCAACGCCTGATCGTCGAACATGGCCAGGCTGACGCCGACCGGCAGGTCGCTGCGCACCGCCTTGATCGCGTCGCGCCCTGCCTTGTGCGCGGCGACCATGATGGTCTGCATCGTGTCGAGGTCTTCGGCATTGGCGACGTTGCCGGCGACGAATTTGGGCGTCCCCGCCGCCTTCGCCGCCGCCGCCAGCATCGCGCGCTGCGCATCCAGCAATTGCGGCGGCAGGCCGATCGTCTTCAACAACCGCAGCAGGTTCGGTTCGTTCAGCGTTACCGCATGACCGATGCCCGCGCCCAGATGCCGCGTCGCCCGGTCGCAGAAGCGCGCGAACAGTTGCGGCGCCTGCCGGTTGGTCCAACCACCGGCCGCCGAAAACCATCGGGGTGCAGTAAAATGACTATAGGTCACGACCGGCGTCAGTCCACGTGCCCGTGCGCCCTCGATCATCCGCTTGTAATGATCGAGCATCGCGACCGAGAACATGCCCGGTTCCGGTTCGATCCGCGCCCATTCGATCGAGAAGCGATAGCTGTTCAGGCCCAGCGCCTTCACCAGATCGAGGTCCTGCGCCCATAGTTCGAAACTGTTGCAGGCATCGCCCGATTTGTCGGCAAAGACGCTGGGCGTGACGTTTTCCATCAGCCACGTATCGCTGGCGACGTTATTGCCTTCGACCTGATGGCCGGCGGTCGATGCGCCCCACAGGAACCCTTTGGGAAACCCCGTGGCCCGGCGCGGCTGGCCGAGCGCGGGCGATGCGGCAAGCGCAGCACCGGCGGCCAGGATGACGCGGCGGTCGATCAGCATGTCTCTCTCCCGATGATATCATTGTCGGCCAGAAAGCCGAGGATGTCGTCGCTCAGCCGCGTGTCGGCGGTGCCGAGATGCGCGGCGAGGCTGTAGTGGTTGTGACCCGACAGGATTGCGGCCGGGGTCAGGGTGCCGTGGCGTTCCAGACGCTCGGCGAGCAGGGCGATCGTCTCACGCTGGAACCGGGGCGGGTCATATTGCGCACAGGCGAGGAACAGCGGCAGGGTAGTAGCCGTCACCGCCTCGCGCGGCATTCGTGCCGGATAGCCAGTCGGATCGCCGTAATAGAGTGCGTCGCGAGCGTCGATCGGGGTATGGCCGTACAGTCCCGACAACAGCACTGCCGCGGCCACGTCGAGCGTTGCTGCGCGCAGCATCAGCGCGGTGGCAACATGCACCGCGCCCGCCGACGTACCCATGACGACGATCCGCGCCGGATCGCCGCCATGGCCGGCGACATGGTCGCGCAGCCAGTCTATGGCAGCGGCCACGTCCTCGCCGCCTGCCGGCCAGCCATGTTCGGGTGCACGGCGATAGTTCATCACCGCTCCGACCATGCCGTGCCGTGCCGCCCAGCGCCCGACATGCGCGTTGAATGGGTGGTCCGCGCTCCGCTTCTCACCGCGCACGAACCCACCGCCATGGACGAACAGCAGGACCGGCACATGCCCGCCTTCCTCCACCGGCCGGTACAGGTCGATCTGGTGGCGGGGATCGTCGCCATAGGACAGATCGGCGGCGGCAACGGGCAGGTCGCGAGCGATGCGTGCCTGATCGTCGCCGTACAGTGCCTGCACGGCGGCAAGCACGTCCGGCCCGATCGCATTGCCCATCGCGGCGATCGTCGCCCGGTCCATCGACATGCCCGTCCCCGTCACCGCCCCCTCCCCGATCAGAACCGGATCGCCACCTGACCACCGATGGTACGTCGCCCATCGCGCGTGTTCCAGTTCACCGCGCCTGCCCCGGTCGTGAACGGCAGGCCGATGACCGCGGCGTGGAAGCGGGTGTCGAACAGGTTGCGGGCGAATGCGCCGACGCGCCATGCGCCATCGGGAGCGCCGATCCCGATGTTCAGCCCGACCAGGTCGTAGCCCGGCTGCCGTGCATAGAGTTCGCCGGGATCATATTGCGTCTCGCTGCGGTAATAATAGCTGGCCGACGCATCGAGGGTCAGGCGGTTGGTAATCGGCTGTTCGTAATTGACGCCGGCGGTGACGCTGTGCTTGGGCGCTCCCGACAGCGGTTCGCCGCGCGCCTGGAACAGTGGCGTCGTCGCGGTCGATCCCGGTGCGTTGCACTGTGCCGCCACTGCTGCTGCCCCTGCGGCAACGGTCGAGTCCGGGCATGCGGTGACATAATCGGTGAAATAGGTATCCGAATAAGTATAGGCCGCGTTGATCGACAGGTTACGGTTGAAGCGCCACGTCGCCTCCACCTCGAACCCCGCCGCCTCGAACCCGCCGGCATTTTCGGTCAGGAACTCCAGCCCGTTGAAGACCGAGGTCTGCAGATCCTTGTACCGGTCATAAAAGATATTGCCGTTCAGCGTCAGCTTGCGATCGAACAGCTGCGTCTTGGCACCCAGGGTGATGTCGACCACTGTTTGCGGATCGACAGTGACCTGTGCCCCGGTCAGCCCCGAGAAGGTGACCGTCGGCCCTAGATAGCCACGCGCGACCGTGCCATAGAACATGATGTCGCGCGCCGGCTTTACCTCGAATCCGATCCGGCCTGACCAGTCGCCACGCTTGGTCGATCCGGTCGACAGCGGGCGCGGGGTATAGGGGACGGTAAACCCGTTCGCGCCGACCGTGCCCGATGGATAATCGGGATCGGCGACCGAGAAGCTCTGCGCATCGACCCAATCGTAATTGTAGCGGCCACCGGCCAGGATCTTGAACTGGTCGGTCACCCGGACCGACCCGTCGACGAACAGTGCCGCGCTGTCGGTCTGGGTACGGGTGGTCGATCGGCCCGAGGTGATCGACAGCTGCGGCTGCGCCGAAAACGGCAATGCGGGACGCAGCTGCGCGCTGTTATAGCCATCGAGGCCCGTCTTGAGCCGCGACAGGTAGATGCCGGCGACATATTCGACCGGCGCGCCGGTCGGCGACGTTACACGAAACTCCTGCGACACGAAGGTACGGTCGCCATCGCCGGCGGCGGCGGTGTTGTTGTTGCCGGTGAAGATCGGCAGCGGATAGGAATCGATGCCGAAGGTGATCTGCCCGGTATCATAAACGCGATACGCGCTGATCGAGGTCAGGTTATAGTCGCCAACCGCCAGGTTGAGTTCGAGCGATCCGCCGTAATTCTCGTCGCGCATCGTCGTCGCGGTATTTTCCGCCGACTTGTCGTTGCGGAAACCGGGCGTGATGCCGAGCGCGGTGACCGTCGCGTTGCGCGCGGCGGCCAGCGCATTGCCGGTCGGGAAGCGGTTGAACGTCCACAGCGCGCCTGGCCCAACCTGCGTGCCCTTGGCATAGTCACCGATGAGATAGGCGCTGAACGTATCGCTGGGCTTCCACAGCAGCTTGGCGCGCGTTCCCCACACATCGGTCGCGCCCCAATCCTGGTTGTTGACGACATTCTCGACAAACCCGTCATTGCCGCGCGCGAAACCATAGACGGCCAGCGCCGCGGTCTGCCCGACCGGCACATTGAGCGATGCGTTGAAGTTGTAGTCGTTCAGCTCGCCATAGCTGGCAAAGGCGCTGCCGCCGAACCGGCCCAGCTCCGGCTTCCGTGTGGTGATGTTGACCACGCCTGACGACGCATTCTTGCCGAACTGCGTGCCCTGCGGTCCTTTGAGCGCCTCGACCCGTTCAAGATCGCCCAAGCTCTGCATCGGATTGCCGAACGGGATGACAACATTGTCGACGACCGTGCCGACGTTCTGTTCCGACGAGCTGCTGAAGCCGCCCGCCGAGCCGACGCCGCGCAGACGGAAGCCGGAGTCATTGGGCGAACTGCCGAACTGGACGCCCGGGATTTGATACTGGATGTCCTGCAGGTTCTGAAAGCCGCTCTGCGCCAGCTGTTCGCCGGTCAATGCGTTAACCGCCAGCGGCACGTCCTGCAGCCGTTCGGCACGGCGGGTGGCGGTGACAATGATCTCGCCATTATCGACCACGCCCGGCGCCGTGGCGGCCGGGTCGTTCTGCGCCGCCGGATCGGCGGTGGCACCCGCCTGGGCAGAGGCGGGGGTGGCCAATGACAGCGCGCTGACGGTCCCGAACGCTGCAACCAGCATCTTCTTCATCACTACCTCTCCTGTATCTCGTTGTTCCTGTGGGGGTCGGGCGCGTCAGGCGGCGTCGGCCTCGTCCACGACATGGTTCGTCAGCGTACCCACCGGTCCGATCGACACCTCGACCCGGTCCCCGGATTTCATCCACAGCGGCGGGGTTCGTTTCGCGCCGACCCCGCCCGGGGTGCCCGTGGCGATAACATCACCAGGTGACAGGGCCGTGAAGGTCGAAACATAGGCGATGATCCGCGCGATCGGGAAAATCATGTCGCGGATCGGCTGATCCTGCACGACCACGTCGTTTAGCCGGGTGACGACGTGCACGTCACTCAGGTCGCCTGCCTCCGCCGGCGTCACCAGCTTCGGACCGAACGCGCCGGTGCCAGGGAAATTCTTGCCCGGCGCGAACTGGGTCGTATGCCATTGCCAGTCGCGCACGGATGCGTCATTGAAACAGGCATAGCCCGCGACATGCGCCATCGCCTCATCCTCGGCGATTGCCCGCCCGCCACGTCCGATCACCACCGCCAGTTCGCCCTCGAAATCGAGGTTGGTCGACACGCGCGGCCGCAGGATCGGCTGCCGATCGGCGATCAGCGTGTCGGCGAAGCGCAGGAAGATCGACGGATGATCGACCTTAGCCCGGCCGGTCTCCTGCCGGTGGCTTTCATAATTATGCCCAACGCACAGGATCTTGCCCGGGTCGGGAATAACCGGCAGCAATAGAACGTCGCATGCCGCAAGGACCGGACCGTCCTCGATCATATCGAGCGCACCGGCCGTGATCGCGCCTTTCAACGTCGCGGGCGCCCCCGGCACCGCGCTGCAATCCGCGATCCGGTCGCCATGAAGCCGGCCATAGCCGGTGGTGCCGTCCGCGCGGCGGAAGCTGACGAATGCCATTATCGATCTCCGTGAAAAGCGGCGACGCCCGCTTGGGCGCAGGTCGCATCGATGTCAGGGGTATCGCCGCTGACGCCGATCGCACCCAGGATTTGACCGCCCGCACTCCGTATCAGCACGCCGCCCGCCGACAGCGCCAGCGCGCCGCCGGTCGCCACCGCGACGCTGGTGAAAAAGGCCGGGTTGCGCGCGGCGCGATCGGCGATCTCGGCGCTGTCCTGCCCCATGCCGATCGCGCCCAGCGCCTTGGCACGGGCGATGTCGTGCCGGAACAGGCTGGCACCGTCCTGCCGGGCAAAGGCGACCGGATGGCCACCGGCGTCGAGGACGATGGCGGCGATCGGCGCGGCCCGGGCGGCGGCAAGCGTCGCGTCCAGAGCGGCCCGCGCGGCGGCGAGCGGCATCATGCCGCCACCGCCGGGCACAGGTGCAGCGCGCGGTGGAGCCGTTCCAGCAACGCGGCAGGCTCGGCATCGGCCGTGCCGAAGACATAGGCGTCGGGGCGGATCAGCACGAACCGGCTCCCACGCGCCTGCAACCAGTGGCGAAGCGTGCCGTCATCGCCGATCGTCGTGGCATCGACCAACGTCACCGACACCGCAGCGGCAGCGACCGCCGACCGTGCAGCGTCTGCCGCAGCGCGGTCGATCGCGATCAGCCGCCACCCCGATCCGGTCGCGCTGTCGAGAAGTTCTCCGTCGCCGAGCCGCGGTTGGACGAAGCGTTCGCCCGCCCCCGCCGTGTCGTTCGCCACCACCCCGGCGCGATAGGCCGGAATCAGGTCGGCAGCGGTCCCGGTCTGACCGCTGCGCGCCCGTTCGCGCATCGCCGCATCGCGCTCGGCGGCGCGGGTGGGATCGAGTTCGCAAATATAGCGCCCAGCCTCCACCGCCGCCGTCACGACGGCGCGGACATGCGGATCGCGTTCGACCTGATAGCTGTCCAGCAGGTCCGGCTCAGCCCGTCCGCCGATCACCAGCGCCAGCTTCCACACCAAATTGGCGACGTCGCGCATTCCGTGGCACATGCCCTGCCCGAAAAAGGGCGGGGTCTGGTGGGCGGCATCACCGGCCAGGAACACGCGGCCGTCGCGCCACCGTTCGGCGATCAGGCCGTGAAACTGATAGGTCGCGGCCCGCAACAACCGGTGTGGCACCCCGTCGAGATAAGGGGAGAGGAGATCGGCGACGACCTCCGGCCGGGTCATCGTCGCCTCGTCCTCACCCGGCAGCAGCATGAATTCCCAGCGACGTATGTCGCCGCGCCCCGGCACGATCGTCGCCGGACGCGCCGGATCGCACATCATCACAGACAGCTGTTGCAGATCCGCCCCCGCCGGCACACCGGTCAGCGCCGGAAAGCGCACCGGTGCCGCGACCTCGGCATCGACCACCAGCCAGGGTTCCTCGAAATGCAGATCGTCAAGCGCGATGCCCAGCGTCTTGCGCACCATGCTGCGCGCGCCATCGCAGGCAATGACCCAGCGGACCCGGGCAGTGTCGGTCACGCCGTCACGGTCGAGGTGCAGCGTGACGCCCGCACCATCCTGTTCAAACCCGGTCAGTTCGGTCGCGGCACATAGCGTCACTGCGTCGAACCGGGTCAGCCCGTCGCGCAGCAGCGCCTCGAGTTCGGGTTGGTAGAAAAAATAGTCGTTGGCCCATCCGAACGGCTTGGGCCGCCCCGCCGTACCCATGTACCGGATCACGCCGTGATCGGCACCTATATGCAGATGCCCCTCGGTCTCACGCATCGCTGGTGCCAGCACCGTGTCCAGCCCGACCGACTGGAACAACCGCATCATCTCATGGTCCAGATGGACCGCGCGCGGCAGCGGATGGGGTCCCTCGGCCCGGTCGATCACCAACACGCTCAGGCCCGCCGCGGCGGCGAGGTTGGCGGCAAGCGCGCCAACCGGACCGCATCCGATTATCCCGATGTCGTACGACACGCTGCTCATCGCGGCAACGTCGCGCAATCAGGGCATGGGCGGGGTTGGCACGCCATCGGTCAGGTCCTCTCACGCCGCCTGTTTTGGCGGTCGGGTCCTTATTCCGGGCGATCACCAATATTGTAAAATACTGGATTTTGCGATTGCCATAGGAAACATCTATGCTTCGGTCGCTTTCAGTATCGCTTCGACAAACACCCTGCCGATGTCGGACAGCGACCGCTCGGCCAGCATGCGGATGCCGATATTGCGCGTGATCGCAGCGCCTTCGATGGGGAGTGCGCGCAACAATCCCATCGACAGTTCGGCCGCGACTACCCCGCGCGGCAGCACCGTAACCCGCTGGCTGCGCCGAACGATCTCCTTGGATGTCAGCAGCGAATCGCACCGAATGACGTTCAACGGCAACGGCACCTCGGCCGACAGGAACAGCGCCTCAATCTGGCGGCGGAAAGCGCCGCCGGCATGGGGCAATACCCATGGCATCCCGGCGATCTCGTGCAGCGCGACGCTCGGTCCCAGCGTATCATGTGCGCGCCCGACGATCAGGGCGAATGGATCGCGCGCGATGCTGCGTTCGACGATATCCTCGGGCGGCGGTTCGATTCCGGTTGTTACCACCGCCACTTCGATCTCGCCGCGTCGCAACAGGTCGGCAAGGTGCGCGTCCGATCCTTCGAGCACTTGCACTGCGACATGGCCGCCCTGCTCCATCCGCCCCAGCGCTGCCGGTACCAGGCTGACCAGCGCGCCAGGCGTGCCGCCGATTCGCAACGGCCCGGCCACGCCCCGCCGCGCCAGCTTCACCGCCTCCTCGGCTTCGCACAGCAGCGCATCCATGCGTTCCGACCGCTCGAACAGGGCAATGCCGGCGGCGGTCAGCACGATGCCGCGCCGTCCGCGATCGAACAGGCTGCCGCCCAGCGCATGTTCGAGTTGGCCGATCGCCACGGACACCGACGGCTGCGAAATGTTCAGCCGGCGCGCCGCACCGCTGATCGATCCTTCGCGACAGACCGCGAGAAACGTTCGAAGCAGGCGTGGATCAATCATAGACCATTCCTATACATGTCTAGTTATCTATTATTTTACATCTGAAACTCGGGTGCAATAAAGGATGTTTGACCGCGACGACGCGGCGTCGGAGAGGAATGATGGCCCGTTTCCCGGTGACCGCGTTGCGCAGCGTCGACCTCGTCGTTGCCGACCTTGATGCGGCGGTCGATTTCCATACCCGAATCTGGGGCCTGACGCTGGCCGACCGCAGCGCCGCTTCGGCATGGCTGCGTGCAACCGGCGACGATCCGCATGTCGTGGCGCTCCATGCCGGTACCGCTTCCGCGATCCGGTCGATGACCTTGCGGATCGATCCGGCCGCCGACCGCGACGCGCTACTTGCCCGGGCGCTGGCGGCCGGTGCGCGGCTGATCCGCCCGTTCGCGCCTGCCGACGATCATGGCGGCGGGACGATGGCGATCATTGCCGACGGTTGCGACCGGACGATGCGTCTGGTGCAGCATGACGATGTGGTCGCGCCGCTCGCCCCCGCCGCCGATCGGCCCGAACGTCTGGCGCACATCAACATCAACAGTGACGATGTGGCGCGTGACACTGCCTTCTTCGTCGATGCGCTGGGCTTCGCGCTGACCGACCGGTCGAGGATGATGGCGTTCGTGCGGACCAATGACGACCATCATTCGGTGGTGATCGCCGACGCACCGGTCAACACGCTCAATCACGTCGCCTTTCAGCTACCAACATGGGAAGGCGTGATGCGTGCCGCCGGCCGCATGGTCGATCACCGTTTCCCGATCGGATGGGGCCCCGGCCGGCACGGACCGGGCGACAATGTCTTTACCTATTTTGTCGATCCAGCGGGCTTTGTCATCGAATATACCGCAGAGGTGCTGCAGGTCGACGACAGCTACCGCGTCGGCACGCCCGACGACTGGACCTGGCCCCCCGGACGCACCGATCACTGGGGCATCGCCCCGCCCAAGACGGCGGAATGCAAGGCGGCACAGCTCGCCATCCCGTTCGTCCGATAATCGCACAGGAGAGTTCGATGACCGATGCCCCCCGCTTGCCCGGCAACACACCCTATGTCCTGCGCGACGGAACCGGCCCCGCTCATCTGGTCGCCGGGCAAGTCATCCGCACGCTGGCCGGGGTGGAGGAAACGGCGGGCGGGTTCGGCGCGGTGATATGTGACGCGCCACTCGATCGCGGGCCGATCCCTATGCATTGGCACGAACGCGAACACGATACCTGGTATTGCACGCGTGGCCGGTTGCAGGTGTGGTGCGGCGACACGTCGCGGGTGCTGACGCCGGGCGACTTTGCCTATGTCCGCCCTGGCGACACCCATAGCTATCGCAGCGTCGCGCCGCGCACCCGCTTCTTCGGCATCGTCGCTCCGGGTGGATGGGAGGAATTCTTCGTCGACGCCGGTGAAGTCTGGGGCATGACCGGTCTGCCCGAGGACGGGCGGCCGTTCGACTTCTCCCGCATGGGGCCGGCGATGGGCAAGCATCGCATCATGCGCGTCGAAGCGCCCACTTATGCCAATGCCGCGCCGATGGGTGACGCGGACCGGGCACTACCGGACGATCACCGATCCTATTTCCTCGATGCGGGCTACGGCGCGCGGCATCGGCTGCACGGGCATCTCTCAACTCGGCTGTTGGGGAGCGCGGAAAGCAACGACCTGTTCGATATGCGGGTGATCGAGGGCGGGCGCGGCGCCACGCTGCCGACGATCCGGCATGCGACGACGCACCTGTTCCTCTACCTCCTCGACGGTACGCTGGAGGTGACGATCGATGGCGAGGCGCACATCGTCACCGGCGGCGATGCGGTCAATCTGCCGGCGGGCACCGCCTATGCGACGCGCATCGTCGGCGGGACGGCGCGCTGGCTGGCGACCAGTTCGGGCGGCAATGGCGGCACGTTCTGGGACAGCGCCGACACAATCACCGACGGCTTCGCCCATGTTGACGCGTTCGGCGGATCGTTGTCGCCAGCCGCCGGTCTCGACGTGACGATGGACGCCGCGGCGTCCTCACGCACTAATCCCGCGCGCTTCTCCTGAACAGCCTGGTCCTTTGCCATGACCCCTAATCCCCTAACCGGCGTCCTTTATCACTGGCTTGGCGGTTTCGCCTCCGCCAGCTTTTATGTCCCCTATCGCGGGGTGAAACGCTGGTCTTGGGAAATTTACTGGCTGACCGGCGGCATCTTTTCGTGGGTGCTGGCGCCGTGGTTCTTTGCCTTGCTGCAAACCAACGACCTAATAAGCGTGTTCGCCGCGATGCCGATGCCGACGCTGCTTTGGCCGATCTTTTTTGGCATTCTTTGGGGTTTTGGTGGCTTGGGCTACGGCCTCGTCATGCGATACCTTGGGCTGTCACTCGGCATGGCCGTGGTGTTGGGGCTGTGCACGGTGTTCGGCACGCTAATCCCGCCGCTGTTCACCGGCGAGTTCGCCGCCAAGCTGCTCGATACCACTTCGGGCAACATCATCCTGCTCGGCCTTGGTCTTACCATCGCCGGCATCGTCGTTGTGGCGCTTGCGGGGGCAAAAAAGGATCAGGCGCTCTCGCCCGAACAGAAAGTCGCCGCGGTCACGGAATTCGATTTCAGGAAGGGTATCGTTGTCGCAATCTTCGCAGGCATCATGTCCGCCTGCTTTGCCTTCGGCCTTGCCGCCGGCGAACCGATAAAGGCGCTATCGGCGGCGGCGGGCACTGGGCCGCTCTGGACCGGGCTTCCCGTACTGTGCCTCGTCATGTTCGGCGGGCTGCTGACTAATGCGGTATGGTGCATCCACCTGATTCGTCGTAATCGCAGCGCGGGTCAATGGCTGGGGCTGGGCGAGGCGAAAGGCGCGCCGATCGCACTAAACTTCGCCCTTTGCGCGCTCGCCGGCACCACATGGTATTTCCAGTTCTTCTTCTACACCATGGGCGAAAGCCAGATGGGGCAGTATGGCTTCTCGAGCTGGACGCTCCACATGGCCTCGATCATCATCTTCGGTACGCTATGGGGCTTCGCGCTGAAGGAGTGGAAGGATGCCGCGCCCCGCACCCGTTTTATGGTCTGGGGCGGGGTCGCGCTGCTGATCCTTGCCACGATCGTGATCGGCTACGGCAATATGATCGGATGACGAAGTTCCCACAAGACTCATAAGATGGTGGGTCGCGGCGGCTGCATTTTGGCGGGGCTATCGCTATACAGTCACTTCCTCTCTGAAGCAGCAGTGAGGGGAAGCCGGTCATCGATCAGGTTTAGAGTGACAGGATCGGAAATGGGCCACCCTTGATACTCCTTCTTACGGTCGGTTGTGGATCCTAAAGGTTCGAGCTCACAACCGATGTCGGGCGACTCCATGATTTCCCGCGTCGGGGTTTTCGCTGATGACGTGTCCCCCCTGGAATGTGACCACGCCGAGGTAGGGTCCGCCTTAAGAGGAGACGGACAGATGAAGCGGAGCAGGTTTTCGGACGAGCAGATCATCGGAACGTACACGAGCAGGAGGTCTGATCTTTCCTCGGCTTGCCGGACACGCAGGGCTAGCTGGTCATGCGCTACTCGGCTAGCTCGGGAGTAGATACCCGAATGCCGGGTGCATCCGATGCCGGTTGTGGTAGCCTTGGATGTATCCGAACAGCGCCTGTCAGGCTTCTGACTGGGTCGCCTATCGGTATTGATGGATCAGCTCGACCTTCAGGGTGTGAAAGAAACTCTCGATCGGGGCATTGTCGTAGCAATTGGCGGTGCGGCTCATCGAGGGTCCGGCGCGGATCACCGACAGGTAATCGACATCGGTCCCGACGTCATATAGCAACTCGCGATTCGAGTGGCAGATGAGGCCAGGCGCTGAACGCTGCCGCTGAGCGGCCATTATTATGGCAGCCAGTGGCAGTTCGGTCGCATATGGTCCCGCATCGCCCACCGACGATCTCGCAGGTTGCCAGGTCGAGCACGGCCGCCAGATACAGCCAGCCTTCTCCGGTCGCGATCTACCTGATGTCGGCAAGCCACATCAGGTTCGGCGCGGTCGCCACGAAGTTCTGCGCCAAAAGGTTCGGGACAATCGGCAAATAGTGACGGCGGTCGGTCGTGTATGGCCGGAACCGGCGCCCGGCAAGCGCGTAGAAGCGATGCCGGCGCATCAGGCGCTTGACGTGGCCACGGCTGCACGGCCGGCTCTCCGCCCGCAGGGCGGCATGCATCCGCGGAGATCGTAGCACCCCTGATGGCGCGCCTGGAGCCGGCGCATGCCGCCGAGCAGCGCCAAGTTCGCCGTCGTTCGCGCACTCTGTGCCCGGCCATGACAGTCGTAATAGCCGCTGCGCAACACGCCGAACATGCGGCACATGACGTTCACTGGGCCAGGTAGACGCATGCTGCTCGATGAAAGCGAACTTGACCGCGGCATCTCCGCAAAGATGACGACGGCTTTTTTCAATATGTCGCGCTCCATCCGCGCCCGGTCCAACTTGCAAGCGCAACCGCGCGATCTCGGACGCCTGATCCGCTGGCGACGCCATTGTCGATACTGGCGGCTTCGCCGCCGGGCCGGCTGCCGGGGCACTGCTCTCCTGCTGCTTGCGCTGCCAGCGACGCAGCAGCGTGGGAACAATACCTAACCCAGCCGCTATCTCGGCCTGCGGGCGGCCGCTCGTTTCCCACAGCGCCACCGCCTCGCGCTTGAACACGTCCGTGAAACGACCCTTCGGCGTACTTGCCATCAAAACACCTCTTGGCTCCGCAGAGCCTATCATCGGTCCCCGTCAAACAGGGGGTAGATCAGGTACACAAAGACATGTCGTCGGAGGGGATAGGCATCAGAAACTATCGATCATTGCGGGCGCTGCTCGCCACCATCGCAAATCAACGTTCATCGACCGACCTGAATACGGTGCAACGGGGGGCGGAGCGTCCATCGGTATTGACAAGATGCCATGATCATAGACCCGTTGGGCTTGTGCGAAAGAATCAATCTGCAACCCCATACTGGAACGTTCATCAATTCTCAGATAAATGAATTTATGATCACCGTTGCGCTATTACATCTAAACTGCTGATTTAAAGACATATTTCCGAGTTCCATTACATCCAAAATACTAATTGCATTTCATTTGTCCGATATATAAACGGTGGGTCGCGAACCAGACATATATTGGTCGCGTAAAGAGGGGATAGTCAATGAAGGCTTTACTGCTTTGCGGTGCAGCATTGCTTGCCTGTGGCGCGTTGCCGGCAGGTGCGCAGTCCAACGCGAACTCCGTTGCCGATACCGGAACACCGCAAGCTGATAGGCCTGAGCAACCTCGTGGCCCTTCGGAGGAGGCGGCAGACGAGGACATCGTCGTCACGGGCATACGCGCGAGCCTTCGCAGCTCGGTCGCCACCAAGCGCAACGCGGACAACATCGTAGACTCGATCTCGGCCGAGGATACTGGCAAGTTCCCCGACAACAACGTTGCCGAATCCCTGCAGCGCATCACTGGTGTCGCGATCGACCGGTCCGGAGGCGAAGGGCAGTTCATCACGGTTCGCGGTCTCGGGCCCGAATTCAACACCGTGCTCGTCAACGGTCGCATCATGGCGACCGACAACGATGGTCGCGAATTCTCGTTCGACGTATTGTCCTCGAACATGATCCAAAGGACGGACGTCTATAAATCCACTCTCCCGCAGCTGCAGGAGGGTGGCATCGGCGCGACGGTGAATGTCGTCACCGCTCGGCCTCTGGACGGCAAGGCGGGGCTGAACCTAGCGGCCGCCGCCGGCGGGATATACGACGGTCTCGCCGACAAGCTTAGTCCGGATGTGTCGGGTGTGGTCAGTTGGACCAATTCCGCCAAGACGTTCGGTGCAGTGTTCGCCGCCTCGTATACGGATCGCAGAAGCCAGCGCGATTTCGTCGATCTCAATGGCTGGATCCTGGGTTCGCAGCGCCAGGTGAACGCAGCTACTACTGCCACGGGCCTGCAGCCTACGATCGGCACGGTTCTAACCCAAAGCGGACAAATCCACACGCCGCGCAACCTGAACTTCAATCGAGAATCGCAGCAGCGCGAGCGGCTTAACTTGTCCGGGGCGATCCAGGCACAGCTGAACGATGCGGCACTGCTGACCATCGACGGCCTGTACTCGAAGTTCAACGTCAAATCTGTCAACCGGTTCTTCGGCGTCTTCTATACCGAACCGTTTATCGGTCTGACCACTGATGCCAACGGCACCGTCACCGGCTTCAACAGGCCGGGCACGCAATTCGTGAACGCCAATCCGGCACTGAACGCCGCCTCACTGGGCGACAACCGTGTGACGGCGTCGCAGAACGACAACGTCGTGACGTCTGTCGACCGTAGAACCGAAAGCTATCAGTTTGGCGCCAACGTGGCGGTCGATCTCACCGACAGTCTGACGATGAAGTTCGACGCGTCGACGACGAAGGCCACGCGCAACCAGCCACGCCAGTTCCTAGTTGTCGGGTCGCTTGCCCAGACCGCGCCACGCTTCGACCTGACGCCGGAGAACGATCTTCCGACCGCGTCCAATCTTGGCCCGATCACCGATGCCAGCCTGCTGCGCGCGCATTACGGATTGAACGAGTTCGTCCGCGTGAAGGACGAAGGCAGCGAGTTCCACATCGACGGCGAATGGAAGGCGGACGATGGCATCTTCCAAAAGCTGCTGTTCGGCCTGTCGTACAACAAGCGACAGAAGGTCCGGACGGTCGCGAGCAACACCGGCACCGACTGCACCTATTGCGGCTACGACGTCCCGATCCCCAGCAGCCTGGTGCAGGCATTCACGCTCGATGGTTTCCTGAACAAGGCCTCGGGCAGCAAGAACGTTCCGAGCAGCTTCTTCACCTTCAACCCGGCAGACGTTTTCGCCTACATTTCCCAGCCCTCGGTCCTGGCGATCCCACGACAGGGGCGGACGGCTGCCGAGCAGGCAGCGGAAGCAGCCAGGCTGCTGGCGATCGCCGGCGGCCCCTATGGTCTGCGCGATCAACCTGGCCAGACGCTCAACGTGACCGAAAAGGTTGCAGCGATTTACATCAATGCGATGTTCGGGAGCGATAATTGGTCGGCGAACGTCGGCGGCCGACTGGTCGACACCAAGCTCGTCTCGCGTGGCTTCGGTCAATTCGTGCTCGGGATCACGCGAAACCCGGGCGATGACAATCTGCTCATCACGCTCGGCGCAGCCCAGCCGGTCCAGGTCCGCAACAGCTACACCAACTTCCTCCCGTCGGCGAACATCAAGTACGACATTGATGCGCAGACCATTTTGCGCGGTGCCGTGTCTCAGACCGTTACCCGTCCTACGCTGACGTCGCTGGGCGTAGACAACAGCTATGGCGGGCGCGTGACGAATGCGGTTTCCAGTGGCGGCAATGCCACCTTGCGTCCGTTTCGCTCGACGAACTACGATTTGTCTCTAGAGCATTATTTTAACGCCGTTAGCTATGTCAGTCTCAGCGGGTTCTACAAATCCTTCAAAGATTTCCTCGAAACTCAAACTCTGAGCGTGCCGCTGTTCGGGTACAACTTCCAGGATACGCGTACCCGCAACGGTCAATCCGGGTCGATCGCCGGCGTGGAGGTCGGTGGCCAGTATACGCTCGACAGCTTGCCGGGTATCTTGTCCGGCCTCGGCGTGGCGGGCAATTATACGTACGTCTCGAGCAACGTTGACCGCGGCAGCGGCACCGCCAGCAACGCAGGCTGCGGCTACAACGGCCTGTCCCCTCACTCTGCGAATGGCAGCGTCTTCTATGAGAAGTTCGGCATCCAGGCCCGCGCGTCGTATAACTGGCGGTCCTCCTTCTTGCGCGCATGCTTCGGCGCCGCGTCACGTCCGGAGAATAGAGACTCGTACGGGCAGTTTGATGCCAGCATCGCCTATGATGTCACACCGCAGTTGCAAGTTTATGTACAGGGCGTAAATCTCACGAGCGCATACGTGAACGACTATTCAGTCCTTGAGGATCGGTTCCTGCTGCTTCAGAACACCGGCAGCCGCTATCTGTTTGGCGTACGTGCGCGCTTCTGATCCTTCGTCCTTGCTCCCCCCTGCCTTCCCGGCGTCAGTCGGGAAGGGCCCTTTTGTCCAGAAGCGCGTAGCGCGAGAGGCTATCGGAATGACTGTTCACAAGACCATCGCACTCGCAGGCACGGCCTGTTTCAGCATCGCCGTCAGCCCGATCGCCTCCGCGGAAATCAAGTATGATGCCAGCACTAGGATCTTCAGGCTCACGGGTGGTGAAGCCGAATACGACATCGCCATCGACGAGCAGGGGTATCTCCGCCCGGCCTATTGGGGAAAGATGCTTGATGCCGCTGCGCCCATCAAGCTGCCACTGCTGCCGCCGCCCCCGGTCATCGGTGCGATGGATCCGCCCAGCTCAGTCACCGCGCAGGAATATGCTGGACAGGGGGGAGGTATCGTCACTGATCCGGGCATCAAGGTCGCCTTTCCCGACGGTAACCGCGACCTCGTCCTTAAATATCGTTCGCACCGGATCGTCGGCAACGGCCTAACGATCGAGCTGGCCGACATTTCGCGACCGTTCACCGTCACCCTGCGCTACACGGTCGATCCGGCCACGGGGGTCGTCGGGCGATCCGCGGTCGCGCGCAATGGCGGTAACGCACCGGTCCGCATCGATCAGATCGCCGCAGCAACCCTGACGCTGCCTTACCAGCCGAACTACCGTCTATCCTACCTCGCTGGCCGGCAGCTTGCCGAGTTCGGGTTCGACCAGCAGCCGATCGGCCGCGCGCTGACCGTGCTGGAAAGTCGGCGGGGCGGGACCAGTAACCACATGTCACCTTGGTTCGCGATCGACCAGAAGGGGGTGACCGACGAGGAGCATGGCCCCGTATGGTTCGGCACGCTGGCATGGAGCGGATCGTGGCGGATCAGCGTCGGCACCGACCTGATCGGCCGCGTAAGGATCGCAGGCGGCTACAATCCTTATGACTTCTCATGGAGTCTGCGCCCTGGCGAGACGCTGGAGACGCCAGTCTTCTACGTCGGTTATTCCGACGACGGCATGGGCGGCGCGTCGCGGCTTCAGCACCGTTTCCAGATCGCCAGCATCCTGCCCGGCAACGGCCGGCCCAAGGTTCGCCCCGTCCTCTACAACAGTTGGGAAGCGACCGAATTCCACATCGACGAGGCGGGCCAGATCGCGCTGGCCGAGAAGGCGGCGCGGATCGGCGTCGAGCGCTTCGTGATGGACGACGGCTGGTTCGGCAAGCGCGACAGCGACCGCGCCGGATTAGGCGACTGGACGCCCAGCCCCACGAAGTTCCCCAATGGCCTGGGGCCGTTGATAGATCGCGTTCACAAGCTGGGCATGGAGTTTGGACTTTGGGTCGAGCCGGAGATGGTCAATCCTGACAGTGACCTTTACCGAGCGCATCCCGACTGGGTCATCAACTTCACGGGTCGTCCGAGGACGGAAGCGCGTAACCAGCTGACGCTCAACCTGGCCCGCACCGACGTGCGCGATCACGTTCTGATCGTGCTTGACGACCTATTGACCAAGAACGACATCCAGTATCTGAAATGGGACTACAACCGCAGCTTTAGCGAGCCGGGATGGCCGGAGCAGAAGGTCGAAGACCAGCAGCGCATCTATGTCGAGTATACACGCAACCTCTACTACATTCTCGCCGAGCTAAAAAAGCGGCATCCCAAGGTCGAGATCGAAAGCTGCTCCAGTGGCGGCGGACGTGTCGACCTGGGCATCATGCGCTACACCAATCAGGTCTGGACGTCCGACAACACCGATGCGTTCGATCGCCTGACGATCCAGGACGGCTTCACCCATGCCTTTACGCCGGCGATCATGATGGCGTGGACGACCGATGTACCCAATTGGGCGACGGGACGTAATGTTGACCTCTCTTACCGGTTCCTGTCCGCGATGCAGGGAGGACTGGGCGTCGGGAACAACCTCAACAAATGGACCGCGGACGATTTCGGCGTCGCTACCCGGATGATCGCCGACTACAAAACGATTCGCGAGACGGTCCAGACCGGCGCACTTTATCGCCTCGCGCGGCCGGACGGCAGCGGCCCGACGGTGGACACGCTGTACGTGTCGAACGATAGGCGCCAGGCAGTACTGTTCCACATGCTCCAAAATTATCAGGGTGGCGACGACGTGCCCGCGATCAAGCTGCGCGGTCTTGATCCCGACCGCCGTTACACTGCCCGCCTCGCGGGCGGCGGCAAGCTGCCGGAAGGCGTGCCGGCCAGCGCGCTGGGTTCGTGGTGGATGTCGCAAGGTGTTACGATCTCACTTCGCGGCGACTTCCGTGGTGAGGCGCTTATCCTGGAATGAGGCTCTGGAATATTTGGGCGGCACTATCTCTTTATCACCCGCAATTAAGTATTTAGGTGTTTGATGGTGCGGCCCTTTAGTTGAAATGCAAGGAGGCCGTGTGTTACAATTTCGTCACGGGCGCACCACGGCCACATACGCTGTTCGAGCAGCAATACAGCGATCACCAGCATCGCATGCGACGCTGAGCTAAGATTTGTGCACCAAATCAAAAGCGATGACGAAGTTGCGCAAGTGGGGGACTGTCGAGGATCTGCAGACCGGGATAAAAGTCCCTCACCCAACTGCAAGCTTGATTTATCGTTTGTTTCATATATTTGCGTCTAATTCTAGTTTCTTACGTTGCTCTCTCAGCCAGTTCGGCCGTCGCCCACGCGGCAACTGCCTCAACAAACGCTCGCACCTGCGGCGACTGGAACGCTCGATCGGCGTAAACGAGCGCCACCTGCATCTCCGATCCAATGACGCCTTCGAGAACGTGCTCGAGGACACCACTTGTCAGCAGAGGTAGGACAAAGGTCCGTGGCAGGAGCGCTATGCCTAGTCCGTCGACCGCCGCGTCGCGGAGCAGGGCGATCTCATTCGAGAAGAAGGTACCTTCTATCTGAAGCTGCCCTCCAGCGATAAGTGGCCAATGCAAGGTCGACAGTTCGCCGCGGGCGAACCCGAGAAGACAGCGATGATGGCGGATGTCACGCTGTGTGCGTGGAACACCCCTTTTCTCGAGATAGCCTCTCGATGCGACGGCGATCATAGGATCACGAAAAAGCGTGCGTGCGATCAGACCGGGTTGAATTTCGCTACTTGCCCGAAGCGCGACGTCATACCCGCCGTGAAGGACGTCCACGATCAGGCTCGTCGTATGCACGTGAACACGTAAATCCGGATGGCGCGCGGCGAAGGCACAGAGCATCGCGTTGAAGCTCGTGCTCATCATCGGTGGTACCGAGACGCGCAAATCGCCGCGCATCAGGTCGTCTGATCCTCGAACGCTCCGCTCGGCCGAAAGCACGGCCTCAAGCGCCATGGATGCCTGTCGGTAGAATACCCCGCCTTCGTCGGTGAGTGTCAGGCTCCGCGTGCTGCGGCGTAGCAGACGCGTAGCAAGCCGCTCTTCCAACCGGGCAAGGCGTCGGCTTAAGGTGGCGCGTGGGATACGCAACTCCGCTGCAGCCCGCGACAAGGACCTGGCTTCCACCACCTTGGTGAAGGCAACGAGTTCGGCGGTTTCGACAAGCTCTCTCATTTGAATCAAATCCTAGCAGATGATGCCAGCAATTGATGCATTGTTCCGGTTTTCGATCGAACGCAAATACACTCGTGATCATGTCCGGAGGCGCTGTGACACAGTTGCCTGAAGGGGCTTGATGCCAAGTGAGAGAAATAATCCCATGTCATCTGACGCAAAGAAAGTGATCGCCGTGTTCGGCGCAACGGGCCAGCAGGGTGGCGGCGTAGTGCGCGCCCTCACGGCTCGCGGTGACTTCATCGTCCGTGCCCTGACCCGGAACCCGGGCAAATATGACGGACCAGCCGATGAGGTCGCCGAGGCGGACCTCGATCGGCCGGAGACGCTCGCTGAAGCGCTGACCGACGCTTACGGCGTGTTCCTCGTGACCAATTACTGGCAGGAGGGTGTTGACGAACTTCAGCAGGCGACCGCAGCGATTGACGCGGCCAAGGCCGCGGGTGTCGAGCACTTCGTCTGGTCGACCTTACCGAACGCTGAGGCGATCAGCGACGGCAAGTACAAGCTGCCGCAGTTCAGCGGGAAGGCGAAGATCGATCCGATCGTGGGGAAAGCCGGTTTCAAGCATCACAGCTTCGTCGTGCCGCCAGCCTATTACCAAAATTTTTCCGGTCAATTTGGACCGCAGCCTCAGCAGGATGGTAGCCTGGGCTGGACGCTGCCGCTCGATCCAACGGTTCGCTGCTTCCACCTGGGCGACATCGGCGAACTCGGTGACATTGTCGCAGGCGCGTTCGCGCATCCTGAAAAGGCCGGCGACGGTGCTTACCTCCCGCTGGTCGGGGATTTCCTCAGCTTCAACGACATGCTCGAAACGCTGCGGCAGCAGGGGCACGAATTTTCGTTCAATCAGGTTCCCCGCGACGTGTTCGCCGGGTTCTTCCCAGGCGCGGACGCGCTGGTCGAGAACATGGCCTACTACGAGGATTGCACGTACCTCGGCCCGGACCCGCAGGAAGATGCAATTGCTCTCGCCAACGCGGTAGCGGGTCGAACGCCGACATGCTTTGCAGATTGGGCCCGAGACAACTTCCGGATCGCGCCGCCCAAGCAGCACTGATCCGTAAGCAAGGGATGTACCGTCACCCTGGCAGCAAGGTGACGGTACGCCGTATTGAAAATTACGGGATCAGCACCCACCAACGTTAGAAACGGCAAGAGCCGTCTCGTATGGCACCGGTTGTAGCACTAAACCCGGACAGCGATCGTCATTAGAAAACGCTGAACGTCAACTTCAAGAAGCTATGGGCTTTACCGCTTCACGATCCAATTCATTCGGAATCGGCGGTTCGGATTCCACGTTGTGCCGGAACGGTGTAGCCTGCGGGCATGGCATACATTTAAGATCATGCTCGGGATCAGGCGCCGCTATCACCGGCATCGGTCGAGGACTATGTCGTGACAGACAATCCGGTCCGGTCCATCGACGCCTTTGTCAACGACCCGGATATTTGCGGGTTCGGCTTCATGCGATCATGGCCAAGGGCAATGGGGCAGCCCGGCTATGATCCGGCCGACATGCTCAAGCTGTACCACTACAGCTATTTCAACGAGGCACGGTCGAGCGGCGCCTGGCAGCGGACGCAACCCGCAATCTCGAGCTGATCTGGCTGCTGCCGGACTTCCGGATCATTGCTGACTTCCGCTGCGAAAAACCGGGCCGCGTTTAAGACGGTGTGCCGTGAGTTTATGGCGCTATGCCGCAAGTTGGACCTGTTCGGGCGCGGATTGCTGGCAGTAGACGGCACATGACTGAAGCCGATGAACGGGCGGTCAACCACAAGCGGCTTGCGACGTATCTCACGTCCGCCAGCGCGAGACCGGAGCGGTACCTTCCAAGACATTCGGTGCCCAATCACCCGCTTTGAAGTGCAATCGGCCGGCAGGCAACCGCTGGCGGGAGCGAAAGCTATCTGTCGCTTTTGTGGCGTCCGGAGACGAGGAAGGCCAAATCCCAAAAAATCGTACCGTCCGCTGCCCGGTGCTCCTCATCAATGCGGTGGGCAAGCGTGTCCAGATCCAACTCCCCCTTGCGAACGACACCCTTCTCGATCATGCGCGGCAGCATGACCTGCATAAGTGTCGGCAAAAACGATTCCTCCCATGGTTGTATGAGGACGCCTTCGCTGCGCGCATGCTCGATCGCGAAACCGGCTGCGCGGATCAGGCTCGCCAGGCGGTAGCCGAGCGCTACGTCGCCTCCTTCCGCAGCGACGGTGTCCCACGCCATTCTATAGCACTGCCGATGCGCCGGAAGCTCGCCCACGCCGGTTGGCAGATCGGCACGCGCATGTTCCTGAAAAGCAAGGATCGCACCTGGCTTGGCCAGTCGTGCAAGCCGGATCAGCGTTGCGGCGGCGTCAGGAAGGTACATCAGCACCCGTCGGCCAACGATTGCATCGAACTGGCCTAGGTCAGGCAACTCTGCACTCAGATCTGCGGTCTGGTAGCAGATTGGAGCCATCTCAAGATGGAGTGGTGCAGCCTGTGCAGACGCCAGCGCTTCCTCGCTCCTGTCGATACCGATAACTTCACCTGCAGGGCCGACCAACGTGGCCATGGCACGGCTAAGATCACCATTGCCGCATCCCACATCAAGCACGCGCATATCCGCGGTAATTCCGATGTGAGGAAAGAAGCGAGCGCTTGGAACATTGGCGGGATTAGCTGGCGCCGGCGTTTGAAGCGACATAACGTCATCCACTATGAAAAAAGGCGAGGTCTAGAAGGTGCAACGTACCCCAATCACCGTTGTCCGCCCCGGAGCAATCGAGAAATCAAATCGTTCGGATGTTTGATCATGAAGGACGTTATCAATTCGGCCGAACAGTAGCAGGCCAGGGGAGACCTGCTGCTCGGCGCGTAAGTTCAGGCGCCATAGAGCCGGTGCTTCACCAGCAAATTGTAGAATGCGCGGACCAAGAACAAAGGCATTCGCACTAACGGTTCCGCTCAGAACCCGCAGGGTGGTGGTGATTCCGCCGGTATAGTCCGGAACGCTGATCCGGCGGCTTCCCGGGGCGTTCTGTCCTGTTCCAACCAAAGGGCTTATTTTTCTGATTCGATTGTCGATGAGTGTGAAATTGCCGCGCAGCAAAACGGGCCCGAGCGTGGCATTGCCTTCAAACTCCCAGCCCTTGTTCGTGATGATACCGTAGTTCTGGTACTCCCGGATGCGGGGACGGGCGGTTTCATCGACACTGAGCGGCATGATGAGATCGCGGCCTTCCTCATCGAAGTACGTGACCGAGAAGGTGCCTATACCTCGCCAGGTGAAATCGGCACCCGCGTCCCAGCCTTCTTTCACTTCCGGGCCGAGGTTCGGATTAGCGCGGTAGGAGATGCCGCTGGATACGCTGGCGGCGCGAACGTCGGTGATCGGGGCGCGAACGCTGCGGCCCCACTGGCTGCGTAGCTTTACCGTCGCAGGACCGCGATCCAACACATAGGAAAGACCGACGCGCGGCTGAACCTGTCTTTTCTCGGACGGTACGACGTAGCGCAGTCCCTCCTCAATCCGCGCGGCCAGGGTCAGGTAAAGCTGCTTACGAAATCCCAGTTCAGCCATGGCGTAATAACCGAAGTTGCGCCAATTTTCCTCGACCGGATGGTAATCGCGCGCGTTGGCATAATCTGGTCTGCCGTTCACGATTGGGTAGCCGAGCGCCTCGAAGCCATTGGCATCATAGAAGGTAGCGTCTCCGCCTGCGGTTAGAACCGCGGACAGATCAGAATTGATGGTGGCGTTATAGCTCGTGAAATAACGCAACGTGCGGCGGCTGTAGTCGGTATGCTGCTTGTTGTTGCGACCGAGGAACACGCCGTCATAACCAAATGAGTTCCTGTCCTGTCCGATCGTCAGCGTATGCTGCCAGTTGGGTGTGGCCTGATAGCCGAGCGAGAAGGCGAGCAGCGTCTGCGTCATAGGATAGTCGGAGCCCTGACCGGGCACGGGGTCGTTAGGATAGGTGGACAGCGCCAGTTCGCGATGGTTGTGGAACGCGCTCAAGCTCAAGGTGAAATCGCCTCGACGGGCCCGCAGTCCGCCCGAAAGCCCGTAAGACTCAGAATTGTACCTTCGTGCCCATTCCCCCGTTGACTGGTACACTCCCCCCAAGCGGTAGCCAAAATCGTCGTCGCCTCCGAGCAACTGCAGGCTGTGATCCTGAACGATCGGCGTGGCACTATCGGGCTTGTAACGGCTTTCCATGATCCCGACAGAGGCTTGCGCGATCAACTGTGGGCGGCCGGTCGCGCCCTTCTTCGTGACGATTTTCATCAGGCCGTTTGAGCCGTCGGTGCCGTAAATGGTTCCTGCCTGCGGGCCGCGTACCGTTTCGATGCGCTCGATGGTACGCGGATCGATCATCGACAGAAGGGTCGGACGGGAGAGTTCAACACCGTCGATGAAAATCTTGGCATAATCGTTGTTCAGGTCGCTGAAGCCATAATTCCATGAGGTGCTCCCGCGCGAAAAGACCTGCGTGGTCCAATCGTTCACGCCGGGATTGATGACGAACAGCCCGGGGATTTCTCCGCGAAGGAGATCGGTCATGTTGGTGACCTGCTTACGCTCGATGTCAGCCGCGGTGATGACGGAAACCGGGCTTGAACTGCTGCGGACTGCGCCAATCCGCGTGCCGGTCACGGTGACCACATCGGCTTCCGCCCCGGAGATAGGCGCCAGGCTGATGTCAATCACGAGCGGTTTTGCCGCCGAGAGCGTAATTGCGCGCCTTTGCTCGCGCATGGCGGCGTGTTTGGCGACGAGGATGTAATCGCCCGCTGGCACTCCGCTTAACTGAAAGCGGCCAGCGCCGTCCGTGGTGGCGGAAAAGCGCGTGCCCTCCAGATTGATTGTGGTGCCGCTCAGCTCGCCCGCCATCGTCTCAATCGTCACATAACCGGTAATCTGCCCTGTCGTATCGGCCTGCGCATACTGCGACAGGTCGCGGCCGTGCAGGCCACTGGCAACGTCCAATCCCTGCTCCGGGGAGACATTCTGGGCTGATGCCGCTGAGGCCAGAACCGCCGAAAGCACTGCGACGGACGTGCTCAGGCATTGGGAGCGAGCAAACGTCTTCGCCCGCAAGACCGCATTCATAATAGCTTTCCTCGATGTTTTCTTGCGCGCGATCGTTCGCGCATACCGAATTGCCTACGCGGCGATGTGATAGGATAACGTAACATCTTGAGACAGTATCTCATAACGTCTAGGCAGCATCGTGCAAGCCCCCGGGGAAGACAGATGATCCGCCGCCTATTGATGAGTTCCGCCATTTCCGCTCTGACGATCAGCGCTCCCGCCTATGCTCAAAACGAGGTGGAAAGCCGCGAGGCGACGAGTAGCCGTAGCGAGCGCCTACGTCCGCATGATGAGGCTTCGGAGGAAATCCTAGTTACCGCGCCATATCCGCAGAACCAGCTTGATGTGCTGTCTGGAACGTCGGTGCTTTCTGGGCAGGAGCTTACCCGTCAACTCCGCCCAACGATCGCTGAGACCCTCGCCCGGCAGCCTGGCGTGTCGGCAACGAGCTTTGGGCCGAACGCATCGCGCCCGGTGCTACGAGGCTTTCAGGGTGAGCGAATACGCGTGTTGACCGATGGTATTGGCAGCATCGATGTTTCAAACACGTCAGTCGACCATGCCCCGGCGGTCAATCCGCTGACGGCGGAACGGATCGAGGTGCTGCGCGGCCCGGCAGCTTTATTGTTCGGTTCGTCTGCGATTGGCGGCGTCGTCAACGTGATCGACAATCGCATCCCACGCCGAATGCCCGAGAAGCCGGCCCATTTCGACGCGATCGCGGGTTACGGATCCGCAGCTGATGAGACGACACTCAGCGGAGTGCTTGACGTGCCGATCAACGATCGGATCGTGCTTCACCTGGATGGCAGCTATGTGAAGACTGGCGACCTTCGCACCGGCGGCTATCTTTACTCCCGCAACGTGCGGGAAGAAGCGGCCGAGCATGCCGCCGAGCAGAACGAACCTGAACTACTAGTGGAGGCAAATGCGAGAGGACGGCTTGCCAATACTGCAGCTGAAACGTCCGACTTTGGCGGCGGCCTTACCTATATCGGCGAGCGCGGATCCCTTGGGTTCTCGGTCAGCCGCTATGATAGCCTCTACGGGGTGCCTGCCCGTTTCGACGGGCATGGCCACCACGATGAAGAGGTGGAGGACGCTGTTGACGGCCACGCTCATGATCACAGCGGCGTACGTCTCGACCTGCGGCAGACCCGCATCGACGTACGCGGGGAATATCAACTGGAGGGCTTCATTGACCGGATCCGCGTGCGAGCGGCCGGCGCCGACTATCGGCATGACGAACTCGAAAGCCCCGGCGTAGTCGGTACCAGCTTCTTCAACCGAGGATATGAAGGCCGCGTGGAGGCCGTACAGACTAGGCGCGACCGCTGGAGCGGGGCAATCGGTGGGCAGTTTTTTGTTCGCAATTTCCGTGTGGAAGGCGAGGAGAAGTTCCTGCCCAAAAGCAATACCCAGCAATATGGCTTATTCACACTGCAGTCGTTCGACTTCGGCGTACTTCGAGCGGAAGCAGGCGCGCGCGTTGAGCATAGCAGCATCAGCGCCGATGCCGACGCGGACTTGGGCAACGGTAACATCGCCCGCAGCTTCGATGCCTTCTCATTTTCGGCAGGTGCAAGCTATCCGCTAACTAACGGTGTACGCATCGGCTTGAACGCATCGCGCACTGAACGTGCACCCTCGGCTGAGGAGATGTTCGCCAATGGGCCGCATCTCGGCACGCAGGCGTTCGAAATCGGAAATCCTGCTTTCACCAAGGAAGCCAGCTGGGGTCTCGAAGCGACGCTGAAAGGCCGTGGAGAGGGTTACCGGTTTGCAGTGTCTGCTTACCACAATTGGTTCAGCAACTATATCTACGATTACCTGACGGGCACTGAGATCGACGGACTGCCGGTTTATCAATATGCTCAGGCGGATGCTCGCTATTATGGCTTTGAGGGGGAGTTGTCCGCGCGCTTGGCTACAATCGGCAATTTGGAAATTCGAGGTGACGTGCTCGGCGACTATGTCCGTGCAACCATCAAGGGATCTGGTCCGGCGCCCCGCATTCCTCCACTGCGATTGCTCGGCGGTGTCGAAGCCCAGGCAGTGCAGGTCAACGGACGGGTAGAGGTAGAACGCGTATTCGGGCAGGATCGCATTTCTGGCTATGAGACGCCGACTGACGGCTACACGATGGTCAATACGTCTCTCGCCTGGATGCCGTTCAGCGGCAACGCCACCAGCCTCATCCTGTCCGCAAACAATATATTCGATGTCACGGCGCGTCGACATCCGAGTGTTATCAAGGATTTCGCTCCACTCGCAGGGCGAGACATCCGGCTGACCGCCCGGTTCCAGTTGTAGCCTATCAGTCAGGGAGGATCACAACGCTGTGATCCTCCCCGGCAATAATCAGCGGACGCGCGTACGCACAATCTCAAAGCCGCCCTTGATGGGGCGTGATTCGAGGCCGGTTCCATTCAGCATCGCTTGGAGGGCCTCTTCTGGCACCATCGTCCCGACAACCGGTTTTGAACGCTTGCCGCGCGCAAGCTTGGTGCCCGATATCGGACAGCGGGTCGCTAGGCGCAGCTTCTCGATCGACCTGTCAAGTCGGTCGCCAGGGATGGCGATGGCGATTGGCTCATTCTGACAATTGTACTTAAATTCCTGCGCGTTAGCACCACTTGTCGTGACGGCGAGGATTGGAACAAGCATCGAAAGCATTATAGTTCGCATCTAGCTTCCTCGTTTCACCGGCCACATTTGCCGGGTTAATGTGGGCATCTCAAAACGACTATTATTCGATGTAGTTCATTTGCATGAACCTCCAATGACTTTTTTGGGCGCGCGGGCGGAATTGAGTCAGGATCTGGTGGTGGCGGAATGATCATGCCGGGGAAGCTGCTGGCGAGCTGGTTGTAGCGCGTGGCGGCGGCACGGTTTCTATTCAGGTCGTCGAACATGCGCTTGATCCGGTTGCGCTGCTTATGGAGCGCGCGATCACGCTTGATCTCAACCCGACGTTTTGAACAACCATGTATAACGGGTTTGATTTTCCATTTCGCGAAGTCGGCACGGTTTGCCGTTGGCGTCGTTGGCTTCGTCGACAAGCAGAGCTGCTGGCAGGACGATCAGGGCATCGTATGCTTCACAATCGGCCGCCTCTCCGGCCGTAGGTGAAAGGCAGACGGTCGTCCGAAGGCATCAGTCATGCAGTGAAGCTTACCGGTCAACCCGCTCTGCGCGCGGCCAGCAGTGCGTCGATGAGCTCCCCTGCCCCGCCTGCTGACCAGACATAGGCGCGAGCGGTAATGCCGTCGATGCTGTAGTGGCCGCTGTCTGCCATGATCTCGGCCAGTCCTTTAGGGTGCACCACTCCGCGCGGTGAGACCGCCTGCCTCTGAAAGGCAGCGTTGAGTCAATCAATCTGTGCTGCGTCAGATTATCAAGGAATGAGGCAAGGATGGTTGGAACTCTGTTCTTGCGTTGGCGGGATTTGGCTTCTCCGCTTTCACGGTCAACCGACTCTACGTCGGCGTCGGCACACACCATATTAACGTGAATGGCGTGACGTACCCTCCGATCCTCAACCCCGATCGAATATTGGATCGTAATTGTGCTGACCATGGCTGTGTTCGGATTATGCTTCGGCCTCCTGATCACCTGAGCCGGTACCATGATGCTCGTTTGGTAAACGATCTCACGCTGCCTGTGTGGTGAAGCTGGCGTATGGTCGGCGCGTCATGGACCGAAGCCAAGCCGAACGCCTAGGGATAGAACGGCGAAATTGCCTGACCGGGTAGTTATTGTGCGTGTTGCCGAACCATCGATCCAAAGTCGCGGTGCGACACGTACGGAGGCCGATGAACCTAGCACAAACCAGCCATCGGCGACGCTCGTCGTGGTGGTGCCGCCCATTGCCCCGGCGGCAAGTAGGGTGGCGCCGTTCGTCGTCTGAACGCGACTGACCGACAGGCCGGCAAGATGCTGGTTCGCACCACCGAAATACCGATCGACGCGCACTGTAGCGCTCCCTGTCCAAGCTCGCTCGCTCGTCTCATAATCGACCGGGCCTAGCGAGGTCAGCGACGAGCGCAGTGCCCGGTTGGTGCTGAATTGGAGTGAGGCGCTGGGTGTCAGGTAAAGGCGCGGGGAGAGTGCGACGAAGCGGCCGCCGTTCAAGGCGGCGCCATATACCCCACTGCCCTGCCCTATCTGGCTCGCCCTCGTGCCAAGCGGTGTCGTCACGCCACCGTAGCGCTGGCGACCCCCTGAAACATATCCATCAACGAACCAACTGCCGAATGTCCCCCCGGCACCAAGAGACGCGATTGCGTAGGTAGAGGGCAGAACCGCGTCGACTTGGCGTACCACGCTGCGAAAGCCAGTCACCGCTGCCCGCAGATAGCCGCGGCCGATCTTGCGGCTGAGACCGGCAACTACATAGGGTTGCGCTGTATCCCCATCGCGCGTGATGACGCCTGACGTTAGCGTCGCGATCCAGTCAGATGGCACCTGCTGCGCGCTTGGCGCCACGAACGTGCCAGGCGTCTCGTCCGACAGCGCGCCGCTATCCTGCGCAGTTGCAGGAATGGTCCATACGCCGATTAGGGCGTTGAAAGTCACGATCACGGACAGGCCGGGTCGGGTGAGTGATGCCTTCACGCGACGCGGCGATCGTCGCTGAACGCCAGCGGAAGCGTCACGCGGGCGGTAAATCCCTCCGGAGAGCGGAACAGAGCAACGTCGCCACCATGTGCACGAGCGATCGAGCGGCATACGGCCAAACCGAGGCCGCTGCCTTCGCGCCCCGACTGGCGTGCAGCCTCGCTGCGATAGAACGGCTCGAAGATCCGTTCGAGTTCGCTGTCCGGCACCCCCGGACCATCGTCGATGATCTCTGCCACGGCACAGGCGTTCTCGACGTGCAGCGCAACTCGGGCATGTCCGCCGCCATATTTAAGGGCATTGGTCAGGAGGTTGTTGAGGACGCGTCGTATGCCCAGCGGGTCGACATCGACGATGGCGCTATCGACGCGGCCGGCCTCCACACCGCCAAGCAACGTCGCGTCCTCGATCACGTCATCGACGATCTCGGCCAGATCGCGCCGTTCTCGCGCGGCAGGGGTCGATGCATCGCGCATGAAGGTGATGACGGAGGTTATCATCTCCTCCATCTCCACCACTTCCGCTCGCAGATCGTCCTGCTGGTCTTCAGGGACATCCTCGATGCGGAACCGAAGCCGCGTCAGGGGTGTGCGAAGATCATGGCTGATCGCGCCAATCATCGCTGTGCGATCGTCGACGAAGCTCCGCAACCGGCTCTGCATCTGGTTGAAGGCATGGGCGGCACGTCCGATCTCCGCCGGGCCGTCGAGCGGCAGCACGGCCGCGCCCGGATCGCGCCCAAGCACATCGGCGGCATGGGCAAAGTCGTTCAGTGGGCCGACGACACGGCGCGCGAACGCCCACGCGATCGGCGCTACCGCCAGCAACGATAGCAAGAACCACAAAGCGACCCGCCGTTGCCACGCATTCGGGAAACCTTCCGCGCGCGGGCTGACCACCGCCCAGCGCCCATCCGCCAGTCTGAAACCGGCGATGAAATCACCTTCCACGAAAGGTGCGGGAGCCAAGCCGAACAGGCTGGTCCTCGGTCGTTGGATCGGGACGGGGCGACCCATGGGTGAAGGGGCGGCGTTGAGCGCGCCCGTGGCCGGCGCCGCGTCGCCAACGCCGGTGTCAGTTGGATTACCCGACATGACAGGCGACGCTACGGCTTCCGCCGGTATAGCGGGCGCGATCGCGCCTGGATCGCGGGCCGCCTGAACTTCGGCCGGCGGCACGGACCCTCTTGGTGCTTCATTCGCCGGTCTGCGTTCCGGCAACGGCAGGGCCGGTAGCGGCAGCCGGACCGCGGCAGGCGGCTGCTGCGGTAGAATGGCTCCCGGGAATCCGCCCGGTGCCGCTGACGGGCCGCCCGGTGTTGGCTGCGCGCCGTTGGCCGGGAGCGAAGGCACGGGACTGCCCGGACCGCCTTGCGCATTGATGACGGATCCAGGCTGTGACAGCGCCCCTTCCGACGGGGTGGGTGCCTGTACCGGCAGCTGCGGCTGAGGTTGCGCGTTCGGCTGCGCTGGGGGCAAAGGCGAGGAGGGCTGCGGCTGCGCGCGTGGTGGCTGGGGCAAGGATTGCGGGAAACCGCCCCCGGGAAGCCCTGCACCCGGAAACCCGCCACCAGGAGGTCCGCCACCCGGAAAGCCGCCTCCGGGAGGACCGCCGGGCATTTGCTGCAGCATTGCCGTGTGCATGAACCCTGCGGGAGGCCCCACCTCAAAGACTGCCGGCATCGCAAAGGCAGGCGCGGCCATGCTCTCATCGGCATAGGCGCTCGCCACAGTTGGCTGAAGGTCACGTTCCTGCCGGTTGGCAGACGTGAAGGACATGTCCCGGGTGGTGTCCCGACGCGACCCGGTTTGTGGCGGGCGCGCGCGTTCGGCATCCGAAGGCAGCTCCTTCGGTGTGGCGACCGGATCGACCGACCCGCCCACAGGCAGTTGCGTGTAGAAGCCGAGCGCCACCTGCGCGACCGGGCGCTTCAGCAGTCCCGCAAGCTTGGCCCGAGACGTCTCTGACACGAACCAGCCGCGAGCCGACAGGTCCGGAGGCCCCGACTGAACGAGCCGATCGAAGCGGCCGTCGTGAGCGTCTGCGCTGCGCAAGGCGGTCGCTATGTCCGCCAGCGCATACTCCCGCGGCGGAGCCGGCGGGATCACGAGCGTCAGCAGCAGCGTGGCAAGCTGGGCAACGATCAACGCACCGATAACGAGCCCGATGAATTGGACGATCAACGGCGGGCCGGAAAGTCTTCCGAGTCCTTGTTCAGCTCTTCGCCGATCCTTGCCTCTACGCATTGTCACGCTGCCAACGCTATCAGCGGTCGCCCGGCGCTTCCAGCCGTGAAAGTGCTGGTGAACTTTCCACGTCGGCCATCTCCCGCCGGAACGCCTTCAGACCCTTTCCCAGATCACCCATGCTGTTGGCGATCCGACCACCACCGAACAGCAACGCCATGGCAGCAAGCACCACCAGCCAATGCACCATGCTCATCGAACCCATGTCACGTCTCCTTCTTTTGCAATAATGGTCGAAGAGGATCTTGCCTCCTCAAAGGTCTTGCGCGCGCGCGACCGCGGCAATGCCGCGCCGGCCGCCTTGCCGATCGAGTTGAACCACCACGTCGATCACGGACCTGGCGTAGGCGAGCGTGTCCGTCCGGCTGAGCCCGAGGCCCGCCTGCATCACCATCAGCGCGAGTTGGTCGAGCGCTCCACTCGGGCTGTTGGCGTGGATGGTCGAGAACGAACCCGGATGACCGGTGTTGATCGCCCGCAGGAAGCTTACCGCCTCACCGCCTCTCAACTCGCCCAACACGATCCGGTCCGGCCGAAGCCGCAAGGACGCCTGGAGGAGATCATCGGTGGTCACCTTGGCTTCGCCGGTTTCGCCTTTCACGCCAAGCAGGCCGACCGCATTGCCGCCGCCCAAGCGAATTTCGGGCGTGTCCTCGACCACAACAACGCGCTCCCCGACGGGCACCTCGCGCAATAGCGCGTTCAGGAAGGTGGTCTTGCCCGACGACGTGCCGCCGCTGATCAGTACGGTGCGACGCGCTTGGACGCAGAAGCGCAGGAACTCGATCGGATCGGTCTGCGGATCGGGCTCGATCATCGCGAGCACTGATGCGCCCGGGGCGCGCGCATAGGCATCGAGCGTGGTTTCGATGAGCCGATGCCGGCGCATCGCCATCGCCCAATGCCCGCGCGTCGCCGGCGGCCCCGCGAACTGGACACGCGTGCCGTCCGGGAGTGTCGCGGCCAGCAACGGCCGTTCGCGGTTGATGCCCTGATGGCTGACGCGGGCGACCTGTTCGGCAAGACGCCGGATCAACCGGTCGTCGATCGCCGGCACGGTCTGACGGCGCATGATGCCGTCCGCTTCGACCCAGACCTCGCCCGGACCGTTGACGAGGATTTCCGAAACGCTCTTGTCGCCGAGCCACGCGGCGAACGGCGCGAGGTACGCCGATAGATACACATCCGTCGTGCTCCGAAGCGGCAGTACCTCAGCCACGATCGGCTGCTGGTGGATGCGATGCTGTGCGGCCTGATTCATGGCTGGATGCTCCCGGCAATGGTTGAGAAGTTGAGGTCCCGCGCCGTGAACACACGGATCGGCTGACCCTGACGGATGCGGATCGTGGGCGGAATCTGCGCATCACGCTGCGCCGCGACCGAGGCCGCGCTACTGCCGCCGGATAGCACCAGCGAGGTGCCGCCGGTGACAAGTGCACCGAGCCCGCCGATCACCGACAGGAGACCCGCTGCTCCGAAGCGCTTCATGAAGTGGCTGTTGACCTCGCCGGTCAGGCCGGACGCGCCCGAATACTCGATCGCCGGCGAGGCGAGCTGGACCGTGACCCCATCCGGGCGGATCAGCCGCGTCCACATGACGTAGGCGCGGGTCTGCCCCGCGGCGAGGCCGCTCTTGTACTGGCCAATCAGCCTGGACGATCGCGGCACCAGAACCCGACTGCCGTCGAACGAGCGGACGTCGGAGCTGACCACCGCGCGGGCGTATCCCGGAAGATCGCTGTCGATCGCCGTCTCGAGCACGGCGGGGATCAACGTGCCCTGGGTCACCGTGTTGGCCGGGTCCACAATGCGGGTCGCGCTGGCCACGTCGGTACCGGCATCCCCCATGCGACTGGCGAAGGACTCGTTCTCCGACAGAGGCTGCGGTGCCGACACCTTGGCGGGTGCGCCCGCGATCGGGGCGGACGGAGCGGACGTGGCAATCTCCGGTGCGCCTGACGTGTCCCAGACCATGACCGGCGCGTGTGCGGTATCAACCGCGTTGTGCGGTACGGTTGCCGTCTGCGGCGCTTGCGCGATGGCCGTTTCCTGTGCGGGCGTCAGCGGCACGACGGGCGCCGGTCCGGGCGTTAGCGGCACCGCAGCCTTGACTGGTGGGACCGTGCGGGCGGGCGGCGCCTTCACCTGCGGCTCAGGTCCTGCCATCGACCAGAAGGTGATGCCGCCCAAGAGCAATGCCGTGGCGGCACCGGCAGCCAGGCCGGCACGATCCCGTTTGGCGACACGGGTCGCCACGATCGGGAAGGCATTGCGGCTCGCCTCGACCAGCGCGTTGTCATCGAGCGAGCGGCGAGGATCGTCCTGATGGCTCAACGGGATCAGCCCGGTCGACCGGGTCAGCGTATCGGTGGTCATATCAGCGCTCCGCGATCTGCGTGCCGGGCTGGGACGATGCGGCCGGCTTTGGTCGCGATGGCGAAAGGGTCAGCGCAGCTCTGCCCGAGCGCAACACGACGCTGGACGGCACACCCTCGACAACGATGTAGTCGCCGCGCACCGCGAAGTTGGTAGGGCCTTCGCTGCCGTCGGGGCCGATCGTCAGCACCGCCGGCACCGCTCGCTCACGTGGCCAGGACAGGTAGAGCGAGGCGCCGTCGTCAAAGCTGCGTTCCGGCATCAGCGTTTTGTCGCCCTTGGCACCCCATGCGAAGTTGAGCTTCAGCGGCGCGGGGGAGGCTGCGGTTTCGAGAACCGCGGCCGTAAGCGCCGGCTTCTCCTCGACCGGTTGGGGCGGGGGCGGGGGCGGTGGCGGCGCCGGATAGTGGAAGCGCAGCAGATAGGTAGACGGCGCCCGCGGGCTCGCCACCAGCTCGAACAGGTAGGTGCGCCGATCGGTCACGACCGTCATGTTGGTGCGGGCGAGCGCGGTGACCGGCTTGATGAAGAGGAGATTGGCGCGCTTGTTGGGCGTGACCTGCCATCGTGCCGAGTCGCCGATCGCGATATTCTCGATCCGCTCGCCTTCCTCGAAAGCGATGGTGGATTGAAGGTTCGTCCGCCCCTCGAACCGGACGACGCGCGTGTCATCGTAGAAGCGGTTGACGATACGGGCGTCGGAGGCGAGTGCCGGGACCGATGTACTAACAGCAAGCGCGAACAGGATCGATTTCATGCCTGTGCTCCCTCGTCGAGGCGGGTGCGCCTCTCGTGATCTGATGCTGCTTTTTCCTGTCCTGCTTTGTCCCCGGAATTGCTGGCCGGCGGAAATGTTGTGTCTGGTTGCCCGCCAGGATGCCGGTGCGTGGCCGATGCGTGAGCGCCCCCGCACTTGGAAAAGGCGGAGGCGTCATGTCGCCGGCCGGCCGAAGCGGCTGGTCAGCGGGCGCGGGAGGCTCCGCCCATTGCTCTTCCGAGCGCCGCGGCGCGGGCCCGCGGCGCGGTTGCCAGTGGAAAGGGGGTGACGTTCCCGGCTTGGGCAGTGGGCAACCCCGCCAGGCGCTGACGATCGCGCACCACATGCTCCTCGTGCACGGTCGCAGCCGGCCCCGCGAGCGGCCGGGGCGAGGCCGCAGCGGCAATCGCGCGGATGCGGTCATCGCCAGTCGCCATCGGCGCACGGCCCGTAGCAGGGACGAAAACGGTGGGACTGGACGCTACGGTCGTGCCCGCGCCTGCATCACGGGTGACCCGAGCGGGTTCCCCTGCCCCACTTCCCGGCCGCCAGCCCGCGACGAGCTGGCTCGCGACCTTGAGTACCATTGCCATGAGCGTGCAGTAAATCGCCGCACCCAAGAACACGGTCGCTGCTTGCTGCATGGTCGGCTCGGCGCCTAGATTCTCCGCAATGGGAGTCAGGATAACGATCGCACCCCCGCCGATCAGGACGGCGAACAGCGGCACCACCGCGAACAGGATCGCCGCTTTCAGCCATCCCTCGAACAGCCCACGTGTGCCCCGGAAGATCGCGAGCACCAGAAACGCCGGGCCGAGCGCCAACAGCGCCCCGAGCGCGATCCGCGCGGTGATGAGCACACCCGCAGTGCCGAGCAGCAGGAGCATGGTCGCCGCCCACAGGACGTCGGCAGGCTGCCAACCCTTGGCGTCCGCGCCGGCTGCGTTCTGCGCTGCCTGTGCAGCTTCGGCGACCGCCCCGAACAAACGGTCAAGGCGGTCGGCGAACAGCGTTGTCGCCGAGCCATGCGTGCCGAGCAGCAGTCCCGCTACCTGGTCAGGCGCACCGACCAACAGGTTCCAGACGACACTCTGATAGGCGGCCCACGACGTGGCGAACGTCAGCGCTGCACCCAGCGTCAGCATGCGTGGGGTCAAGCCCGACACGCCGATCCGGGCACGGCCGGTCAGCAGCCCGACTGCGGTCCACGCGACATACAGCGTCAGGATCAGCGTGAGGACCGGGAGGAGGCCGCCGTGATGACCGAACAGCCGCTCGAACGCGTGCGCCGTTCCCTGCGCGGTCTGGCAGTCGATGCTGCGCAGCGCCGCACCGATGCCATCGGGGCCGTCCGCCCCGAACGATCTGCACCCGTTCATTCCGCGGCCTCCATGTACCAAGGGCTGTCATCGCTCGTCGCAGGGCCGCCAGGCCATGCCGCGCCGGTCAGCAGCGGATACCAGTGCGCCGGATCGTCGCCGACATGCGCCCGGATCGAATCCAGTCGCCTGACGCTTGCCTCGCGACCCGACAGGACCGCCAGCATCTCGCCTGTACCCGACAGATCGAGCCGGACGACGACCGAGTGGTTGGCGTGCCGCACCAGGAAGCAGCGGCTTTCGGCCGGCAGCGCCCGGATCAGCGCCAGCTCGTGCTCGGTCAGTCCGAAGCCGGTGCAGTAATCCTCCGCCTTCGCCTTGGCGTTGGGCATGAAGATCATGGTCGCGGTCTGCTCGACGATCGCCGACGCGATGCTGCTACCCAGCGCGTCACCGGCCGATTGCGTGGCAAAACCGACCAGCGCATTGCGTTTGCGGAGCGTCTTCAGCCAGTCGCGGATCCGCCCCGCAAACACGGGATCGTCGAGCGCCTTCCAACCTTCGTCGATCAGGATCATGGTCGGCTCGCCGTCCAATCGCTCGTCGATCCGGTGGAACAGGTACATCATGGCCGGCGTGCGCAGGCGCGGGCTGTCCAGCAGCTGGGTCATGTCGAAGCCCAGCGTGCGCGCGTCGAGATGCAGCCGGTCGACGGCATTGTCGAACAGCCAGGCGTTCTCGCCCGATCCGATCCAGGGCTGGAGCCGATGGACAAGGTCGCCAGCTTCCGGGCGGCGTGTGCCGCCCAGTAGCTCTCCCAGATGACGCAGCCGTCGGAACGCCGGATCATGGTCGTAGGCGGCAGCAACAGCGCTCGCGATCATCGCCAGTTCCTCCGCACCGTCGGCCTGCAGCAGCACGGCCAGCCATTCCCTCAGAAACGCCTGATTAGCGGGCGTATCCGGGAGGGCGAGCGGGTTCATGCCGGTCGGCTCGCCAGGCGTCAGCCGGGAATAATGCCCGCCGATCGCGCGCAGGAAGATCTCGGCTCCACGGTCCTTGTCGAAGAAGACCAGCCGGGGGCCGAACCGCTGCGCCTGCGCGGCCAGGAAGTTCAGCGCCACCGTCTTGCCCGACCCCGACGGACCGATGACGGTAAAGTTCCCGAGATCACCCCCGCTCTCCTTGGCGTGGAAGTTGAAGAAATACGGCGTGGCGCTGGTGGTCTCCAGCACGCTGACTGCATCGCCCCAATGGTTGCCGGACGCCCGACCGCCAGGAAAGCCATGCAGCGACAGAAACCCGGCCGCATTGGCGGTCGAGATAAGCGAACGGCGCACGACATAGGCTTCATTGCCCGGAAACTGGCCCCAGAAAGCGGGTTCCATTCCCGTATCCTCGCGGACCGCGACCGCGCCCATGTCGGCAAGCGCTGCGCCGGCCTGCGCCGCCGCACGCTCCAGCTCACCCAGCGTTTCAGCGCGAACCAGCACCGACAGGTGATGATCGCCGAAGCCGACCTGTCCGGCACCGAGGCCGTCGCGGGCGGCCATCATCTCGCTGCGTTCGGCGGCCGCTTCCGCATCGGCCGACTTGAGCCGCCGGATGGCGAGGTCGATGCGCTCGCGCGCGACCTGACGATCGGCGGGTGCGAAGCTCTCCGTCAGGATCAACTCGTGCGGCAACCGCAGCAGGTTGTCGATCAGTCCGGCACGGGTGGCATCCGGATACTCCTTGACCGACAGCATACCGGCGAAACGACGGCCACCGGACAGTCGCGTCTCGATTGCGTCGACGCCGAAGCTGATCCGGGCATAGGGGATGTGGTGGCCGCAATCGGTGGCGTCAGGCGGCGTCAGCACCGGCCGGGTCTCGCCATTGTAGAGCGCCGAGAGCAATTCGAGCGGCTCCGAGCAGCGGCCGACGGCACCATCATAGCCGCCCAGCACCCGCGCGCTATAGGCGGACAGGCCCGCGACGAGCGCGGTGACCGCGGCATCCAGCTCACGGACGGTGGCCGGGTCGATCTCCCCGCGGCCGTTCAAACGGCGCGACAGCTTCTCGGCCCAGCCCGTCTTTCCGCGCGCCGGGCGCCGCAGCACGGTCAGATACTGATCGTTGACATAGAGCCTCCGCGCAGCGCGTGCGGCATCCCAGCGTCGGCCCAGTTCGCGCGAGAAGGGGTCCTCGCCCGCATCGGCCAACGTCGCCTCGACCTGACGGCGGACGACATGGTGATAGATGACGAAGCGGGCATCCAGCGCACTTCTCAGCATCGTCTCCCGAACGGCGAGCATGTGATCAAGCTGTTCTGACTCTTCGGTCTCGAAGGCGATTCCCGGCACCGCGATGACCTGCATGACGCCGCCGTCGCGCAGTGTCAGCGTCTCCTCGTCGAGCAGGCGAGCATAGGGCAACCGGTCGCCGGCCTTGGCTTCGCGTGGACCCCATGCGGCGGGGCCGATCCACTTGCGCATGACATATCCCCTTTAGGGTTCGTAGGAGTTGCAGCCCCACCGCTTCCAGTTGCGGACCCGGGGGGTACGGCTGACCTTGGTCAGCCACAGATCGAAGACACGCGGCTCGCGCAGGCACACGAGATAGCCGACCCCGTGTACGACCAGCGCGATCGGCAGGGCCAAGAAGCTACCCGTCACCAGGAACGCCTCCGTCGTCACCGCCATGTTAACGATGAAGAAGGAAAAGGTGACGCCGCCGAACATCTGCGGTCTGGTAAGCGCCCGGAACACGGGCGCGCGGGACAGGCCGGCCATTGTCAGCCCGCCATGCCCGCGGTCGACTGGATGCCGGCGACGATCGCGGCCGAGCCGAACAGGACGAAGCAACCGACGATGACGGTTGCACCGAACCGCCAGTTGAGACGACCGGTCAGCATCATGAACCCGACCATGGCGACCGCGATCACCGCAACGGTGGTGGCGACATGACCAAGCAGCGTGCCCTGCAGCCAGCCGAGCGCCGCGACGATCGGACCGGACCCTTGCGGATCGGCTCCGGCGACCTGCGCGAAGGCGGCAGTTGGCGACAAGGCGGCCAGCATGGCCGAGACGGCGATCAGATGCTTTTTCATGATCATTTCTCCGAGATGTTGGACAGGCGAGTGAGGATCGCGGCGACGTAGGCGCGCGTCTCAGCGATGGGGGGGATGCCACCGGCGCGAAGCACGCGGCTGGGTCCGGCATTGTAGGCGGCAAGCGCACGCTCGACGTCGCCATCGAAGCGATCGAGCTGCTGGCGAAGGTATCGCGCGCCGCCTTCGATCGCGGCGATCGGATCGCGCGGATCGACGCCAAGGGTACGCGCGGTGCCGGGCATGAGCTGGGTGAGGCCTTGAGCGCCGACACGCGACACGGCGGCCGCCCTCCAGCGGCTCTCTTGCCAGATCAGGGCTTCAAGAAGAGCGGGGCTGATCCCCTGCGCAGCCGACACCCGATGCACGGTTGCGGCATAGGCCGCGGGAATGGCAGGCATCTCCGGCATCGCTGTTGCCGGGTCGGGCCAGGACAAGTTGGACGCGTCATCCGCATCCCAACTGACGACGCCAGCGCCGGCACGGGTCTGGATTGAGCCGTCATCGGCGATCTGCATCACCTGCGCATGGGCTTGGGTGACATACAGCAGCGTCGCGGTGACGAGAAATCCTGCCAAGGCGATAAAGACGGGATGGTCGAAACGGATTTTCATGTCGGTTACTCCAGAACCGACGTGATCGAACCTTTCCGTTGCCCGCAAATGTCCCGGGGTTTTCCGCAACCATCGGAAGGGAATCTTTGCCACGGACATATTCGGGACACGTCCCCGAAAGGCGGGGCTGGCAATCGGACGCCATGCTCGCCAATGTAATCCACATGGACCTCGCCACCCGTATCCTTATCGTCGATGACGATGACGGCATCCGGAAGCTGATCTCCTCCTTTCTGGAGAAGAATGGCTTCCTGACGTCAGTCGCCAGCGATCCCGTTGCGATGCGCGCCTCGATGGCGAAGCAACGCCCTGATCTGATCGTGCTCGATGTTATGATGCCAGGCGAGGATGGGCTGACGGCTTTGCGCGGGCTTCAGGCGCCTGGTGCACCGCCCGTCATCATGTTGTCGGCCGTCGGCAGCGATATCGACCGGATCATCGGGCTGGAGATCGGCGCCGAGGATTATCTCGCCAAGCCGTGCAATCCGCGCGAGCTGCTGGCGCGGATCCGCACCGTGCTCCGGCGCCGTGGAAGAGAGACGGAGACCGCTTCCACCGCCGCGTCCGTCCCGACCGCGATGACAATCGTTGCCGAACCGATCGGTGAGGGTCGTCCCCTCCTCCGGTTCAACCAATGGTCACTCGATCCAGAGGGATTTTCGCTCTACGCGCCCGATGGTGCAACCGTCCCGCTGACCGAAGGCGAGTTCCAGATCATGCGCGCGCTCGTCGAGCATCCGCGCCGCGTCCTGACGCGCGATCAGTTGATTGAATATGCCCGCGGCGGCGATAGTGACAGTTTTGATCGTGCCGTCGACGTCCAGGTTAGCCGTATCCGGCGCAAGCTTGCGGCCAAAGACGGGCAAGAACTGATCCGCACCGTCCGGAACGAGGGCTATATGTTCACGGCGTCGGTGGTCAGGCGGTAGACACGTTTGCCAAAGGGCAGTTCAGCAATAGCCGAACCGTTTCGAAAAAAATTTCTCGGCAATGTCGCCACTATCGCGACATGCCCTCCCTCGAAATTCTTCCGATAAAGCTCGACCGAATGGCGGATCGGGCGATCCCGCTCGGACCAGCCGTCTCTGTCGGATCGGCGACATACGTGGTCGACGTCATGCTTACGGTGGATGTGGCGGTACCGCTTTCTGAACCGCCGACCGAGATGACCGATCAGGTCGCCGCCCCGGACCGCCCGGATTGAGTCAGGGCGCTCGCGGCGCAGCCAGCGAGTATGGCGGTCATGCTGGCGGACGCCAGAAAGTATAGCGCGCGGCGACACTTCCACTACCTGCTCGCCATCGACCTTCAGGCCATAAACCAGCCTGCGGTCATGGTCGTCATCCTCGTCATGACGGCTCGTCGCTGGTCGTCTGAGTTAGAGCGGTTTCCGACCGATCTGCGCCATCGTGACGGAGCCGATTATGGTTCAGGGCAAGAAGCGAGGAGCGGAGCGATGCCGGGGCATCGTGACCGACGAGCGACGTGGCCCTGGGCTAAAAATCGGCCCGCCCCGAAGGGGTTGCATCAGGAAGGCCGCTGGACGTCGTCGCGACGCTCGCAGGGGCAGACCAGCCCCTGCTTCGCGCCGCTCCTAGCCAGCAGCCTTCCTGATGCAATCACGATGACGCAGATCGGTCGGAAACCGCTCTAGTCGCCTACACGAGGTCAGTGAAGCGGGTCTGAGGCGACGCGGCGACCATGTTTTCCGGCTATGTCCCTGTTGTTTGCGGCATTGTTTAAGCAAATGGAGACCCCGGACAGGCATGCGCCTGCCCGGGATCAGCACCGCTGCAGAGGAAAGTCGCCGTGCTTGTAAGCCCCGGCTGGGGGCACGTTGGCCGGGGCAGCTTGGCGACAGAGGGCGCCACGCATCTCGTCAAAGCCGATTAAACCGCGATACCGATAACTGCGGTGGCGACATATCCCGCGCTCGGACTGCCGGTCATGGTCGGTGTCTGCTGCGCGATCTGGGCGGCGGTGTTGTCGCCGAACACGTTGTCACTGGAAATCGTCACCTGCGCGAGATTGCGTGCACTCGTCGGATAAAGCGACGTATCCGCAAACACGGTGTTGCATTCGGCCAGCGGCATCGCGAGTTGCGATGTCAGTACCGCATATTTGCCGCTGATCGCGTTGCTAAGGCTCGAAAACACCTCGAAGTGCATATGGGGGTAGCGACCCGAATAGGCGGCGGGGAAGATGGTGGTGAAGGTGACCTGCCCGTTCGCATCCGTCACCTGAACACCGCGCAGGTAGCTCTCGGTCGGGACGGAATAAAGCGAGTAAAGCCCGTTGCGGTCGCAATGCCAGAGATAGACCGCGTAGCCCGCCAGCGGCGCACAGGTCGCGTTCACGTTCACAACGGTGAGTGTGATCTTAACGAGCACGCCGGTCGCTACCGTAGTCGAGCTGATGAAACTCGGTCGGATATCGCTGCGCACAATCCCGCTAACCGTCAGCGCGTTCGAGGTGGAACCGCTCGCCGAGTTGGTACCGTCGGCCGGATAGGGGCCAGCCGTCTCCGTCGGATCGGCGATGCAGCCGCTCGACGTGGTCGTTGTCGTCGTGGTGGTCGAAGTCGGGGTCGGGGTGGCCGTCGTCGTGGTCGTGGTGGTCGATCCGGTTACGGTGCTGACCGAGCTGGTGTCGCTGTCTGATCCACTGCCACCGCCGCAGCCCGCAACGAGCGCGGCAGTGCCTGCACCAGCGAACCACTGCAACGCTCGCCGCCGTGCGATGAGGGCGTTGAAGCGCGGCAGGTCCTCCGCCATGCCATGGCCGTGGTCGCTGTGATCGTCGTGGTGGTGGGTCATCATAGCCTCCTGTGATCCGATGCCCCTAGTTTTGCGGCGTCGTTTTTCTCCGAAATTGCCGAGCGCCGGAAATGTTATGTCCCGGGCGATCGCGTCAATCGGCGGGTAAGCCAACGGCTACGCTGGTATGGCCTTGAATGGTCCATCCTCCCCTTCGGCTACGTCGATCCGAAGAATGTCGAGCCGCCATGCGGGACATATTCGGGACATTCGCCCGAAAAGGCAGCCGCGCATCTCCGTCACCGGAACAGTCACCGGAGACGACTATGTTTATCGATCTTTCCGAAACACTGAAGTCGGCGTCTCAAACGCGGGGCTCGAGACCGCATACACCAGCGCTGAGCTGGGCCGCCCCCGGCACCTGTGGTGAGTTCGTCCAGGGACGACTCGACGGCATCGACTATCTTGTCAACAGCCCGATCGACCGCTTCTCGACGGCAACGGTACGTCCGGCCCGCCACACGGGGATTCACACTGCCGACCCCGATCGCTACAGCAAGGTGGCGCGCCTGCTGACGATGCTTGGCGCGCATGAAGCCGAGTGCGACGGCCTCGAAATCGAAATGGCCAGCGACCTGCCGACCGGAAAGGGCATGGCGTCGAGCACCGCCGACCTCGTCGCCGCGCTTGGCGCGGCACTGCATCACATGGGGATCACGCCGTCGGTGTCAGATATTTGCCGGTCGCTGATCGCGATCGAGCCGTCGGACTGCACCCACATCCCAGGCGTAGCGCATGTCGGGCACCTATGCGGCCGTGTCTTCCGGTCCTTCCTTCCCCCTTCGTGCCTGCGAGTGCTGATCCTGGATTGCGGGGGTGCGGTCGACACCGTCGGGTTCGACCGCGCGCGCGCGCACCACGTCTATGCGCGACACGAAAAAGAGGTTCGCGAAGCGCTGTGCCTGGCCCGTTGCGGCCTTGCCGCCGGTGACGCCGTGCTGCTCGCGCAAGCCGCGACAATGAGCGCCAAGCTCAGCCAGCAGATTCTCTACAAGGCCCCATTCGACGAGGTCGTCCGCATTGCCGAGGCGACGGGCGCGCTGGGCGTCAATTGTGCGCACAGCGGATCTGTTCTCGGCATTCTCTACCGACCCGACACGGCTCGGGGAACCGTGCTGCACGAGACCGTAATCCGCGAGCTTGCTGGCGCGGTGACGATCGTCGGCGACCACGCTTTCATTTCCGGAGGAATCTATGTCAACCGCCACTGACCTGCTCGCGCGCTCGGCGCACAACCCGTCGTTTTTTGCGGTGCGCAAAACTGCTCCCGCGGATCGCCCGCTTCTCGACTTCTGCGTTCCGGTGAACCTCCACTATCCAAGAGCCGAACTGCTCGCCGATGCTGCCAACCAGCTCGACGAGATCACGAAATACTATCCCGACTATGCCGATGTACATCAGGACCACTTGGCCCGGCTGACCGGCCTTCCCGCCGACTCCATCGTCGTCACAAACGGGTCGACGGAAATCATCACCGAGCTCGTTCGTGCTGCGCAAGGCCCCCTGATGACGTGCGCCCCGACATTTGGTCAGTGGACGGACCTCCCCCGCGAACATGGCAAGGCGTTCGATCTGCTGATGCGCCGGCGGGAGGACGACTTCGTGTTGGACCCGCGCCGGGTGATCAAGCACGTCCGCGCCATCCGGGCTCAAACGCTTATTCTCAGCAATCCCAACAATCCGACAGGGGTCGCAATGCCGCTCGATGAAATCAGATTCATCGTCGAGGCGCTTGCCGACCTGTCGCTGATCGTCATCGATGAATCGTTCATCGACTTTTCGGACGTCGAGAGCGCAAGTGCGCTGACGCTCGATCATCCGAACCTCATCGTCGTGAAGAGCATGGGCAAGACGCTGGGTTTGCATGGTGTCCGGCTCGGTTACGCCGTGGCCTCCCCCCGGTCGGCCGCTCGCCTCCGCCGTCAGATGCCGTTCTGGAATATCAATGGGCTCGCAGCCTTCGTCCTCTCGTGGGTTGCGGCGCGCCCGCAGGCCCTGATCGACAGCCTCGCGGCAACCGCTGCCGATCGCCAGATGATGGAGACGGCTCTGCAGGCGTTGCCGATGCTTCGGGTCTATCCGTCAGCTGCCAACTTCTTGTTCGTCGAGCTGGAGGAAGGCGTGAGCGGTACAAAGCTGCGCGAGAGGCTTCTGACCCGACATGGCATCTTCATCCGCGATTGCGGCAACAAAGTTGGTTCTTCGAGTCGGTATCTGCGCCTAGCTGTTGCGGCGAGCTCTGCCGTCACACGACTCCATGACGCGCTCTCGATTGAGCTTTCTCGGCCAGCCGGATTGCAATGCGAAGCGTGATCCACCTTATTGAATTCATCTATTCTCCGGCGAAATCGGAGACGTGGCGATCGTGCCTCTTCCGACTGCCCCCGTCCCGTCCTACGCCGGAGAACCGAAAATGATTTACCGCGGGCAGATCACGCCTTGAGGATCAGGCAGTGCCGCCAATCACCATCTCGTCGATACGCACGGTCGGCTGGCCTACACAGACCGGTATGGTCTGCCCCTCCTTGCCGCACACGCCGTTTGCCATCGCCAGATTGTTGCCGACCATCGAGACGTTCTTAAGCGCCTCGTGCCCCAGTCCGATCAGCACGGCGCCGGAGATCGGCGCGGTGATCTTCCCGTCTTCAATCAGATAGGCCTCAACCGCGGAAAAATTGAACTGGCCGCTGGTGATGTCGACCTGGCCACCGCCGAAATCGGCCGCGTAGATGCCATGCTTGACCGATGCGACGATCTCCGCGGGATCATAGTCGCCAGCCGCTAGAAAGGTATTGGTCATGCGCGGCATCGGCAAACGGTCGTAGCCGTCGCGCCGGGCATTGCCCGTCAGTCTTTGGTTCAGCAGTCGCCCGCTCGTGCGATCCTGCATCAGTCCGACGAGACGGCCGTCCTCGATCAGCACGTTTCGGGACGACGGCGTCCCCTCATCGTCGATCGCCAGCGATCCGCGCAAACAGGGCAGCGTTCCGTCGTCTATCACGGTGACGCTCGAAGCCGCGATCCGGTCGCCCATCCGATCGATGAAAACCGAGGAGCGCTTGCGATGCGCGTCGCCTTCCAACCCGTGCCCGACCGCTTCGTGCAGCAGGATGCCGGGGAACCCGTTACCAAGCACGACCGGCATCATGCCGGACGGCGCGGGCCGCGCATCCAGATTCGTCAACGCGATCCGGGTGGCAGTGGCGATCAAACGATCCAGCATTTCGCCGGTGAAATCGCTCAGCAGGTGACGCCCCCCAGCGGTTGCGCTGCCCGACGCGCGGCGGTTGCCTTCCTGCGCCAGCACCGAGAGGATCAGTTGAACCTGCGGCCGCGCATCGCCCGCCAAGGTCCCATCGCTGCCAGCGATCAGGATCGTCGAATGCGACGCCTGCAACTCGGCTGAAATCCGTACAATGCGGGAGTCAACTGCACGGCTACGCTCGTCAAGGTCCTTGAGCAGCGCGATCTTCTCTGCTGCACCCAGCGTCTCCAGCGGGTCTTCCATCGGATAGATCAGGCTCGGGGAGCCCAGAGCTCGTACCTCGACACCCCCGGTGCGCGCTGCGTCGTTGCCGTGTAGCCGCATGCTGCGCACGCTGCTGGTAGCCGCCGCGATCGACTGCGGCGAGATGGCACCCGAATAGGCAAAGGCGGTCTGGTCACCGGTGACGCTGCGCGCGCCGAACCCTTCCGAAATCGAATATGCCGCGGCCGAAACGCTGCCATTGGTCAGCCGCCAGTTTTCGGCATGGCCGGTCTCGAAATAAAGATCCGCATAATCGGCGCCGTTACCGATCAGATTCTCGAGCGCGCTGCCGACGGCTTCGCGGGTGAGGTCATTCGGCGCAAGCAGCCGCTGCTCCGCGACGTCGAGCGGCGTTAGCGCTGCCATAAGACCATTAATACCCATTGGATCCTCCTGCACCCGCTCAGCGGCCGGAAATGCGCATGCTGTTCAATAGAATCGAGCCGCTGCGGAACGCCCCGCGCCGGTAGACGTCGCCGCCCACGGTCACGAGTTCCTTCAGCATCTGCGGCAATTCACCCGCAATCGTGGTGTCCTGCACCGGGAAGGCGACCTCGCCGTTTTCCACCCAGAAGCCGGCTACTGCCTTTGAGTAATTACCTGTGACCGGATCGGCGCTGCCGCCTAGGAACTCGGTGACCCACAGGCCCGTATCCAGCTGGCGCAGCAGTTCGGGCGATGTCGCGATCGCATTGCGGCTGGAGAGGGTCAGATTGTTGCAGCCGTCGGCATTGCCCGTCGAGCGCGTGCCGAGCTTGCGTGCATTGAGGCAGTTGAGGAAATAGCCTTCGAGTACGCCGCCGCGGATCACGTGCCGGGCCGTCCCCGCGACCCCTTCATGATCGTAAGGCTTGCTCGTCAAGCCATAAGGCTCGAACGGATCCTCGACCAAGTCGATATGACCGGCAACAGCTTGTTTGCCGAGCATGTCGTGCCAGTAGGTCGCACCTTCAACCTGCGCGGTGCCCATCAACGCGGACGCCATTTCGGCGACCAGCGTCGCAGCGACCGTCGCATCCAGCAGAACCGGGGCAGTCGTGGTCGACAGCGGTCGTCCGCCCACTTTGCGCGTCGCGCGCTGTGCCGCCTTCGCGCCGACCTCATCCGCCGCGGCCAGCCCCGCAACACGCCGATCAATATCCGACCACATGTCCTGCGCCATCATCCCGTTGCGTTCGGCAATCACCGAGCACCACAGACTTTGCCGCGACGTGCGATAGACGCCGCTGAAGTCCCGGCCGATGGCGAGGGCCAAGCAAGCATCTATGCTTGATGCGCCAGCTTCGATCACGCGGACGTCTGCGGCGTCGTTCGCCGCGGATTCGATTTCAAGCGCGATCCGCCCGAGGTCCTGCGCAGTCAGCCCCGACGGCGCAAACAGTGGAACGTCTACCGCGTCCGTGCCGAGCCAAGCGAGCTCTGGCGGCGCCGAGTCTGAATCCGGCTCGACCTGATGAGCGATCAGGATCGCGCGCTCGACCGCGCGTTCGACTGCCATCGGCGAGAGTGCTGAGGTACTTGCCTCACCTGTGCGGCCGCCGACGAACACCTTGATCGACAGGGCCTGCGAACCTTCCCGGGTGGCGTTGTCGAAGTTGCCGCCCCGTGCCCGCATTGTGATACCGCCATTTTCCTTCGCCGAAGCGATGGCTTGGTCCACGCCGGCCCGCAGCGCCTGTTCCGTCGCCGCCTGCGCGATCTGCTTCAGATGGGACGGCTCGTTCAGGAGATAGCCCCCCTCACCCGCAAGTTCATGCGCGGCGTCATTCACGCCGGTTACTGCTGGCCTACTTGCCATAATCATACTCCCGGTCCGCGCGGTTCAAGTCCGCGCATCATGCGTCTGGGGTGGCGGGTGCGGCGGAAATCGCGCGCAACAGCCCGGCACGGCCGCTTTCGTAAACGCGGTCCATCGCCTCGTTCCGCAGCTCTTCCCGCCGGTCGAGATCGGACGGATTGGCAGCGGCATATATGCGGGCACCGCGTTCGAAGGCGTCAGCTTTCAGCCGCTGCGTTTCCGGGTCCTTCGGATCGCGCGACTGCGCCTCCAGCGCCTCGACCGCAGCCTGGCCTGCGCTCATGATTGCATCGAGACGGGCGTCCGCGGTGTCCGACTTTTCGTCCGTCCACTCGATCTGATGATCGATCTCGGCGAAGCGGGCAGCGATCCATGCCTGAATCACGTCGGTCGGCGCGCCGGTCGCGACGTCGATGTCCCACGCGGCAGCGGCGGCGACGTCCGACATGGCATTTGCTACCGGATCGTCACCCTGTGCCGCCGAAAGCGCAGATCGCGCCTGACGCCAGTCCGCACGGGTCGGTGCCGCGCCTCGCAGCGCCTGGAGATGCAGATCCATCACCCGATCGCAGCATTCGCGCAGCTCGGCGGCCCTCACCCCGTCGCGCAGCCCCGTTTCCGGGGCATTCCAGACCCACGCCATCCACTCTCGCACGACGGCACGCGTATCGATGCTCGGCCGGAGGACGTCGGCGACCCGACGCCAATAGGCCAGATCGTACATCGACAGGGCTTTCACCAAATGGACGAAGCTGGTGTGGAGGCCGTGCCGATGCGCGAACGTCTCGATTTCCGTCTGCTGCCCTGGTACGAGCGGCACAGGATTGGGCATCACCCCCGCTTCCGCCGCCGCGATGGTCTGCGCGAAATCGGCCGTGGCGGTTCCGGTCACTTATCGCCCTCGACCACAGCTTCGAGCGCAGCGGCGAGCTTCGACCGGCTCACGCTGCCGGTGAAACGCTGCACCGGCACGCCCTTGTTGAAGATCATGAAGGTCGGAACGCCCATAACCTTGTGCGCCTGGCTCGTCGCTTGGCTGGCATCAATGTCGACGAGGTAGACTGATGCCTCGCCTTCATATTCGCGCGCGACATCTTCGACCGCCGGCGCCATCGCCTTACACGGCCCGCACCAGGCGGCGGTGAAATCGACCAGCACCGGGCGATCGGATTTGAGAACCAGTTCCTCGAACGTCTCGTCCGTGGCGGAAAGGAGATTGGCCATGTTGTCTTCTCTTCCTTCAACAAACATCGAAACAGGAAGCGTCGTTCGATCCCCCGGCGGGGTGACGCGACGGCGCGGGCGATGCCGCAAGCGTGTCGAGCAGCAGCGCACGGAGCGCCTCCCTGCGGTCGAAGCTGCGGCTCATGCTGATCCGGTGCAACTGCTCCCACTGCGCCATCTGCTCGGCGGTCCGGGGGGGCTGCTCGGACAGGGCCTGGTGCAGGCGCTCCGTGAAATCCTCCTCGGATTCCTCGGGTTCTTGTACGATTTGCGGCCGACTGCTGAGAAACTGGTCCCACACCTCGGCATTTTCGAGATAAACATCGCGGGTCCATCCGACGGCCGTGATGGCATCCTCCAGCGAGGCTTCCCGGATCCAGGCATCGGCAACATCGGCGATTGCGCCAGGGACTTTTTCGAGGTCCCACATCGAGGCGCAGAGAGTGTCCCGCCCACTGATCGAGGCCGACAGGGACAGGGCAGCGAGAAACCTCTTGCGCGCTTCTCGCCAGTCCCGGGCAGACACTTCGCGGCCTGCCGCCGCATCGCGGTGCAACCGCATCACGTCTGCCGCCGCCATCCGGTCGCCGGCATCCGCGAACCTTTTGAGGATGGAATCCTCTAAGCCGTCCCACAAGCGAAAGAACCATGTGCGCGCTACATCGTGCGACGCCAACAGGCCCGTTGTCCGCTGCACGTCTGCAACGAACGACGCCGTACCTTCGCTCCGCCGTGCCGGGGGGAGATAGTCTCCTTCGGCCAGGGCCTTGGCGAGCAGGCCCGTCGCGCCACCCGTGTTGGCCAGCGGTCCGGCAGATGCAATGGCCGCGTCAATCACGGCCATCACTCGAATGCGACACAGTTGCCGTGCCGTCCCGAACGGTCAAAACACGGTCGCGGGGCATGGAATTGCGATCGGTGTGGGAGATGGCGACGATGGTCGACGTATCGAGCTGCTTCGCCAGCGCGCCAAGCACATCCCGCTCCGTCTCTGCGTCCATCGAACTGGTTGATTCGTCCAGGAACAGATAAGCCGGCCGTTGCAGCAGCGCGCGGCCTAGGCATAGTCGCTGCTGCTCGCCCGGCGACAGGATCTTCGACCAGGAACGCACGCTGTCCAGGTCCGGAATGAGCCGTTCGAGACGAACATCGATCAACGCCTGACGTAAGCGCTCCTGGCTGAACGTGTCCGGCGTATGCGGATAGCTGAGCAACTCGGCGATCGAGCCCGCCGGCACATAGGGCAATTGCGGCATGAACATCACCGACGCCTCCGCCGGCCGGCTGATTTCACCCGAACCAAAGGGCCATAGGCCTGCCAGCGTACGGAACAATGTGCTCTTGCCGGTGCCTGAACGGCCCCGGATCAGCCAGTTTTCGCCGCGTGGAATACGCAGTTCGTTCATCGCGATCAGCGGCTCGCCGTCCGGGGCCTGGATGATCAGGTTCTTTGCCGCGAATGTGTCGTCGCGCGATGTCGCGCTGGTGAAGCCGACCGCAGGCTCAGTATCCGTCGCCTTTTCCATGAGGCGGATACGCAGCGTCGCCGAACGCAGCAGGGCGAAGCTGGTATAGAGGGTCACGAAAGTGCCCAAGACGAAATAAAGCGCCTGGAAGGACTGGCCCGCAATCTGCAGGTCGCCGAGCTTCATCGTGCCGCGCAGCACCAGCGGAAACAGCAGAACGGTCGGGACCAGCATGGCGAAATAAGTCGACGACATCTGGATCGCCGCCAGGAAGGCGTTGGCGAAGGTGTAGGGCGTCCAGTTCTTCTGGATCAGGCGGAAATTTTGCCCGGCACGCGCCCGCTCGATCCGCTGGCCGTTACTGAGCGCGATCTGCTCGGCATATTCGCGCGCCTGACCAAGATCGTGGCGGAAGCCCGCTTCGAGCCGCTGCCGCACCACTTCGAGGCGCGTGAGCACGCGGCCGATCAGATGCGCGAGCAGGGTAAGCAGGCCGGCGGACAGCAATGCCGCGAAATACAGCGAATGCGGAATCGACACTTGCGATCCGTCCGGCATCGGCAGGGTGAAGGGCGTCTGCAACGCCCACAACGCGCCCGAATAAAGGTAGAAGGATGTGAGCGCGCCCGCGATCATCGGCAGGATGTCAGTGACGAGCAGCGCGAAGCTGTAGGAATCCTCCTGAACGCGCTGTTCGGGATGATCGATGCGCATGCTCTCGTCAGCCGCATAGAGTCCGCGCTTCAACAGCCAGCCATCCATCAGGTGATTTGCGATGAATGTCCGGATGCGGATGCGCAGCGTGAACGTCATCGTGGTGTTGACCACGGCGAGGATCAGCATGCCCGCAAGGATAGTCGCGGTGCCGGTGAGCGCCGCGACCACCGCATTGTAGTCCCCTGCGACCAGACCGTTGGTCGTGTCAGCATTCCGCATCATGAACTGCATGCCGAGCCACGACGACACGGTTGATGATCCGAAGGCGTAGATCCAAAGAAGCCCGCCGCGAAGCGGATCGGACTTGAGGTGCAGGAAGACGATACGAAATATCTGGAGGATATCTCCCCAGACGTTGCGCCCAACATATTCCTTGGGACGCTCGGTCCTAACGACGCGTTCGGCGCCGATGTCGGAAACGCTGACAGTCATTTAACGAGCTCCAGGCAAAGCGAGAGTGAGCACCAGACGCACATCCCGTCCTGGGGCTCGGGCGAGGCTGTCGGCGACTGAGGGATTGTAGAGGTTCAGGCGGTCGAAGATGTTGTCGACCGTCAGGTTCAGCTTGAGCGGCCCTGAGGTAATTCCGATCGCGGCATCGAACCGCAGATAATCGACCGCGACCCGGGGATAGCTTCGCGCGCCGGTTATGAAATCGTCGAACAGAATGCCGGCCTTGCTTTGGTAATTCGCACCGAAGCCGAGATCGAGCGACCGCTTGTCGCCGAGGCCCACGGTCTTGAGGAGCCAGGCATTGGCAACATATTTGGGCTGACCGATCCGCGACACCTCGGTCTTCGGCCGGGTGTAGACGAAGCCGCTCTGTAGGAAGAGCGTTGGCGTAATCCGACCGACCTGCGCCAGTTCGAAACCGTCAACCTGCCGGCCTTCGACGGGGATGAAGATCAGCGGATTTGCGGGATTTGGAAGTGGCTGGTTGCTCGTGGTAGATCGGAAGTAATTGGCAGTGATCGACATTCGGCTGTTGAACAGCTCGAACTTTGCGCCCACTTCATGACCCGTCGTGATGGCCGGCGGCAACAGGTCGCCATTGGCTTGACGCGCGAACTGCTGCGGCGGCGTGATCCCCTTCTGGTAGCTGTAATAGATTGATGCCCATTTGGTAGCGTCGAAGACCACGCCGCCTGTTGGCAGGAGCTTGGATACATTCGTTTCGACGGGAACAAGCAGGGGATCGTCGTTCGTAAGCCGCTCGTGGAACCAGGTCTGCCGCAGGCTCAGGAGCGCGTGGAAGCGGCCCCAGTTGATCTGGTCCTGCACGACAACACCATAGTCGCGGCGGCGACTCTGCGAGAGCAGGACGCCAGGAGTCGACGCGGTCGGTATCGCCAGTGGCGAGGGCGCGGGCAGGCCGAACCCAAAGTCGGAAACGTCGAAGTTCGTCCCCTTAGCTCCGGCATAGTCGAATGCCACGATAAGTTGCTGCTCAAGACGTCCGGTAACGAGCTTCGCGTAAAAATCGGCCGATCCGCTATATTGATCCGACTTGCCGCGATAAGCCGTAACCAGCACCGGAACATCACCGATACAACCGAACAGGCAATTGATATTGGTAAAACTCTCGTTGGCCCTTTGATAGCGTCCGCGTGCGCGCATACGCAATTCAAAATTGTTGCCGGCTACCAGATTTCTCTCGAGCTGAAGCTGCTGAGCGATCGACTCGTTCTGATAATATGTGTCGCGGCTAAAATAATCGTCGACGTCAATGATCCTGTCCTGCGAGGTATCGTTGACGTAACGCCGCGAGAAAGGTGACCGAGTGTTGTAGTATTGCGTGATGGAATCGATCTTCCACCCATCGTTTCGGTAACCGAGCAGGAACGTCCCGGATTTCGTCGACGGCTCATCGCCGCCCTGATTTTTCTGCCGCGCGAATTCCGACAGGCCGACAAAACGCCAATATAGCCGATCTTCCTCGGAGATCGCGCCACCGACGTCGGCGCTGCCGCGTACATAGCCGTAGGTGCCGCCACCGATGCTGATTTCATCGGGCGACACACCCGTCGCCAGCTTGGGTACGATGTTGAGCAAGCCACCCGCAACGGCCGTGCCGCTCAGCACCGATGACGGGCCCTTCAGGACCTCGATCGCGGCAGCGTCCACCACCGGCGATGGCCCGGCCCGGCTGGCGTTGCGTAGTCCGTTGGTGAACGACGTTCCGTTCGTGACGCCTGCGCGGGAGGAAAGCAGGAATGGCGGCCCTGGCGTGAAGCTGATGCCGGGCAGGTTGCGCAGCGCTTCCTCCAGCGACGTCACGTTCTGCGATGCCAGCACCGCTTGGCTGACCGACACCACCGTACCCGGCGTTTGCTTGAGGGGGGTGTCGGAGCGCGTCAGCAGGCTGGAATCCTCCTTGCGCAACTTGCCCCGGAAGGCCGTGACAATGATGTCGGACGAGTTCTCACCAGTGCGTGCGATGCGGACTTGGTCGTTGCCCGCCGCCGCCACATACCACTCTGACCCTGCAAGCGCCTTCTCCAACGCTTCGGCGAGCGTGAAATTGCCTTTGATCCGACCGGTCGCTTCCGAGAGACCCGGTGCATCCGGGTGCGAGAGCGAGACGATCGAGCCGCCAATCCGGGCGATTTCACGCACGACTTCGTCGCGTGGACCCCGCGGTACATCGAACTCGTACCGCGTAACGGTTTGCGCGTCGACTTGCTGCACGCACGTCATGACGGCGACAGCCACAAGAGATGTTTTCATCCAACACATCTATTGTCTCCCCAAAGTAGTTTTACGTTCCCTGCTACTTCTATGGAGCTGCTCCGACGTCCGCAAATCGCCGCGCATCTTCTCGCAGTTATATGTCTTATATTTAATTACGCATTTAACAGGCTTTGTAATTACCGAAATCTATTATTACGGTTTTTCCTGTTAATATCTAATTTTATTAGAGCACCCGCTTTAGTTATCTATAATGGTGGTAAATATAATGCAGTGATATCTTTCTTGTTTGGCGAAATAGCACCCCAATTTCCGGGGCGTCGTCAAATGCTCTTCTTGTCGACGCCAAGAGCACGATCCACGTGACGCATTGCGCGCTCCAACACGTTCAGGCGGAGCGCCCAGACCGCCATGCCCAGTGCAATTGCCCCCACTATGATGATGATCGTGCGACCGGGGATCGCTACTTGGGTAAGCTCGACTCCGCCCAGCGCCAGCCCCCAGGCGACGACGAACTGCGCAGCGTACATCGTCAGCGGTACCCGGCCAATGGTAGAGAACGGCAGCAACGCCGACCGGAAATGTTGTGCCGCCGCAAGGCAAATGCCAACCACGGCGAGTGAAAGACTCAGGCCTGTCAGCGTCTGAAACGTGGAGGCCGTGTGCGGCGCGGACGCGAACAGCATCTGCCAGGGCGCAGGATCGGTATTGTTCGGCCAGGGCGCAAACTGCTTCATCTGCTCAGCCGCCATTGCCGCCTCGGGCGTCATCGACGTGTCCATCAGAGTGACAAGCCACGCCTCGAAACCCTTGGCGAAGCCGGGCAACACCGCTCCGTTAAACCACCACATGACCGCGAAGATCACCGCACCGGGCACAGCCAGCCAACCTGCCGTCCGCACCGCGTTGAGATCGAGACGACCGATGATCATACCCACAACGAACGCAGGCGCCAGCGCCAGACCAGACAGCGGCCCCCCGGCGATGTCGGCGAGCAGACGCGTCTTGCCGAGCAGGCTTAGACCGAGCAGCATGGCGGGCGGTGCGAAGAACAGAAGCAGCACCGCCGAAATCACAAGCGTCCGCGTCGATCGGCCGACCAAGACCAATGCCGCCACGAACAGCACCGCGTAAGCCGGCAGGATGACGCCGAAGGACGTGTTCAGCATGATCAGGAGATAGCCGAGCAGGTCGATGAAGACGGCCCGGCCCAACATCCGGGTGCGGAAATCCTGCGGCGCCCCCGTGAAGCCGGAGCGCTGTGCCATCAGGCTGTAGGCGATCCCGCCGCACAAAACGAACAGCAGCGTCGTATTGCCCGAAACGATGGCGCTAACCGGAAGAGAGTCACCGAAATGCTGCAAATACATACCGATCACCGCGATACCGCGCGCTGCATCGATGCCGGTGAGGCGTGGAACAAGGGAAATTCGGGAATGAGCCTCTGGCATGGTCCTGTCCTAGAATAGGGAAAGTGCGAACACTTGGAGGTGACGTCGGCGCCCTATCGAGGAGCGAACCGCCCGCGTCGTATGATAGCGATCACCGCGCAGGGCGTGGCGCGCCGTTATTTCGCGACTTATATGGCAAACGCGCCTTGGCATGGCGTGATGATTGTTCAGCACGGCTGCCGAGGTTAGCGATGCGTCTACGAAGAGGGTGTAAGGTTTCCGTCAGCGAAGTGAAAATTTTCTGTAAAGACGCTGCCCATGGTCCTTCGCGGCTATACACCTGCATCCCGTTTAGGATCAGCCATGCAACACATCCTCCTGATCGACGACGACGCTGAATTGAGCCACATGCTAGCCGAATACCTTGTTCCGGAAGGATTCAATGTCGCGACAGCGGTAGACGGTGAAAGTGGCCTGACGCTTGCGTTGTCCGGACGCTTTGCCGCGGTCGTTCTTGACATCATGATGCCTGGCATGACCGGGATCGAGACGCTTCGCCGTATTCGGCTATCCAGTGACATACCGGTGATCATGCTGACTGCGCGGGGGGACCATTTCGACCGCATCATTGGGCTAGAGGTCGGTGCCGACGATTATGTCGCGAAACCCTATCATCCACGCGAACTCGTCGCCCGCCTGCGCGCCGTCTTCCGCCGCGTAGAGCCGCACCGGTCGCGGGGTCAGGCAAGGTTGCCGGAACTCGCCGCTGGGCAACTGACGCTGGCGTCCGACAGGCGAGAAGCATCATGGGGCGACACTAGCCTTGACCTCACGGCTACCGAATTCAACATGCTCGCCATGCTGCTTGCCGCTGAAACCGCGGTTCTGACCAAGGACGATCTTTCGCTGACCGTTCTCGGTCGCGAGCGCCAACCCTATGATCGAAGTGTCGACGTCCACATCAGCAATCTCCGCTTGAAGCTGAAGCGTTCGAGCAGAGGCGAAGCGGATATCGAAACCATCCGGGGCGTTGGGTACCGTCTAGCAATCGCCCGATGAAGCACCGCCTCTTTTGGAAAATCTGGCTGAGCTATGTGGTCGCCTTCGTTGCCCTGAGCGCTGCGTCGTCAATCATCTGGTTTCGGCCACCCGAGCCGGCCCAAACGGCCTATGCCAATTTCATGCTCGGCCAGAGCATATTGAGCAACGTTGCCGATACGGTTCGCGCCGAAGGCGCGGCTTCCGCACGACGCAAGATCGACGCTTGGCCAGCAGAAGCTCGTAAACTGGTGAGCATCAAACCGCAGGCGCCGGGCCGGCAATGTGACCCATTCAACGTCAAAGAAGACCTGGCGGTCAGCGTGGAGGGATATTGCCTACGGTATCGGCATCCACCGAATCGCATCCCGTTGACTTGGTGGTCGGCCATCACCGACATGTTCTATCCGCCTAAACATCTGTTCGTCGATCTCGCAGTCGGCTTGGCGTTCAGCATGATGCTAGCCAATTATTTGGCGCGGTCGATTACGCGACTGCGACTTGGCTTCGAGCAACTCGCGCTCGGCAAGCTGGACACTCGGCTCGTTCCGTCGATGGGAAGGCAGCGCAACGAAATCGCCGATCTGGCCCGCGATTTCGATGCCATGGCCAGTCGCTTGCAGGCATTGGTCGAACTACGCGATCGGTTGCTGCACGACGTGTCCCACGAAGTACGATCTCCGCTTGCTCGGATGCGCTTGGCCGGCAACCTGCTTCGCCGTAACCCTTCGCGGCTCGAAGCCTCTCTTGACCGGATAGAGGCTGAAACGGACAGGATCGACAGGCTCGTCGGCGAACTCTTGACGCTTGCGAGACTTGAAAGCGGAAGCGGTCATCAAGATACAGAAGTGTTCGACCTCGCGGCTATTCTCCAATTGGTGATAGCCGACGCGGCATTCGAAGCATTTGATCGCGGTGTCGGCGTGAGCGTAGTCATGCCCGTTCTTGGTCCGGCAGGCTGTCTTACGCGCGGCAGCGGCGAGTTGATCCACCGCGCCATAGAGAATATCCTGCGAAATGCCCTAAAATTCTCGCAAACGAACCAAGAGGTGAAAGTTGTTCTTGCGGAAGATCAAGGTCGGTGGATGATGACAATTGAAGATCAGGGACCAGGCATCGTCAATCTGCCTATTGCCGACGTCCTACAACCATTCGTGCGTGGGACCGCTGGGACTGGATATGGGCTGGGTCTCGCTATCGCACACCGTGCGATCACTGCCTGCGGCGGTTCCTTGCAAATCGAGAATCGTCAACCCGCCGGGCTACGCGTCGCGCTTTCGTTTCCGATCTACTCTCACGAACTCTAATTCCGGTTTTCAGCCGGTTGGTGACAATTGATACACGTAAAGCTCCGGGCTCGGCTGGGTGTCTGATCCCACAATTTGAGGGTGTGATCCTTTCGTTCAAATGGAAGGAAATCCTATGGGACAGGTACGTCAGGGGAGCGCCACGACCACGCACGCCGTCCGGGCGGCGATACAGCGATGGCAGGCTTCGCTCACGACGCTGAGCCGTGAAGTGGGGCAAGCGCGCAACCGTGGAGGATCTGAAAGACTTGGTCGAAGGCTCCTCATTCTACGACACTGACGGAAGCCGGGGAAGCAATGGTTGTGGCGTCCCGACGCCATACATCGCTACCGCTCGACGATTGCCTCTACGCCTTGCAGTCGTGGATTCTGCAGGTGAACACCGCGTGGACGTCCCTCGAACACCTGCTGAAGGCTGTATCTTATCGCATCAACACGATCCTGACTGACAATCCTGTCCTGAGCGAAGTCCAAGAGGCCATTCAGTTCGCCGAGCATCCGCGCAACTGCAACACCGCCTGGTCGCGTCTGACGTGCGTCGATATGATCTGCGAGGCGAAGGCGTAGAGATCGGCCGGCTGCATGTCGCAACGCTGATGACGCGGATGAGGCTGGAGGCGCTCTACCGCCGCGCGAACACGTCGGGGCCGGCACCGGGGCATAATGTCTGTTCGCACCTGCTGCGCAATCTGGCGGTGACGAGGCCCAAGCAGGTCTGGGCGACGGGACATAACATACCTCCCGATGACGCGCGCCGTCGTCTATCTCGTCGCCGTCATGGACTGGTTCACCCGGCGCATACTGGCGTGGCGGGTGTCGATCTCGCTGGGTGCCGACTTCCGTATCGAGGCGCTGCAGGAAGCACCAGCCCACTGCGGCAGACCGGCGATCTTCAACAGCGATGAGAGCTCGCAGTTCACCAGCACCGCGTTCACCGCCGTCCTCCTGTGCGAGAAGACCGTCATCAGCATGGACGGCAAAGGCTACTGGCGCGACAACATGTTCGTGGAGCGCCTTTAGCGCTCGGTGAAATACGAAGTAGTCTACCTCAACGCCTGCGCTTCGGTCCCCGAAGCCCGCGCCGGCATCGGCGGATACACGGCCTTGTACAATGCCGTCAGGCCGCATGCCGCGCTTGGCGGCCGCACGCCCGACCGGATATATCTCGACCAGCCGCTACTCGCAGCGGCATGATCAACCAGCGGCAATCCACTTGTCCATGCCGCGAGCCTGTGCAGACAAACCTGGCCAGCTCTATTCAACGGGGGGCGCTCATCGAGAACGGCACTGCCGATGGCGATGCCCCCCAATGCGAAGGGGTCGGTCCCATCACGAACCTCAGCGTGCCGCCCGCCTGCAGCGCCTCGCGCGTCAGGAACGTCTTATCATATGCTCGATCGTTGAAAGTGACCGACTGAATGTAGACATTCTTGGGTGCGTTGTTTTCCGCCTCGATCGTCAAGGTCTTACCGTTGGGCATGACGAGCCGCATGCTTCGAAACAGCGGACTGCCGATCGCGTACTCTCCCATCGTAGGCGCCACCGGGTAGAAGCCCATCGCCGAGAAGACGTACCAGGCGCTGGTCTGGCCGTTGTCCTCGTCGCCTGGATAACCGTCGGGCGCCGACGAGTAGAGGCGCCTCATCACCTCGCGGACATGATATTGGGCTTTCCACGGCGCTCCGACCCAATCGTAGAGATAGATCATGTGCTGGATTGGCTGGTTGCCGTGCGCATATTGCCCCATGTCAACGATCTGCATCTCGCGTATCTCATGGATCGTCTGGCCATAGTAGCTGTCGTCAAAGAGCGGCGGCATGGTAAAGATGCTATCCAGCTTCTGCACGAACTTCTCGCGTCCGCCCATTAGATCGGCAAGCCCTTGCACATCCTGCATTACCGACCAGCTATAGTGAAGCGCATTGCCCTCGGTAAACGCATCGCCCCATTTGAACGGGTTGAACGGCGTCGCCCAGCTGCCGTCTTGATTGCGCCCCCGCATCCAGCCTGAGCTGGCGTCATAGAGCTTGCGGTAGTTCTGGGCTTGTGTGGCGTACTTCTTCGCATCCTGCGTCTTGCCGAGCGCGGCAGCGAGGCGTGACAGAGAGAAATCGGCTGTGGCGTATTCGAGTGTTCGTGCGGCATTCTCGTTGATGCCGGCATCATATGGCACGTAGCCCAGACGGTTATAATATTCGACCCCCTCGCGTCCGACCGCGGTCAGGGTATGGCCCCGATCGTCCTTGGGACGGCCCTGCGAGGTGGTCGCGTTCTTGACCATCGCTTCATACAGCGTCTCGACGTCGAAACCGCGAACGCCGTTGAGGTAGGCGTCGGCGATGATGTTGGCCGAGTTCGACCCGATCATGACGTTACGATACCCTGGACTTGCCCATTCAGGCAGCCAGCCGCCCTCCTTGTAGGTGTTGACCAGCCCCTGCATGATCTGCCCATCAAGCTCGGGATACATCAGTGCAAAGAAGGGAAACACCGCCCGCCATGTGTCCCAAAAGCCGTTGTCGGTGAACATCGGTCCGGGGTGCACCTTACCGTCATAGGGGCTGTAATGAATCTGGCCTCCGCGCGCGTCGATTTCATGGAACATACGCGGAAAAAGCATCATGCGGTAAAAGGCCGAATAGAAGGTCCGTCGATTGTCGAGGTCGGGATCGCTGACCTGAACACGGGCGAACTCACGCTCCCACGTCGCCTTCGCCTTGGCTCTTGTGCGATCATAGCTATCGGCGCCAATCTCGGTTGCCAGATTGCGCTCTGCCTGTTCCAGGCTGATGAAGGAGGAAGCGACCTTGATGCCGACCTGCTCGCCCTTTCTGGTCTTGAAGCTGACGACGGCGCCGACATGTGTGCCTTCGCTGGTCGCACCCGCCTTCGTCCCGCCGTCACGGAGCTGCCAATTCTCGTCCCAGGTCCGACTGATAGTAAAGGGACGATCGAATTCGAGCACGAACCAGTTGCGGAAGTTTACTGGCACGCCTCCAGAGTTGTTGCGGACATAGCCTGTGATCCGTCGGCGGCGTGCATCGACGCTGACCATCGAACCTTCGTCATAGGCATCGAGCAAGATATGCGCGTCATCGCTGTCGGGAAAGGTAAAGCGGAACTGCGCCGCGCGTGCGGTCGGCGTCACCTCCGCGGTCACATCATAGTCGGCGAAATAGACCTGATAGGCGTAAGCCTTAGCGGATTCGGCCTTGTGGCTGAACCAAGATGCACGATCCTGCTGCTTGAGGCGGAGCGGTCCGGTCATCGCCATGATCTCGAACGCGGCATAGTCGTTCATCCACGGGCTTGGCTGGTGCGTCTGCTTAATGCCGCTCAGCTTGTGAGCGTCATAGGTATAGCTCCAGCCATTTCCCATCTTGCCCGTAACAGGACTCCAGAAGTTCATCCCGAAAGGCACTGCTACCGCCGGATAGGTGTTGCCGTAGGACAGCTCGTAGCTGGAGGCGGTGCCTATTAGCGGATTGGCGAGATCAACCGCTACCGCGTCCGCGACCCTATCATGCCTCTTTTGTGCCGGTAGTGTTACGGGAAGAATGAGAGACACCGCGATCGTCGATGACGCTGCTGCACGTAGCGCGCTCGCCCTAAACCTCATGTACCTGCTCCTCATGCCGTTTAGCTGAGTGCTCTCAAAAAATGACGGCTTTGACGTAAGCCGTCCAAGTTGTGGAACCTTCAAATACGTATGAATGTCGATCATGGACGATCCACCCGAAGCCTTGCTCCGAGTGGATCAAGCAAATCCTACATCCGCAACGACACGCTCGCAACGATCTGCCGGCCGAGAAGATCGTAGCCCATGATGCTATTCGATCGCAGCAGGCCGATGACCGAACGGCTATCAGGTACAATTGGCGGGTCACGATCGAGGATATTGTTCGCAGTCAGTCGGAATGTCATCTGCTTGCTGACGTCGAACGTGAAGCCAAGATCAAACCAGTTGAATGATCCGATCTGGGGATATTGATCACGGCGTGCGTTCGGAGATGCAGCAGGAATGCCAGTATCGGTAGGTGCGTAGACATCAAGGGGCATCGGACCACGATGACGCCAATTGACCGAGACGCTGGCCACTCGATCAGGCGAACTCCACGTCGTACGCAATTGATGCGCCCAGCGTGGCAGGCTTTCACCGCAGGTTCGACCGTAATAGCCTACGCAGTTGCGCGGCGTGACAGTCGGGGCTTCTTGTGCACCCACCCGGGTAGTGAGCGTACCGTTGAAGCCGAAATCGAGGCGGCCAGCCGACCCTAGACCAAGATTGTACTGGCCCTGGAAGTCCCAGCCATAGGATTGCTCCTTGAACCCGTTTGAAGATCCACGGACTACCCATCCAGCTGCCGGTTCACCTTCCGGCGCGCTATTCAGCGTAAATGTGCCGGGGTTGCGCACGATGCCACGACAAAAGAAGTCGTTTCCTGTTCTGAGGCACTGTTCGATAAGGTTTTGTGGCTGCAGGAAAATCAATTGATCCTGAAGATCGATCAGAAAGCGATCGATCGATATGGTGAGGCCAGGAACAAAGCTTGGGCGCAGCACAACACCGAACGTCTTGGTATAGGCGGTTTCCGGTACGAGGTTGAAGCCGCCATTACGCACTGTGCAGGCTCCGGCACAATCGAGTGTGTCGCTGCCATACAAGTTATCAGGCAAGCCAGTGTTGCGGCATTGTGCAAGGGTCGCCTCCGGCGCAAGACGAGGGCCACCGGTATTCGCCGGATTCACCCGCGATGCACATGGATCATTATAGAAGCCTTGATTGAAGAAGATGTTGGCAGCCCCTTGGGCGGAACCGACATCAGGTGCACGTTGAGCCCTATTGATAGAACCTCGGAAAGTGATGTCGCGGATCGGCCCCCATATCCCTTCTACCTTCCATGTATTAAAATAGCCTTCCAGGCGATTATATCTGGATATGCGATAGCCGCCATTGATCTGAAGCTGATCAGCCCAAGGACGCTGATCCGCGATTGGCAACTGCACCTCAATGTTCGACTCGAGGATATTCTGAGTGAATCGACCATTGGTTGACTGCTGCTGCGCATTGAAGGTGTCGTTGCCATTTACGTCAAGCAACTCATCACGGTATTCGATTCCTAGTGCGACAGCGACGCCTTGATCGGCCCATGGCGACTTGATGCCAAAATTGGTAAGATCTCCGCTGATCGTGCCCACGACCTGCCGCATCCGTGAGTCCGTGACCTGATTCGGTGCGGCGGTATTACCGTAGATGTAGTCGTACGCAGCACGGTTATTGTTGTACGGGATGAAGGGGTTGAACGGTATGCAGGATGGATCAGTGCCGTTGACGACCGAGCGGCAGGTCGGCACGCCGTTAACACTTACCACGTCTATCGAGCGCTCGTTGCGGAGACGATCCGAAACAGGTGTTCCGAAGTTCGTGTTGATCTTGCCTTGCGACAACATGCCAGCAAGGTCGTACGACCAGATTCCATCCTCCGTGCGCCCACGGATCCCGGCGACAAAGCGATATTGCTGGTTCACCGAGCGAATCTGAAGCGGACCGATGCCATCGAACCGGTAGCGCACATCCAGAGGTACGATCGTCGAACTTCCAAGCGAGGGGCAACCAAGGTCGGCCGCTTGAGAGGCGGACAAAAACGGATTGTTGCAACCGATCTGATACGGCGTGCCTGGGGCCAATTGAACGGACGCCAGGAAACGGTTGAGGATTGGGCTACTCGACCGATCGCGATAGTAGAGACCGTTTCCGTAGAGTTCCATATCCTCTGCCAGCTTCGCGGTCAGGAAGCCCCCGACGTTGATGCGGTTGAACTCGCGCTGGAATGCCCAATCGTCATAGGGGCTCCCCGAAGTGCCAGGAACGGAACCATAGGGAACGAGCCGACCGCTACCGCTGGGATCGTTGACGAGGGTTTGGTTCGCGCGCGGACCGGTACGGGGAATGATCACGCCGGCAGCGAGGAAGGTCGATGGATTACAGGACAGCGGCGACGTGTTGGTCGGCTGCGTGACTTCACAAACTGCATGCGAACGATCGCCAATCCGCAAAAAGTCCGAATGGCGATAGTTTACGAAGCCGGTGATATTGACGCGCTTGTCAAAAAGGTTAACGCCGGCCGCTACGGAAACGTCCGATCGTCCTCCGTCATTGGTCATGCCCAATGGCACCGACAGATTGGCGCGCCGCGCTGCGTCCGTAATCGCGTTTTCACGATTGTTATGGTTGAAGAAGCTGTACTGCGCATCCGCGCGGATACCTTCGAAATTCTTCTTCAGAATGAAGTTTACCACGCCGGCAACGGCATCCGATCCATAGACCGACGAAGCACCACCGCTTAGTACGTCGATCCGCTCGACCAGGGAGTTTGGGATGATGCCGACATCAATCGTGTTCGGCAGACCAAAGCGCAAACCGTCGATAAGACTGAGCGTTCGCTCGTAGCCCAGCGTGCGCAACTTGATACGTTGACGGCCGGTGGAATCGCTGAAATTTTGTTCGGAATTTTGCTGCACCTGCGGCAGTCGGTTCAGCACTTCCTCAATTGTGGTCGCGCCCTGAGCCTGGATATCATTGGCGGTGACCGTAACGATCGGAGCGGCGGACTTGTTGTTCGGGCGCTGAATACGCGTCCCCGTCACGATGATATCTGTGCCACTGCCGGATGAACCGGTGCGACCTGAGATAATGGCGCTGCGTGTGTTCGCAGCCTCATCCTGGTCTTCTGTCGTAGTCTGCGAAGCTTCCTGATCGGCGCTCTGTCCAAAAGCTGGCGAAATACTGCTCATAACCGCGACAACTGCGAGCACGGAGGTGCTACTAGTAAAACGCATAATGTCCCCACTCCCTGTTGCGGAGCCTCGTGGTGCGCCGCTGAACGGAAGGTCGCATTATTATTATCAATTGGTCAAGGCGAGAGGACTCGTTTTGGTATTGTTGAAAAATTCTATGTAGTTCAATTACATGACCATTTTTCTTACAATCAATTACTAACAAACTTACCGTGTTGGCGCACAATTGTGACATTTCTGCTATACCAGGGATCGGACTTATCCAAAGCCACAAGGCTAGGACTGTTGCGAGGGCCACCCCTGGAAGGAAGTTGGCGGCGAGCTTGTCGGAGCGGGTTGCGACGCGGCAAAACGCCTTGAGGGGCAGAAGGCGTTCGTGCTGAGGTGACGGGGGCGGTAGCGGTCCTTGTCATAGCGGATCAGCCGGGAATGACGGGGACGCCCCCCGCCTTGCGCAATCAGCCGCGCAGCCGGTCAGCATCGTAGCCCTTGTCGGCCAGCAGGCAGCGCATGGTTACACCTGAAGAAGACGAATTGATCGACATCGTCGTCCGCTGCCGCGCAAGGGGTCAGAGACACGCTGGTTTCCGCCCTTATTCCCAGACTGACCTGGACGATCGCCGCCTGTGGGACGCCAGGCGCTTCTGACCGGTCGATGCCGGCGAACCGTCTGCTTCAACGGCGTCCGCTTCTGCGACCTGAGCTGGTACATAATGTTGGAGCTCTACGTCGCGCCTCCGCGAGCATCGGCATTTCTCCCGTCTCACAACTCGGCAAACTGAGCGGCGGATCGACCGCGACGGCGTTGCGCCATATCGAGCATCTCGAGGCACTTGGCTATATCGGCCGCGGATCGGATCCCGACGACAGACGCCGCGCGAATGTTACGATGCTCGCACCATTGTTTGAGGCCGTGGAACACTTGCTTGACGTGCACTTGGCGGCGTCGCGTATCGATGCTTGAACGGTGCGTCCCCCAAGCTCGTCGGCCGCGGAACCGACGATCGCCGGTCAGGCTCGTCAGGGAATATTCGGATTTCGTACGCGAAAGCACGAATTAAGCAACTTGGGATCGGTTCCGGTCATGCTAAGCCTCGACGGTGCGGTCGCGGATCTCACCCTGACGGCCGATGCGCAGGGCGTTTTTAAGCGCGTGATGCGCTTCGCCCTTGTGAGACCGACATGAACACGGCGCTGCATCCCGGTCTCGAGGATCCACTCGATGATGAACAGGGTGCGTTCGATCCGGTCGACCTCGTGCAGCGCGGGAGCCGGGTCTTTCTGACGCGGATAGGCGGCGAGCTTGCGCAGGATGCGGCTCGCCACGACCGACCCTGCACTCACAGTGGTGGCGCAGCGGAACAGGTCGGGACAGTTGGACACGATCAGGGACTAGCGCGCCTTGCCGCCCATCAGCGGGCGCAGTTCTGCCGGCGTGCGGCGGGGTCGAAGACGTACCGGCGCTTGGACGGCAGGGCGCAGATGCGCAGCACGAAGCGGTAGCCAAGCATGGCACTGATCACGATCAGAAGGTTGGTGAATTCGTCGGCGTCGGCACATTGCTCCTCTATCCGCCGCCCCGCCTCATTCATCGTCAGCCCCTCGAGCAGAATAGGGCGCCTCGCCGACGGTCGCGGGGATGGCGCGCGATGAAAGTGGCACGAACCTGTCGTTGACGTGGGTGTAGGCCTTGATGCCGTGGTCTTTCCCGTAACGGGCATTGACCGTGTTCATCGCCTCGCCGGGCGGCGGGATAGAACCGATCATCGGCGGACGCGGTGGCGCCCATGCCCCAGGCTCGCCATCAGCAGGTTGCCTTCGGCGACGACAGCGGGCATCGCTCCGTCGATCACCTCGCTTTCGACATGCCGGCCTGCGAGGCGGGAGAGTTGCCAGTAGTCGTGGGTGTCACAAGCGTCTGCCATCTTGCGCAGGCCGAGGTTCCCCCCTCGGTGAGCAGGGACGTTGAGCGAGCCGATCCAGTCGCCGCACAGTATGGCGGTGCGCGGATGGGTGTAGCCATCGGTGGAGCCGAGCGCGACATCGACTTTGAGCAGCAGGTCTGATGCGAACGGGCGGCAGGCGACGATTAAGGTCGAGCGTCAATTCCCCCCCCCCCCCGCGACCGTGAGACGGTCGATGCGCAGCGTGCCGTCCTCAATGCTGCCGTGCGGGATCGTCCCGTTCGGTGCGGCGCGCCGGGGTCGCGAAGGCCAGCGGCGAGCCGAGCCTTACGATCGGCCTACTGAGCATGCGGTTTGGACAGGAACCGCTCGAACCATCGTCCGAATAATCCAGTACGTCCATCACGACTGGAACATCGACCATCTGATAGCGCCTCGTTGTTACCATAATATTGCATTATCACTACTGTTTTTAGCGACCTAGCTTGTTCGGTTAATAATTGCTCCGTTGCTCACGGGGATCGCCGGTCTGTGATAAAAACGGCAGCCTTGATCTTAGCTAGGCCTCGCCCAGTTCCGCTCCGTTAGAACCAGGCGCGGCAAGGTGGGCGAAACAGATGAAGTGGACGGTTCGGCGGTCGTAGCGGCTCGCAAAGCGGTCGTGCGGGGGGCACGGCTGAAGCGCCAGTGCGCCGTCTTACGGCTTGCCGTATCGTTGCGGCAAATTGCGCCGGGATTCGCCAAGGCGCAACACCCAGAGACGTCCATCCACGAACAGGCGGTTATCCGTACCCGTCCGGGCGATCAGCCACATTGCCCGGGACCAGCAATGAGACCGTTGCGCCGTGCTCAACGCGTATCCCTTTATTGCCATCTCACACTGCGCAGCTGACACAGATACCTATGAACTGGTCTTCAGGCCGCTGGAGGATCAAGTGTCGATCAGGTTTGGTTCGATCGAGTCGGACATGGCACTGTAAAGGCGGAACGGCGGAGACGCCGGCACGGCTGATCTACGAATGCAACATCCATCTACGCCACCGGTATCCGCAAAATTGAACCGCCCGACAGCCTATCGTGCTGATCCGAAACCGGCGTTTTTACGACAATAACCTGATTGCGCTTCCATAGCCAAACGCCGCATCCCTTGCGGCAATCCGATATCTACCGACCGTCAACGTCATTTGCGGACGGCGGCAGCTTCATACCGAGCAACACCAGCTTGCCGCCGGTGACGCCAAACCAATGCGGAACACCCGCCGGTACCAGGATAACATCACCGGGGCGCAGGTCACGCGTCGCGCCCCCTTCGATCCGCCCGCCTTCCACCAACCCCGGTCTTGTCTCGCGGGCGTCGACCATCGTCCCTCCCGAGACCAGTGTACCGGCGCCTTCGATCACCACGGCATATTCGGCCTCGGTTGGATGCATCGCCGGCCGCCCGGGTGCCGTCCAATATTCGAGCGCGGCCACCGTCCGGCCGTCACGCAGCAGCGGTCGATAATGAAACCCCTGCCCTTCCCGCATTTCGGCGGCCATCTGCGCTATCGCCGTGCGGATCTCCGCACTGTCCGCCATGGCGGCGGGGGGGCTGGCGCCTTGCGCGGCAGCGGCGATCAGCAACAGGGAGAGCATCGGCAATGTCCACCATCTTCTTGTTATCGCAGCAACCTGTGCCCCTCACCGCGTTTCACAACAAGGTCTGCCTTGCAGCGCTTGTGTGTTTGAATGTTTTCCGTCATCAGTTTGCCGGATAATATTCAAAACAGGCTTGGGCAGCTATCATGCAATCAGTGGTGAACCAGATCGGCGATCTGGCTGGTGCCGGCGAGCGAATGATCGAGCGCCTCCGGCGTAAGGCCTTCCTGCCCGAGAGTCGCAAGGGGCTCAACGTCCGCTTCGGCATAGCGGAAGCGGCGCATCTGCTCGGTTGTTCGACCAACCGCATTCGCATGGCGGAGGAAGATGGCCGCCTGCCCCCAGCGCCTGCCTCTGAAAACGGGCGGCGGATCGGCTACAGCGTGCAGGAGCTGCTCCACATGCGTGACGTGCTGGGCGCTTCCCCAGTACGCGCTCCGCTCGATATTCCCGCCATCATCGCGGTACAGAATTTCAAGGGCGGCGTCGGCAAGTCGACGGTAACCACGCATCTTGCGCATTATTTCGCGGTGCAAGGATACCGCGTGCTGGTGGTCGATTGCGACAGCCAGGCGACGACCACGACCCTGTTCGGCTTCAATCCGCATTTCAATATCAAGCGGGACGAAACGCTTTATCCTTATTTGTCGATCGATCCGACGCAGACCGACCTCGCCTATGCGATCCGGCCGACACCCTGGCCCAATGTCGACCTCATCCCGTCCAATCTCGAGCTTTTCGACGTCGAGTATGAACTTGCGGCGGCGGGCAGCGATGGCGGGTCGGTGTTGGCGGCGCGCTTCCGCAAGTTGAAGCGCGGCTTGTCGGAACTGGCCCGCAATTACGATGTGGTCCTGCTTGACCCACCGCCCGCGCTCGGCACCATCAGCCTGGCCGTCATGCAGGCGGCTAATGCCTTGCTGGTCCCATTGGCAGCGACCACTCCCGATTTCTGCTCGACGGTGCAATTCCTGTCGATGATGGATCAGGTCCTTCATCAGCTCACCGACGCCGGGATCGAGGTGGATTACCAGTTCGTCCGGCTGATCTGCTCCAAATATGACGCGAATGACCCCAGCCACGCGATGGTACGCGCGATCATGGAACAGAGCTTCGGGCCGGCCCTGCTCCCGGTTCCGATCCTCGAGTCCGCAGAGATCAGTCATGCGGCGATGCGCATGATGACGGTCTATGAACTCGACAAGCCAATCGGCACGCCCAAGACCCACAAGCGATGCCGCGCCAATCTGGATGAGGCGATGCGGCAGGTCGAGCAGCTCGTCCGCCAAAGCTGGGGCCGCGTCGAGGCGGCGAGCGAGGAGGCCGTCATCCATGCCGCGGCATGAATGGTCTATTTTGTACATGTTCGTGATATGTTCTGATTTAAAGGTGTTCCATGGCGCGTAAGCAATCCGATTACCTCGCAGCGTTGCTGGCCGAGGATGAAGCGGTCGCCAATGTCGAACCGCCCCCTGCCCCTCCGGAACGTGCCGTCGAACGCGCACGCGGTACCACTTTGCTCGGTCGTGAGTCGGCGCTCGCCCGCGTGGCAAGTGGCGAGGTTCGCCAAGTAACCCAGTTGCTGCTCGACCCCGCTCGCGTACGCATCTGGCCCGGTAATGCCCGTAGCTATGCGCATCTGTCGGAAGAAAACTGTCGCGAATTGATCGACTCTTTGATCGCGGAGGGCGGCCAGAAAGTACCTGCCGTCGTACGCCGGATCGAAGGAGACCCGGAGCATGAATATGAGGTGATCGCCGGCACGCGTCGCCACTGGTCGGTGCGCTGGCTACGCGCAAACAGTTACCCGGATATGCAGTTTGTCGCCCAGGTCGCTAACCTGGACGACGAGGCCGCGTTTCGGCTCGCTGATATCGAGAACCGTGCGCGCAAGGACGTGTCCGATCTTGAACGCGCGCGCAACTATGCGGAGGCACTGCGAACGCACTATGGCAATCATCAAACCCGCATGGCGGAACGGCTGAAATTGTCGAAGGGCTGGCTTTCGAAGATGTTGAAGGTTGCGGCGATCCCTGATGGCGTGGTTGCCGCCTTTGCCTCTCCCGCCGATATTCAATTGAAGCCCGCCTATGCCTTGGCGCAGTTGCTAGATACGCACCGCTCGCAGGTGACTGGTGTTGCGAAACGGCTGGTCGAGGAGCAGGCCGATCGTCACCGGCGCGGGCTGATCCCATATGCCGCGGCAGAGGTGATGCGGCGCCTGATGGAAGCGCCCTCATTCGGCAGCGTGACGGAGCCGGTCGAGCGATATCGCTACACCAATGCATATGGCAGGACGATCTTGTCGCTCCAGTCCGAGAACCGTCAGGGGGTCACGATCCGCCTGCACGCTGGCTCCGGCGCCGATACCGAGACGGTCGTCGACGCGGTGCGCAATCTTCTCGATCATCTTGAGCGCAGCGGGCGTGGGATACATCAATGATGTTTCCCCGGGGAAACACGCCATGACGCGGGGGCAACGCAGGGAAGGATCGTCGGAGCAATTCGACATGTTCCTCCCCTATCTGGCAGACATGCCGCTGCGCGATCAGCGCGAGATGATGGAGCGGCCCTTCTTCAGCCTCGCCAAGTCCAAACGCGTGAAGCCGATCGATTACCGCTCGCCCGACGGCAAGTTATGGGTCCATGTCTCCGCCAATCCCGATTATGGGATGGCGACGATCTGGGATGCCGACATCCTGATCTATTGCGCCAGTATGCTCGCAGACATGGCGAGGCGCGGCATCAACGACGTCCCACGCAAGCTGCATCTGATGCCCTATGACCTGTTGCGCGCCATCGGCCGGCAGCCGACCGGGCGCGCCTATGAACTGCTCGGACAGGCCTTGGACCGGCTGGTCGCCACCACGGTCAAGACCAACATCCGCGCCGAAAATCGCCGTGAGGCCACGTTCAGCTGGCTCGACGGTTGGACGCAGTTGGTCGATGAAAAAACCGAGCGGTCGCGCGGCATGACCATCGAGCTTTCCAACTGGTTCTGGGAGGGCGTGATGATGACGGGCGGTGTCCTGTCGATCGACCGCGCCTATTTTGATATCTCCGGCGGTCGTGAGCGATGGCTCTACAAGGTTGCCCGCAAGCATGCCGGAGGAGCAGGCGAGGCGGGATTCGCCATTTCCATGCCGACCTTGTTCGAGAAATCTGGCGCAGAGGGCCAATATCGGCGCTTCAAATTCGAGATCGCGCGGATTGCCGACCGCAACGAGCTGCCCGGCTACGCGCTGACGATCGAGCAGGTGGAGGGCAAGCGCGAACCCAATCTGCGCATGCGCAGGCGTGACAGCAGCGATACGCGCCCTACGGCCAAACCGTCGCCGCGCGCCCCCTCCCCTGCTCCGCAACCCGAAACAGCGCTGGATGTCGCAGAGCCTGCCGTCGACGCCGCCGCGATGATCAGGCGCAGCATCAAGAGCCTTTCCACGCGCACCACCTTCGGCGAAATCACCGAAGCGACACTGGCGACCCTGCGCGCCGAGTGCCCCGGCTGGGACTATCAGACGCTTCACGCCGAATTTCGCACATGGGTTCAGGCCGATCCCGCCCGCACCCCGGTAAGCTATCAGAACGCTTTTATCGGTTATGTCCGGCGCTTTGATGCCAAGAACCGGCATCTGTTAGGCCGCTGAAATCAAGCCCGCTCGCACAGGGCCAGTCGGGTTTGATGAGCCATTTGCACCACTCCCCCGATCCAAACGGTCATATAGGACCCGGCTACCGTTGCCATCAATTCGGTACTGGCTACGCAATGCAGCCGTGGTCGACTACGCCCGGCCCAAGTATCGGTTGCGGTTCCACACCCTGAATGCCGACACGTGGCAACCTTGCCCCCCACGCGTCTTGCTCGAATTATGTCGCAAGCCTGACGCCCTGATTCCTGCATCACCTCCCGACAGTGGCTCACATGCTGAAATGGTCGATGCCCATGCGTTGCTTATCAACGCTCATCGGGTCGGCACCACTCTGCTTCCCGAAGCGACCTATCCCGAGATGTTAGCAAGTCGAGCCTTGAGCGGCGAAAACCATCGGGCATACCGTTTCATCACGTTGTGCCGCCTTCCTGTGCCCGGACCGAACTCAGACCTGCCGCGCTTTGACAGGGAAAGCCCCCGGTAAAATCGAACCTCCGCCTGAAGCACAGGCGGAAAATTAAGCAGGAATTTATTACCTTATTCGAACGGCTCTGCACTGCTCTCGCTTGTAGCGGCAAGATCCAAGCGTTCCCGATGTATCGGTTATGACCGCGAGGCTACGACGCAGCAAAATCTTGGGCCACCGATTTGAACGTCCCCGCTCACGATCCCGCAAAAACTGATTCAATCTCGCGTCCGATTTTTACGATTGATCTGGGTTCTCGACACATCGGGAACGGCTGACGGCATTTCAGGAACGATAGGACGATATATCCGGAACGCCCGAACGAACTATCGGGAACGCAAGAACGATATTTTGGGAACAGCGCGCCCATCGCGAATCGCGGACTCATGCCGATTAATGGCGGCCCGGCCTCTTCTTAACCTTCTAACCTAGAATCAAACCGTCTAAGCTTGATGGTATAGATATGATTTTGAGAGGAGAGAGAAAGTCCGACGCCGATGGCGGGACGACCTCAGTCGTTATCCCCCGAAGGGCGTCTGGCTCCACGTTTGACAGGATCGAGCACAGCCACCGCCCAAGCCGGGCCGTGTAACAGTATCGGGATGTATCATACCCAAGGCACGTTCGCTGACGCCACATCCCGAGACACCTTCGAACGTCAGATATAATATGTTATACTGTATTAGATAAGCTGACACGGTATTGGAAACGGCTGCAATGTCTGCGGCGACGGCTTCTCCGCTCAACAGCACAAAGAAAGCGACAGCCCACGACCTGTAAAAAGATGCAGGCCAACATACCCGCCCCGAAATAGTCGAACCCAGATCGGGTCTTTAACGACTTCGGCGTCGATTATCGTACTAATGGCAGGGGGACGGTGCTTGATAGAGAACGCCAATGCTGCATCTTCAGAACATTATCCTGGAGATGATCGCCACCGGCGAGCGTCTCGATACGACCATGACGCGGCTGTGTCTGGAAGTGGAGAAGGAAGCGCCTGACGCCCTATGCTCGGTCCTTCTGGTCGACGGGGAAGGGCGGCTGCACCCACTCGCCGCACCCAGCCTGCCGCCCGCCTATTCGGCCATGCTGGACGGTATCGCGGCCGGTCCCGATGTCGGCTCGTGCGGCACGGCCGCCTATCTGCGCCAGCCGGTCATCGTCACCGATATCGCCAGCGACCCTCGCTGGGCTCGCTATCGCCATCTGGTGCTGCCGCTCGGCTACCGCGCCTGCTGGTCGTCCCCGATCCTCGACGCACGCGGGCGGGCGATCGGGACATTCGCCTTCTACTATCGCGAGCCGCGCGGTCCGACCCCGATGGAGCAGGCAATCGTGCGCCACTGTCTTCATCTGGGCACCATCGCGATCGAGCGTCACCAGCGGGTGGAGGACCGGGAGCGCCGCGCCTCCACCGACGCCCTGACCGGCCTCGGCAATCGTGCTGCCTTCAACACCGCACTTGCGGCCCTCGACTGCGCGACGCCGGGCGCCTGGGCGCTGTTTCTCGTCGATCTCGACAATCTGAAGGTCGTGAACGACACGCTCGGTCATAGCGCAGGCGATTGTCTGCTGACCTGTGCTGCCCACCGTATCGCCGGTGCAACGGGAGGGGAGCGCGTATTCCGTGTCGGCGGAGACGAATTTGCCGTGCTGCTCCGTACGCCGGCCATGTTGCGCGATCTGGAGCAGAGTGCGCAGCACATCCTGAGCGCGCTTGCCCATCCCGCCGATTGCGGCGGGCAGATCGTCGTGCCGCGCGCGACGATCGGCGCGGCCGTGGTCGCGCACGGCGACCGCAGCACCGAACGCGTGCGCCAGAATGCCGATTTCGCGCTGTATCACGCAAAGGAGACGGGGCGGGGGGGCTTTGTCCGCTACTGGCCGGGGCTTGGCACCCGCATGACCAGCCGGCTGGACGCGATCCGCGACGTCGATGCTGCCCTGCGCGAGGACCGCATCGAGGCCTTTTACCAGCCCATCGTCCGCCTCGACACGCGAGAGGTCGTCGGTCTGGAGGCGCTGTGCCGGATGCGCATCGGCAACAACATCGTCTCCGCCTCGGCCTTTCACGAGGCGACGATCGATATTCACATCGCCGCGGCCCTGACCGAGCGGATGATCGCGCTGGTCGCGGCCGATGTGCGCGACTGGCTGGCGATGGGCATTCCGTTCCAGCATGTCGGGATCAACGTGTCCTCCGCCGACATCCATGGCGGCGCCCTGAACACGATCCTGGCCACCGCCTTCGAACGCGAAGGCGTACCGCTGCGCCACGTCATCCTGGAGGTCACCGAATCCGTCTACATGGACAATGACGGCGGCATCGTCGCCCGTGAGCTGGCAAGATTGCGGGGCCGTGGCCTGCGCATTGCGCTGGACGATTTCGGCACCGGTTATGCCTCGCTGACGCACCTGCTGTCGGTGCCGGTCGACGTGATCAAGATCGACCGATCCTTTGTCGAGCGGCTGGACACCCATGCTCCCAGCATCGCCATCGTCGAGGCCCTGATCGGCATCGCCCGCAAGCTGGATATCCGGCTGGTGGCCGAGGGCATCGAAACCGAGGCACAGGCGCGCGCCCTGCACGCGATGGGCGCGGTGCTGGGGCAGGGTTATCTGTTCGCCCGGCCCGCCAGCCGCGACGCCACGACCGCCCTGCTGCAAAGCCGGGCCCAAGGCGCGGTCGGAAGCGCGCCGTCGCAAAGTGCAAGACCTTCGAAGTAGATATTTCGAAGATACGAAGTTCTTACCTGACATATTTCTGATTTTACGCCCGTCGGTATGGCATCAATATTGGCATTGTCCAAAATACGACCGACGACTAAAAGATAGCGTTGGAAGTATAGCCGGTGTCACGAAGAAGCGCTGTCAGAAAGCACTTGCGTTGACGCCGTAATACGGTGGGGGAAGGTCTTTGCATAAAATGATGACCCGCGTTTGCGGAATGGCTCGCGGCGCCGTGAAACGACGCGTGCACAGGTCCGGCCGTCTGGTGGCGCTGCTCGGCGCGGCGTCCGTCCTGACGGGCACGCCGCTGGCCGCACAGGGCAGGGAAGGGGAGGGGGAGTCCCCGTCATGGCAGAAGCCGGAGGTGACCCTCGGCCTGTTCGATCATAGCTCCAACTTCCACCCGCTGGGCGGCCGGTTGGTCTTTCCTGCCGCGCCCCCCGGTCAGATCTACGAGGGGGACGAAGAGGACGGCACCGTCGACATCCAGATCGGCTATCGCAGCGCGCCGGTCCACGGCCCGCTAAAGCCGCGGCTGACCGCCAAGGCGCAGATCAACACCGGCGGTCGCACCAGTTTCGCCAGCCTGGGGGCCGAATGGCGCCAGCATGTCCTGCGCGGGCGCGTCTATGGCCAGTTCGGCCTCGGCGTGACCATCCATGACGGATACCGCTTCACGCCCGATCCCTTTGCCCCCGGCCTGTCCGCACGCGAGGCCGGCCGGCGGTACGAAACCTATATCGAACGGACCTCCTGGGGGTCGCGCATCCTGTTCAATCCCAATGCCGCGCTGGGCGTCCGGATCGGCGATCGCTGGGCGGCCGAACTGGCCTGGGAGCATTTCAGCCACGGCCGGATCTTTTCCGATCAGAATCCGGGCATGGACAGCCTGGGCCTGCGGCTGGTGCGCCGGCTAGGCAGATGATCGTTCAATAATTCCACTGCAATTGCGTGCGGATCAGATTGCCCTCCGCACGCCCGTCGCGGCGTTCGTCGGCTTCACGCCGCTCCATCCGCGACCAGGCCAGCGTCAGCTCGATCGGGGGGATCGGCTGGAACTCAATACCCAACTCCCATTCGTCGGTTTCCAGCCGCGGCGCATTGGTCAGCGCCTTCCAGCCGCCACGGTAACGCTGCCACCGCGCATAGGGCATGAACGGCCCCAGGGGCGAGCGTCGCACCCGCGCCATGCCCTGCACATAGCCGCCGTTCAGCCGCCGGGTGACGATCGAACCGAGCACGGGGTCGAACTCCGGGCCGCGCCCCCAATTCCATTCGGCCTGCAGGCCAAAGGGTTGCGGATACAGGATCGCATGGAAACCGACCCGCTCGTCGGCATAGGAAACCGGGCTGACCCCGCTCGGGCGGATTTCCGGCTGCACCCGATTGCGCAGTGCCGCGCCGCCCACCTCCAGCACCTGTCCGCGAAAGGCAGGCCCCAACGCATCAAGCTCGAACGGCCAGGTCGCCATCGCCACCGTCATCAGCCCGTCATTGGTCTCGGTCCGGTTGGTGCCCTGTCCGTTAAACGCACCGATGCCGAACGCGCCGTAATTGCCGAACAGCTTCTGCCCGTCCGCGATCAGCCGGTCCCAGATGCGATCGACGGCGGGCGGCGTGTAATAGGCGACGATGCCCAGGTCGCGCTCGCTGGGCACCGCGCTGTTGATCCCGTCGCTGCGGTCCAGCGTCAGCCGGTTGGACGAGGATTGCATATTTTCCCACCCGAACGGCACCTTGGACTGGCCGAAGCGCAACCGAAAGGTGCGCTCCCGGTCCAGAAACGCATCCACATAGGCGTCGCGCAGCTGGCCAAAGCCTTCGCGTCGTTCGCCGCCCACCTGATTGCTGACGTTGGTTGCGAAATCGGGCTGGAAATACAGCGATATGCGGTCCGACACATCGCCCTGCAGGATCAGGCGGATGCGGCGAAAGGTGAAGTTGCTGTTGTCGCCGATCCCGGCATCATGCACCGATCGCAGCCGCGACCGTCCGGCCGGCGCGTTGCGGTCGCCCGACACGATCTCGTTCAATCGCAATTGCGTATAGCCGCGCAGGGTCAGGCGGTCATACCAGGCGCGGGGACGCTCCGCGGACTTCTCGACCGCCGGGGCAGGGGGCGCTGCGGGGGCCTGTGCCACCTGCACCGGGGCAGGGGAGGGGCCTAGCGGGGTCGCGGCGAGCGTGGCCGGCGCCGCGGGCGCACGCTGCGCCTTCAGCTCCGCAATCGTCACCTTCAGCTCGTCGATCTGGCGTTGCAGGTCGGCGATGCTGGGCTGGGCCTCCTGCGCTGCGGCCGGGCCGGGCAGGGATGCCACCGCGCAGGCGGTGGCCGCCAGAAGGAAGTGCTGCACCATCGCCGGCCCTTTGTTACGAACGCGTGACGCCCTTGGCCCAAGCGGCCGCGGGCGGCAAGCGTCGGCGCGCCGCCTATCCCCGCTTGGCCGCGATGTAGCGGGTCACCTGTTCGTCGAGCACGTCCAGCGGCAGCGCACCCTGGCTCAGCACGGCTTCATGGAAATCGCGAATGTCGAACCGGTCGCCCAGTTCACGCTCGGCCCGCGCACGCAGTTCCGCGATCTTCAACTGGCCGATCATGTAGCTCGTCGCCTGACCCGGCCAGTTGAAATACCGGTCCACCTCGCGCGCAATGTCGCTGTCCGCGACCGAGCTGTTGCCCCGGAAATAGGCGATCGCCTGCTCGCGCGTCCACCGCTTGGAATGGATGCCGGTATCCAGCACCAGCCGGATCGCGCGCCAGACTTGCAGCGACAGCATGCCGAAGCGCGCATAGGGGTCCTTGTACACCCCCATCTCGCCCGCCAGCCGCTCCGAATACAGGCCCCAGCCCTCGACATAGGCGCCGTAGCCGCCGAACTTGCGGAATTTCGGGATGCCGGTCAGCTCCTGTTGCCGCGCGATCTGAAAATGGTGGCCCGGCGCGCCCTCATGCGCGGCGATGGCGGCGACCTGCACCTTCTGCGTCTGATTCATGTCGACCAGGTTGACGTAATAGATGCCCGGCCGCGATCCGTCGGCGGATGGCGGGTTGTAGAAGGCGGTGGGGGCGGTGCCCTCGCGCCATTTCTCCACCGCGCGCACCTCCAGCGGCGCCTTGGGCAGCACGCTGAACCAGCGCGGCGCGGCGGCCATCACGGTGGCGATCACGCCGCGCGCATCGCGCAAGTAAGCCTCGCGCCCCGCCTCGTCATTGGCGTATTTCAGCGTCGGGTCAGTGCGAATATGGTCGAAGAACTGCTCCAGCGTGCCGGCAAAGCCGACCTCGCGCTTCACCGCCTCCATCTCCTGCCGGATCGCGGCGACCTGGCGCAGCCCGATCGCGTGGATCTCGTCGGCGGACAGGTTGGTGGTGGTCGAGCTTTTCAGCCGGTCGGCATAATAGGCCGCGCCGTTCGGCAGGCTCCATGCGCCGAAATTGCCCTTGGACAGCGGCTCGATCGCATCCAGCGTCGCGAACAACCGGTTGTAGCCGCGCAGGAACGGCCCGGTCAGCGCCGCCTTCGCCTCGTTCAGCAGCGCAGTCTTGGTGGCGCCCGGCGCATCCAGCCCTGCGACCTTCTTGGAGAAATCGGCGAGCAGCGTGGAATCGGGCCCGCTGTCGAACGGCGCCCCGGTCACCACCTTTCGCGCATCGGCCCGCGCCGGTGCGAAGTTCACCGTGTTCGGGACGATCCCCGCCGCCGCCTGTTCGCGCATCAGCGCGGTCACCTCGCGCATCACCCGCTCGGTATCGCGCAGCCGGGCGATATAGGCGCGCGCATCGGCGACCGTGTCCACCTTGTGGTTGTTGATCAGCAGCACGGGGATCGCGCCCGCCGGACTGCCGTTCGTCGACACCGGAAAGCGCAGTTTGCGGAAGGGGAAGGACGCGCGTCCGCGCTCCACCTCATATTCGAACAGGCGATAGCTGACCCGCGCGCTCTCGCCCAGTTGCTCGGGCCGGAAGCGCGCCCGCATCTCGGCCAGTTGCCGCTCCGCCAGCGCCCGTTCCCGGCGTGCCGCAGCGTCGGTATAATCGTCCAGCCGGTCCTGATCGGTCTTCAGCCCCAACTGCGTCTGCCCTTCCGGGCTCAGGCGCAGTTGCGCATCATACGCCGCGTCCAGAAACGTCAGCAGGGCCGCATCCTGCGACGCCGTCGCGGCGGTGGGCGGCGTTTGCACCATCGCCACCGGCGCATTGGCGGGCAGCAGCAGCAACATCAGGGCATAAGCGGGGCGCATGGGTTCTCCTCGGGATTACCGATGCTTGTCGCCCGTCTCGCCGGCCGGCGCAACCGGGTGGCCCCTCCCCGGCAGGGGAGGGGGCGCCACCCTCAGCCCATTCGTTCGATCAGGATGATCTCGCCCTCGACCTCGATATCCTCATCGTCATTCTCGTCGAAATCCTCGGGCAGTTCGAATTCGGCGCGCCAGTCATACACCTTCTCGCGGCCGCCTTCCTGCCACACGCGAACCGCGCCGCTGGTGATCTCGCCGCCCATCGCACCGACAAAGTCGGTGATCAGCGTGTCGGCCGCATCCTCATGATCGGTCGCGCCGGGGATCTTGCTGGCCTCGATCTCCTCGTCCAGCTCGATCAGCTGCGCCCAATATGCCTTGGCCATGTCGTCCTCGTCTCGGTGGTGGTCTTTGGCGGGGCGTGGACCGGATGGCCGCCCCGCGCAAGCGTTACGCGGTACGACGGGTTGCGCGGGCGAACCCGAAATAGGCCGCGACCAGCGCCAGTGCGGCATGCAGCCAGATGTCGTTGCCATAGATCGGCACCAGCCCGAACGTCGTGTTCGTCGCCGGGATCAGACCCAGCAGCGTCAGCAGGCCATAGATCACCGCCACGCCCTTGCCATAGAAGCGCGCGCCGGCCACGCTGCGTGCGGCGGCCAGACCCCAGACGCCAAAGGCGATATGCACCAGATTGTGGAGCACGTTGACCGGAAACAGGCCCAGCGCCAGCCGCGATCCGGCCGTGACGTGCAGGTCGGGATGCGCATGGACGGGCGACAGGCCGGGAATGAACCCGGCCACCCCGGCGAGCAGGAAGACCACCCCGAAAACGGTCGCAAAGGTGCGGATCGACATGGCTTTTCCTTTGAATGAACGATGATCGCCCAAGCGCGGGGCCGCACGGGATGTTCCCGCCCCCTCCATAAGATCAGTCCGGGTTGCGCCGCTGGATCTCGCCGGCCAGCACGGTGGCGAAGCCCAGCCAGCCGGCCAGCGGCACCGCCGTCGCCGCGGCGGGCCGATCCACCCGCCATGCCGTCGCCGCCAGCGCGGCGGTGGTCACCGCCATGGCGCCCGCCGCGACCGCACTCGGCCCGGTCATGCGCTTGCGAAAGAACAACTCGGTCCACCCCCCGATCATCGCGCTGTTGCCCAGCCACAGGGCGACCGCGGTGTTGCGCGCCGGGGAGGGGGGCTGGCGAAGCAGTCGGTATCCCCCGACGGCGGTCAGCGTTTCCAGCACCGGCCACACCGCGCCGAACACCGGATCGGGGGGCGTGAAACCGGGCTTGTCCAGCCGGCGATACCAGCGGCGGATGCGCGGGTGGGACGGGTCGGGGGCATTGCGCCGGCCGAGCAGCGCGGCCAGCCCCAGCACGCCCACCGCCACCCCGCCGGCGGCCAGGGGCGACAGGCCGGCGCGTCGTTGATCGCTCATCTCTTGATCCTTCCCAATATCGAAAAGGCATAACCGCCGGGGCTTCGCGATGTTCAGCGTGCGTGGCGGCGCGCACCGTGGCATGGCGCCCGCATGGCCCAACCCTTACGCATTCTGGTCGATGCCGACGCCTGCCCGGTGAAGGACGAGATCTACCGCGTCGCCTGGCGCACCGAGGTGCCGGTGACGGTGGTCAGCAACGCGCATCTGCGCGTGCCGCCGCATCCGCTGATCGCGCGGGTGGTGGTCGGCGACGGCTTCGATGCGGCCGACGACTGGATCGCGGAGGCGACCGATGCCGGCGCGATCGTCATCACCACGGACATACTGCTGGCCGATCGCTGCCTGAAGGCGGGGGCAGGGGCGGTCATCGCCCCGAACGGCCGCCCCTTCACCAGCAGCTCGATCGGCAGCGCGGTTGCGGTGCGCGCGATCATGAGCGACCTTCGCGCCGGCGGCGACCGCATCGGCGGCCCGCCCCCCTTTGCCCGCGAGGACCGCTCCCGCTTCCTCTCCGCCCTCGACGCCGCGATCACCCGCCTGCGCCGTTAGGGCAATTGCGCCTACCAGAGGCGGGATCACAGAAGGGAGGTAATTTCCTTTCTCCCCCCCCTTCCGTTCGTCTCGAGTAGTCGTCGAGTAGCGGCAAAGCCGCGTATCGAGACGACGTATCGAGAGACCCGTCACTACGAGCCCCGATGTCTCGACCCCTTCGCCCGTTACGGCACCACGAAGCTGGTCGTCGTGATCCGGTACAGCGTCTTCAGCGCCTCGCCATTCGCCGCGCGCGCACCCGCGTCCTTCACCGTCGCGACCAGCAGATACCGTCCCTTGGCGCCCGGCATGGCATCGACCATCCCGCCGGCGTCGGTCGTCCGCTTCACCACCGACCTGTCCGGCGCGATGATCGTCACCTCGGTATCGGCCACCGCGCGTCCATCGCGCATCAGCCGGAAGCGGTCGCCATTCGCCGCGACCGGCGCCAGCTCCAGCGGCAGGCCGGCCTTGGCCTCACGCCGCCCCGCGCGCGCATAATAGACCACGCCCTCGCGCGCATTCGCCTCGCCCCAGGGCGCGAACACCGCATCGTCCCAGGCGCGCACATCGCCCGCCGGCACCGCCACCTCCAGATAGCCAGCCCGCCGCTGCAACGGCGCCTTGGCGGCCGGCAACAGGTGCGGCGCCTTCAGATGCTTGAACTCCGGATCGCCGCCCGCCGGCACGGGTTCCGCCGGCTCGCCCAGATAGATGCGCGCCGGACCATTGCCGTCCCGCTCGATCCACACCTCATGCGCCTGTCCCGCCGCAGACAGCGAACACAGCGCCGCCAACATCCAGAGTCTCACCGCCTGCTCCTACAATAACCGGAGGCAAGCCTATCGCATCCGCTACTGCAAGTCATTGGCAATCTAGCGGATCAGCTTCGCCAGAATGCCACGCCCAGTGCCAGCATGCCCGCGATCGCCACGAACAGCAGCACCATGACGGTGGCGATCACACGGCGGACGAGGCGATCGCGGGCATCGGGGGTCATGGTCATGCCGCCCCCACTAGGCTGCGTCCTGCAACTCGTCGAGCAGTTCCCGGATGCGCTCCCCGCGGGCGAGCGGGTCGGCGATCGCCTCGCGCACCACCCAGCGGTCCTTGGACGCGGCGAACGGCTTTGGCGGCTTGGCCTTGGCATCCTGGGGAGTGAAGGCGATGGCCGTCGGCCCCGCATCGATCTGGCGGATGCCCGCCGCGCAGGCCAGGATGCCGATCCGCACCACCTCCAGCAACTGCACCGCCGCCTCGGGCAAGGCGCCGAACCGGTCCTCCAGCTCGGCGGTGAACGCCTCCAGCGCGGCCACGTCGTCCAGATGGGCAAGCTGGCTGTACAGCGTCAGGCGCACATCGGTTTCCGGGATCCACGCCTCGGGCAGCGACCCGGCCAGCCCCAGGTTCAGCACCGGCTGCCAGCGATCCGCCGCCTGCCCCCTTGCGGCCTTCAGCGCTTGGGCGAGCAGATGCTGGTACAGGTCGACCCCGATCAGCTTCATGTGCCCGGCCTGTTCCTCGCCCACCAGATCGCCGGCCCCGCGCATGTCCAGGTCGCGGGCGCTGATCGCAAAGCCCGCGCCCAGCCGGTCGAACGCCTGTAGCGCGCGCAGCCGCTTCATCGTGCCATCCGCGATCTCCGCGCCAGGCGCGGTCAGCAGCATGATCTGCCCGCGCCGCCCGCCACGCCCCACCCGGCCACGCAGCTGGTGCAGCTGCGACAGGCCGAAGCGGTCGGCATGATGGACGATCATCGTGTTGGCGCGCGGCACGTCCAGCCCCGCCTCGATGATGTTGGTCGCCAGCAGGATGTCGCCGTCGCCCGCGGCAAAGCCCGACATGGCCTCGTCCAGGTCCAGGGCGTCCATCTTGCCATGCGCCTGCACCACGCCCAGTTCCGGCACCAGCCTGGCGAGCGTCTCGGCAAGCGGCGCGATATCCTCGATCCGCGGCACCACGACGAAGCTTTGCCCGCCGCGCGCCCGTTCGCGCCGCAGCGCCTTGCGCACCGTTTCGTCCTCGAACGTGCCCATGGTGGTCCGGATCGGCTGGCGCCGCGCCGGGGGCGTCGCGATCACCGACAGCGCCTGCAACCCGACCATCGCGGATTGCAGCGTGCGCGGGATCGGCGTCGCGCTCAGCGTCAGCACATGGCCGGCGCCCAGATCGCGCAATCCCGCCTTGGCTCGCGTCCCGAAACGCTGTTCCTCGTCGATCACGACCAGCGCCAGATCGTGGAAGGTCACGCCCTTGCCCGTCACCGCGCTGGTGCCGACCACGACCGCGATCGATCCGTCGGCCAGTCCGGCACAGACCCGCTTGCGCTCCGCCGGGGTCGACAGCCGCGACAGGCCGGCGACCTCCAGCCCGGTGCCCGCGAACCGCTTGCGGAAACTGTCCAGATGCTGGCGGACCAGCACCGTGGTCGGCGCGACGATCGCCACCTGCCGCCCCGCCAGCGCGACGATCGCCGCGGCACGCAGGGCGACCTCGGTCTTGCCATAGCCCACGTCGCCCACGACCAGCCGGTCCATCGGCCGCCCGCTTGCCAGGTCGGCGCGTACCGCGGCGATCGCGCGGGTCTGATCGGGCGTCTCGGTAAAGGGGAAGGTGGCGGCGAACGTCTCATAGGCGGCGGTGTCCGCCACGATCGGATCGGTGGTCCGCGCATCGCGCTCGGCGGCCAGCGCCTGCAACGCGCGTGCGCTCTCCGCGATGGCCGCGTCGATCCCGGCGCGGCGCTTGATCCAGCTTCCCCCGTCCAGCGTGTCATAGGTCACCGCATCGGCGTCCGCGCCGTATCGCCAGATGCGCCCCGCCTCCGCCACTGGCACCAGCCGCCGTGCCCCCTTGGCATATTCCAGCACGATCGCGTCGCCGGCACCCGTGCCCTCGTCCAGCGCCTCGATCCCCGCCACCGCGCCGATGCCGTGATCCTCGTGCACGATCAGGTCGCCGACGCGCAGGTCGGCACCGCCCTCGAAGGCGGAGGCGGTCGGCGTCGCCATATCGTCCAGCCGCGCCCGGCTGCCCAGCAGGTCGGCCGCGGCGACGATGCTCAGGCCATCATGCGCAATGCCCTGGTCGACGGGCGCGCACAGCAGCGACACCATATCCCTGTCGCCGTGCGCCGCCTCGTCCAGCGACGCGGCATTCTGCGCCGGCAAACCGATCCGCCCCGACAGGAAGCGCAGGTCGCGGGCCGATCCCGCGATCGCCAGCCGTCCTTCGCTCATCGCCGCGCGGGCGAACCGGCGAAACGCGCGCAGGGGGTCGCGCCGCTCCACGAAGCGCGGGGTCGCCTCGGTCGCAACGTTCAGCACGGTTGCGGCGTCGCCCAGCGCCTTGGTCCATTCCGCCTCGGGGACCAGTTCGGCTGCCGATCGCTGTGCGCCACGCCCGTCCGTCGCCAAGGAGAGGAAACGTGCCCGGCGCCCGGCCGCACCGGCGTCCAGAAAGATCGCCGCACCTTGCAGGTGTGCGGTGATCGGCACGCCTTCGCCCAGCGGCGGCTCGCTGGCCCGGCCGATCGTCACCGACTCGATCTCGTCCAGGCTCAACTGCGTCACCGCGTCATAGCTGCGGATGGCGGTGATCCGTCCGTCGGCGAACTCCAGCCGTACCGGGCACAGCCGGTCGGCGGGGAAGATGTCGATCACGCTGCCCCGCACCGCGATCTCGCCGGGTTCGTCCACCCGGTCGTCGGCGGTGTATCCCATGTCGCTCGCCAGCGCCGGCAGCGCGTCGCTGTCGATCGCGTCGCCGACCCGGAAGATCGGCGGCACCTCGTCATAGGCGGCGGGCACGGCGTAGCGCACCGCGCTCGCCTCCGCGGACAGGACCAGCATGATGCGGCCCTCTGCCGCGCGCAGGCGGCGCAGCGCTTCTACCCGCTGGCCGATATTGGCGGCACTGGCCGGCGCGGCGTCGCCGGGCAGCGCATCGCTCGCCACCAGATGGACGACGGTCACCTCGGGCGCCAGGGCGGACGCCACCCGCGCCACCGCCTCGGCCCGCGCCTCGTCCTCCGCCACGACCATCACCCGCTCCGCATCCCCGGCCAGCAACTGCGCCGCCACCGCGGCCGTCGGGGCAGCCTCTCCACCGGCCACCACCCCATCCTCGCTACGCTTCAACATCGCCGCTCCCAAAGAACCACCTGGTCCTTCCACAATGAACGGCACCGCACACACCGTCGTTCCACGAAGAAGCCATGCGAACCCGGTATCCCGGCAAAAAATTAACGGGATCCAGCGGGTTGAACGGCGGTTCGACTAACCCACCCATCCTATGCGATAGGGGCCGGCCCGCCGCGCCATGGGTACGGCCTTCCAGCTCAGCCGGATCGTGCCCGCTGCCACCAGTCCATCCACGCCGTCATGGACGACGGGCATCATCGCGCGCCAGTCGCCGCCGTCGCCCGCCAGCATCCGGGCCACTTCGCTGGGACAAATGGTGGCGGTGGCCGACCGCGTGGAAAGCAGGCGCAGCGTCGCCTCCTGCGCATCGGCCGGGCCGATCGCCACCGTCCGTCCCTATTGGTAGCCGCGATTATTCTCGCGTTCCTCCGCGGCCTCTTCCTGTACCGTCTCCATTTCCTCGGCCTCGCGGTCGTCGGTGCCGTCCTGCTGATCGGGATCGATGGTCATGTTCGCCTCCATATCGTCCAAACGCGGAACCGGTCCGTCCGGGCGCAAGCCTATGGGTCCGCCGCGTCGATCCGGCGCGTCATGCGTTCTGTTGAACCGATCGACAGCCGCGAAGCCCCCTCGCGGCGTTCAACTCTGGAGACGGCGATGCGCTTCGTTCAAATGGAAATGCTCCCCTCGGGCACGGCGCTGGTTGATATCGACAAGCTGACCCATGCGATCCCGGAAGGGGAGGGCAGTCGGCTGTTCCTGGGCGCGCAGCATATCGATGTACCGCACAGCCTGGCCGAACTGGAAAATATCCTTGCCGGACGCGACCGCCGGGACAATGGCGAAAACAGCCGCGCCGGCTTCGGCATGCGCTGACCCCGGCGGGTCAGGCGCCCCATTCCGGGCCGTCGTCATCGGGATAGAAACCGTCAGGGTCGTCAGCCACCGGCTTGTCGATCGACGATGAGCCCGGCGCCTTTGTCGGCAGGGTGGGCATGCCCCCGCCAAACCGGACGCGGATATAGGCGCAGGCTCCGGCCAACCCCTGGAACACGGCCGACACCTCTTCGCCGCGGCCGATCCGCGCGCCGATCAACGGCGCTCGCTCGGCGCTAAGATAGCCGATCTGCACGCCGCGCGATCCGATCACGGCGATGGCGTTGGCATCATGCCTGTTCTTCGGCTCCGGCTTCAGCGACACAGGCTCGCCGGGCAGCGTCATCATCGCTTCGGATCGGCGATTGCTGCCATCCGCATTGGGAAAGTCGATGCCGACAACGGTCAGGGTCAGTTCCTGCATCACCGCGATGTAGGTCGACCCCCGCACCACGCCAATGCGGTCGCGTTGGGCGGGGGCCGGACAGGTCCGTCACGCCGCCGCGTCGATCTCCGCGAACACCTCTCGCGCCAGCCGGAAGCTGTCGACGCCGGCCGGCACGCCGACATAGACCGCGATCTGCAACAGGATTTCCTGAATCTCTTCGCGCGTCAGCCCGTTGGCCAGCGCGCCGCGGATATGCGCCTTGAACTCATGACCACGGTTCAGCGCCGCGATCATGCCCAGGTTCAGGATGCTGCGGCTGCGCCGGTCCAGTCCCGGCCGGTTCCAGATATGGTCCCAGCAATATTCCGTGGTGAGCTGCTGCATCGGCCAGTTGAAGTCGTCCGCACCGTCCAGCGCCTTGTCGACATAGGCGTCGCCCAGCACCTCGCGACGCGTGGCGAGGCCCCGTTCGAACGCCTCGCTGCGATCCCTGCTCATTCGTCCAATCCTTCCACGATGACGATCTCGACCTCGGCGGCGCCCTCCCGCCTGGCACGCGCCGCACGATAAGCGGGCGAGGCGTGACAGGCGAGCGCGGCCTCCATGCTGTCGAATTCGATGACCACGGTGCGCTCGCGAGGCGGCGGGCCCTCCAGCGCCACCGCCCGCCCGCCGCGCGACAGCAGGCGACCGCCGCCCGCGACCAACGCGGCGGGCCCCAGCGCCATATACTCGGCATAAGCGCCCGGGTCGGTCACATCGACCCGGGCGATCCAGTAGGCTTTCGGGCCACGGCCGGTCATGTCAGGCGAATGCCGGCATGACATGGTCGATGAAGAGCTGGATCGACCGGCGCTTCTCTTCGTAGGACAGGCTGTTGTCGACCCAGATGCTGTATTCGTCGACGCCCATCGCCTCATAGGATTTCAGCCGGGCGACGATGTCCTCGGGCTTGCCGACCATCATGTTGCGGCGGACCGCGTCGGGCGCGAGATCGGGAAACTTCTCGACGTTCAGGTCGGGAATGTCGTGGTGGAAGCCGTTGACCGGCGGCTTCTTGTTACCGGCCCATGCGCCGAATGCCCGGAAGAAGAACGAGATGCCCTCGGCCGCCCGCTGCCAGTCATCGTCCCCGGTGTGGACATGCGCATGTTGCAGGATCATCAGTTCGGGCCGCGCCACGTCCGGGCTGGCGGCGCATGCCTCGTCGAATTTGCGCGCGAGGTCCTTCACCTCGTCGTCGCCCTTGAACAGGGGCGTGGCCATCACGCTGCATCCGTTCGCCACCGCGAACTTGTGCGAATCGGGATCGCGGGCGGCGATCCAGATCGGCGGGGTGGGGGATTGAACGGGCTTGGGCACGCTGGTCGAGACCGGGAACTGCCAGATCTCGCCGTCATGCGCATAATCGCCTTCCCATAGCTTGCGGATGACGGGCACCATCTCGCGCAGATACTTGCCGCCGTCATTGGCCGAGACGCCGTTCAGCATCCGATCGAACTCGAACTGGTACGCCCCGCGCGCCAGACCGATTTCGGCGCGGCCGTTCGAAATCACGTCGAGCATCGCCGCTTCGCCCGCCATGCGGATCGGATGCCAGAAGGGGGCGATAAAGGTGCCGGCGCCCAGCCGGATTCGCTTCGTCCGCTCCGCCACCGCCGACAGCAGGGCGATGGGGTTGGGCGAGATGGTGTATTCCATCGCATGGTGCTCGCCGATCCACACCTTGTGGAGCCCGCCCTCTTCGGCGAGGTCGCATAGGGCCAGGAGTTCTTCGTAGAGCTGCCGGTGCGAGATCGCCTCGTCGTAGCGCTCCATGTGCAGGAAGAGCGAGAACTTCATCCGTCGATCCTTTCCTCTTGGTTCGGCGCCATGCCCGTTTCCGGCCCATTTTTGGGGTTGCATGCCGCGACCATCAAGCATACCGTCCTATGGTATACCATAAGAATATGAGGATTTGCTGGTCATGGCAACCCCCGGAGAGGCGACAGGCGGCGGCGAGACGCGCAGCGCCATCGAGGAAAACAGCATCGGGTTCGTGCCGCTGGATCAGCGTCAGGGCCGGGTGCGCGATCTGTTCACCTTGTGGTTCACCACCAACATCGCACCCTTGCCGGTCGTCACCGGCGCCATGGCGATCCAAGTGTTCGGCCTGTCGCTCGGCTGGAGCATCTCCGCGATCATCCTGGGCCATCTTGTCGGTGCCGCGGTGCTGGGCGCCTGCTCGGCGCAAGGGCCGCAAATGGGACTGGCGCAGATGATCCAGAGCCGCGGCCAGTTCGGCCGCTACGGCGCCCTCCTGGTCGTCACCTTCGCCACCCTGCTCTATGTCGGCTTCTTCACCTCCAACATCGTCCTGGCCGCACGATCGGTCCACGCTCTGTCCCCCGGTATCGGCCTGCCCCTGGGCGCGGTCCTCTGCGCGATCGCCGCGGCGGCCATCGGCATCCTCGGCTACAACGTCATCCACCTGCTCAACCGCATCGGCATGTGGTTCATGGGTCTGGGACTGCTCTACGCCGCCATCCGCCTGACCGGCGCCCTGCCCGATGGCGTGTTGTGGCGGGGTGGCTTTTCCATGGTCGGCTGGCTGTCCACCTTCTCCCTGGGTGCGGTCTGGCACATTTCTTATGCCTGCTACACGTCTGATTATTCCCGCTATCTGCCGCCCAGCGTCGGCGTGCGCGGTCCGTTCCTGGCGAGTTTCGCCGGTGCGGCGCTGGGGGCGGCCGCGTCGTTCCTGCTCGGCGCGCTGGCGGTGGCGGGCGCCGCGGCAAACGCCGATCCGATGACGCAGGTGGGACAGGCGGTGGGCGTGCTCGGGCCGGTCCTGATGCTGCTCTTCGTCCTCAACATCGTCAGTCACAATGCGCTCAACATCTACGGCGCGGTGCTGTCCCTCATCACCATGGCGCAGACCTTCGTGGTGTCGTGGATGCCGGGGCGGCGGGCTCGCGTCATGCTGTCGGTGCTGGTCCTCGGCGGTTGCCTGACCGTCGCCACGCTGTCGGCGGACACGTTCGTGCCGCGCTTCATCGGCTTCGTTATCGGATTGATGGTCGTGCTCGCCCCCTGGGCGACGATCAACATCCTCGACTTCTACGTCATCCGCAAAGGCCGCTACGACATCGCCTCCTTCTTCGAAGCGGACGGCGGCATCTACGGCAGACTGAACGGCAAGGCGGCCGCCGCCTATCTGGCCGGCATCGCGGTACAGCTGCCCTTCCTCACCTCCGCCCTCTACACCGGCCCCCTCGCCAAGGCCCTTGGCGGGCTCGACATCGGATGGCTGATCGCACCGATCGTCACCGGCGGGGTCTACTTGGCGCTGCTCGGCGGAAGAGCGGCTGTGCCCCCGCGAGCGGATGACCATCGTCGCCACACGGCGCTGAACCCGTCCACTTCCGCATAAGGAACCTCAGCATGGCATCCCTTGCGCTCGCTCGTACCCGCCCCGCCTTCCTGTCCTCGCCCGAGGAGATCATCGAGGAGGCCCGCAACGGCCGGATGTTCATCCTGGTCGATGATGAGGACCGGGAGAATGAAGGCGACCTGGTCATCCCGGCCCAGATGGCGACGCCCGAGAAGATCAACTTCATGGCAACCCATGGTCGCGGGCTGATCTGCCTGGCAATGACGGCGGATCGCATCGGCCAGCTTGGCTTGCAGCCGATGTCGCCCAAGAACGGCACTCGGCATGAAACCGCCTTTACCACCTCGATCGAGGCGCGCGTCGGCGTGACGACGGGTATTTCCGCCAATGATCGCGCCCGCACCATTGCCGTGGCGATCGACGCCGCGAACGGCCCGGCGGAGATCGTGACGCCCGGCCATGTCTTTCCGCTGATCGCGCGCGAGGGCGGGGTGCTGGTGCGGGCGGGTCACACCGAAGCCGCGGTCGATGTCGCCCGGCTGGCGGGTCTGAACCCGTCCGGCGTGATCTGCGAGATCATGAACGATGACGGCACGATGGCCCGGCTGGACGACCTGATCGGCTTTTCGCAGCGTCACGGCCTGAAGGTCGGGACGATCCGTGACCTGATCGCCTATCGACGTCGCCACGATCATCTGGTGGAGCGCCGCGCGGAGGCAAGCTTCACCAGCCGCTGGGGTGGCGATTGGCGCGCGATCACCTTTCGCAACCGGGCGACGGGCACCGAGCAGATCGCCTTGGTCAAAGGCAGGCTCGATCCCGAGACACCGACCCTGGTCCGCATGCACGCCATCTCGACGCTGACCGACATCTTTGCGGGCGACGGGCCGGGAATGGACGTGCTGGAACGCTCGATGCGGATGATCGCCGAGGAGGGGGCGGGGGTCGTCATTGCCATCAATCGGTACCGTGACGATCGCTTCTCGATGGCGCTCAAGGCACGCGCGGGAGCGTTGTCGCCATCCGACATGGACGAGCTGCGCGATTACGGCGTGGGTGCGATGATCCTGACCGAACTGGGCGTCGAACGGATGATCCTGCTGACCAATACCCATCGCACGCTCGTCGCGCTGTCCGGCTACGGCCTGTCGGTCGTCGGTGAGCGCCGGCTGGACGATCCCGCCACCGCCTGACGCAGGCGCATCGATGAACGCGAACAAGGACCGCAGCCACATGTTGACTGCGGCCAGGGAGATTGCATGCTCTGGCTACCCCCGACCCCCATATCCGTCGTCGCGATCTGCGCTGATGGCGCCGCATCCTGCCCGCAGGGAAGCCAGGCGGTCGCTGCGGGCTCCGGTCAGGACGCGCCCGACACCGATCCCGCCACAAAGCCCGATATCGAACCCGTGCCCCCACCCGCAGGTGGCCTGAAGATCGGCGCCACGCTGCGCGGACGATATGATTTGCGCTTCGATGATGTCGGCAGCGCCGGGCAGCGGCGCACTTCCAGCCACCTGTCGTTCGATACGCTTGCGCTCACCGCGGATTACACCTCCGATCGCTTCTTCGGCTCCGCGCAGTACCGCTTCTTTGGCGGCAACTTCATCTATGGCAAATCAGCCGGCTACGATGTCTATCCGGGCGAGGTGAACTTCCTGATGTACGCCTATGCGGGCGCCAGGTTGACGGAGCAGGACAGCCTGACCGCAGGGGTGCAGCCGGTGCCGTTCGACGACCGCTATTGGGGATCGTCGATCCTGAACGATCTCGCCTTCGTGTATGGCATGGAGGAAGTGTATAATCTGGGCGTAAAATATCGCCGCGAAACGCCGAGTTACCGGATCGAGCTCGGCTTCTTCCCCTCCGCCGGCCCGGCCGGCTTCGGCATCAGCCGGGATTCGTCACGCTACTCGACCAACATCGTCAGGGCCGACGCCTATGTGCCCGATGGATCGAACAATGACGAGCGTGACATGCTGATCGGCAATGTGCGCTACACGCTGGCGGACCGCGACGGCACGACGCTGCATGCGACGGTATCGGGATGGCTCTCCACCATCCGCAATGCGGACACCCGACGCAATGGCAGCAAGCGTGTCTTTGCCGCCAGCCTGACCGCCGCCAACGGCCCGTGGCATGCCAAGGCATTGGTCGCGCGGCAGGATATCGATCCACGCAATCCCGGACGCAACGACATCATCTCGGTCGGCGGCTTCGACTCTTCCTATAATATCGCCGCCAAGGGGCACTATGTCTTTGCAGAGGCGGGGCGTGCCATCGATACCGGATCGCTGCCGGTAGAGGTGACCCCCTATGTCAATTACGGCCGCTTCTTCAAGGAGAACGAGACTTTCAACGACAGCGAGCGCCTCGACATCGGCGCTGTCTGGACGTCGAAGGGGCAGAAGCGAGTCAAAGTCTATACGGAGATGATGCTCGGCCGGAACGACCCTTATGTCGGGGCAGGGCAATTTGCGTCGGGCGCAGCGCAGGGCGGCGACAATCGTTGGAAAGCCTCGTTCATGGCGATCTTCGGATATTCGTTCTGACGGATATCTGCTGATGCCCGCCATAACGCCGCGAACGCCTGCCGCGTGACGGAAGCTGACCGATGCTGGGTCACCGATCGACGACGGATCGCGCCGCCAGTTTTGCCGAGGCCAAGTCACGCAGGTCATTGCATGATTGTCGACAATAACAGCCACGGCCCAAGCCCGATCAGCCGGTTGAGGTAGGTTGGCGTTTCTGATTCCGAGGGCGATGTGATCGTGGGAGTGCAGGAAGGGCGCTGTTCCGGTGCTCGAACGAGACAAGGGCAGCGATTGCGTACAAGCCTCTCGCGGCCAGTGGCCCGGTCACCCGGTTCTTTGAAATCACGCATGGAAGATTTTTTCATCCATGAACCTTGATCGTCGGAAGAACGCAAACACAGCATTATCGAATTAACTCAAATATTTGTCAGATCAACGACGCAGCATCCTTAATCTCGATCAATCGACGCCGACTTCTCATAGAAGTGCGGTTTAACAGATTGTAGATGAGCCGCTCCTTACGTCACCCTCATGAGGGTAGAACGTGATTAGATACGCAACGACAGCAATCATCATTGCTGCCATTGGTGTGGCAGCGACAGCGCGTGCCGAGTTGAACGTGCCCATTGCTGCGCGCGTACTTCCATTTCTACTGCCTCCGCCTACAGGGCAGGTGGTGGCTGCAATCATTGTTGCGCCGGATCGGCCAGCGTCGCTGGCCGAGGCGGCGGGGATCGAACGAGCTATCGGGAACGGTATGCCTGTCGGTGGCGCCGTGATCCGGACCAGGCGGGTCCCGGTCAACGCGTTGGCCGATCTGCACGGCATGCGCTTTGCCTTCGTGACGGCAGGCCTGAAAAGCGAGCATGATGCGATTTCGGCAGCCGCGACCCGCGAAGGCGTTTTGACCATCACGTCCGACCGGACGTGCGTCCAGACAGGGCGGTGCGTGGTGGCGGTGGAATCGGCCCCCCGCGTGCAGATCACCGTCAATCGGGCAGCCGCCCGTGCCGTGAAGGCCCGCTTCGGTTCGGCCTTCCTGATGCTGGTCAAGGAGATCTGACCGTGCAGCCTATCCGTTATCTTCCCGCCATGGCCGCCACGCTATACGCGTCCACGTCTCCGCTTGCGGCGCAGGTCATCGATTATCCCGCGCTTGAGGCGGTGATGGGAGAGCCGGTCACCACCAGCGTGACGGGCAAGCCGCAACGGGCGTCCGAACTGCCGGGATCGGCCATCATCATCACGGCCGAGCAGATCGCCCGTTCCCCCGCGCGTGACGTTCCGGGCCTGTTGAAGAGCTATGCGGGCATCGACGTCAATCGCTGGACCGCGGGACAAAGCGACGTCGCGGTGCGTGGCGGCGTGCAGACCTTCAACGCGCGCCTGCTGGTGCTGGTCGATGGACGGCAGGTCTATCTCGATCATTACGGTATGACGAACTGGAACCTGCTGGGCGTCGCCATCGAGGATATTCAGCAGATCGAGTTGGTGCGCGGCCCGGCGAGCGCCTTGTTCGGATTCAATGCCGCCAGCGGCGTGGTAAAGATCATCACCCGAAAGGCCGGCAAAGTTGCAGAAATGCGCGCGGTGGCAGCCGCGGGCAATCGCGGCATGAGCCGGCTGGCGGCATCGCTCTATCTGCCGGTTACCGAAACCGTCGGTGCCAAGCTGACTGCAGGACGCCTGCGTGAGGATGAGCGGCGTACCCCGGCAAACATCCTGGGGCGTCCCCGCGTCGACGTAGAGGCCGATCATGTGTCCGCTGACGTCAACGCCGACATCGGCACGGTCGCCGCGATCATCGGCGGCGGTTATGCCACGACGCGCCAATTGGAGTTCCTGCCGACCCAATTGCTGTCTAATCAGTTGTATCGCAGCGGCAATGTTCATGCGACGATCACCCATGATACGCCCTGGGGCGGACTGTCGCTCAACAGCTTCGTCAACTGGCTGGATGCCGATTACGGAACCGATGGCAGCATCGGTGGAGTAACGCGAGGGTTGTCGCTCGCCAATCGCACCATGGTGAGTCGCGCATCTGCCCTGTACCAATTGGGGCACGACAATACGCTGCGCATGGGTGTCGAGTATCGCAACAACCGACTGACCGGCGACGCGCAATATTCCGATGTCATCTCGTACAACGTGGCGTCGGCCAACGTCATCGCCGATCTGCACCCGGCAGAACGGATCGCCGTCACTGCCGCCGCCCGGATCGATCGGCTATGGCTGCGGCAGTCCGGGGCGATCAGCCTGCCGGCGGTGAGCGATCCGGCCGACTATGACCGCGCGTTCAATCGGGTCAGCCTGAATGCCGCGATACTTGTGCGAACGAGCGAAAACGGCCTGTTGAGGATCAACGGCGGCCGCGGGTACCAGCTTCCCTCCTTGGTCACTTACGGTTTCCGACTGGAGTCACCGGCTCCTCCACCGTTTCGTGCGATCATTGTCGGATCGCCCATGATCGATCCGGTGCGCACCTGGAGTGGCGAACTGGGCTATGGCTACCGGTTCGCCGCCATCCGGGCCGAGGCTACCGCATTCTATACGCATACCGCCGGTACGATCGCGTCACCGGTGCAGGCCGCGCCGACGCGCACGGAGCTGATCCTGACGGCACAGCCCATGATCGTTCAGCGCTACTATGCCGCGGGCGATTACGCGACCTACGGCACGGAGTTTTCGCTGTCCGGCCGAGAGGCGATGGTCAGCTGGCGGGCCAATTATACATGGACCCGGACCCGCGAGGATCTTGACGATCTCGGCTCGCTGGCCCCCATGCCGCTGTCGCCTCAATCGACCACGCCGCGGCACAAGGCCAATCTCGAACTCGGCTATGACGATGGCAGCCGCTGGTATGCCACGGCCGTCGCGCGTTACACATCCGCCACGCGGCAGTTCGCCTTCGTGCCGGTGGCGCCCCTCCCGCAAGTCGCGTCCTTCGCGGTGGATGACGCCGTGGCGGTGGATGCCCGATTGGGCCTGCGTTTGTCCCGCCAGGTGGAACTGTTCGTTGCAGGAGAGAACCTGACCCTTGCCGGGGGCGCGGCCGTGTCCACCATCCCCGCCGATCGCCGCCTGCGCGGCGGACTCCGCACGAGCCTTTGACCGTGGCGATCGGCAGCCTGGCGCGGTGGACGCCCTTTGTGACCGGGTGGGCAGACCGGATCGAGCAACGCGCGCGTCTGGCCGACCGGCCTATCGTCGCAAAGGTTGCGGCAACGCCGCTCCTGATGCTCGGCCTGGTCGCGTTCATCGTCGCGTTCAGCACGGCGGCACTGGTCGTGACCGATCGCAGCATCGAGCGGATCGTGCACAGCGACATGCGCGACGTCGGCGACCTGAACGCGGTTGCGTTGCGGTTCGCGACGGTCGACTCCTCGGTCTATCGTCTGCTGGTGGCCCGGGCGGCCCGGCAGGACGTGGATGTCGCGAAGCGGTCCGCGGCCATCATCGACGATCTGGACGTGGTACGACGGGATCTGATCGCGTTTCGCGACGACCATGCCGCGGACCGTGCTGCGGTGAACGCGGTACTGGCCGATCTCGATCGCTACCGCGCGACGGTGACCGTCATCGCATCGATGCTCGAAGTCGATTTTGCCAGCAGCGCGGCGATGGTGGCGCCATTTCGCGAACATGCCCGCCGGGTGGACCAGCGCGTTCGTGCAATGGCGGCGGCCGGCGTGCGCCGCGCTGATGCGGATGCGGCCGAGGTGTTCTTCGCCACCCGCACCACCGTGCTGCTCCTCATCGTCGGATCGATCATCGTCGCGGTCTTCGGGATCATGATGGCTTATGTCGTCAGCCGTTCCACCGTCCGATCGATCACCAGCATCGCGGAGGCGACGGATGCGGTGATGCGGGGCGAGGAACCGGATTTCGCCGCCCTGCGCCGTGCCGACGAGATCGGTCGCATGGTCAACGCCTTGCAGGGTTTCCACAAGCATCGCTGCGAGGCGGAGCGTTTGGAGGCCGAAGCGACGGCATTGCACCAGGAGGCCAGGCGGCAGGAGGCGTTGCGCGCCGAGGCGGTTCAACAGACGCGCGAAGAGGCGGAAGCGAGGCGCAGGCACGATTTGGCGGCACTGGCGCGTACCTTCGAGGACAAGGTTTCCGGGGCGATCCATCAGGCGCAGGAAACAATGGTTCATCTGGACCGTCATGCCGCCAATCTGAGCAGTGCCACCGATGGCGACCGGCGCCTGGCCGCGGACCTGGACACGATCGCGCGGCTCTTCACCGACGAGATGCAGGAGGCAAGTGGTGCGACCCGTTCGCTTGCGCTGACCTTCGACCATATCGACCGTCAGGTGGAGGGTACGCGGCAAGCGGCGCGGTCCGTCACGCTGCATGCCCAAAGCGCGGCCGAGGCGGTTGCCGGCTCCCAGGTCAAGGCGGTGGCGATCATGCAGGTCGTGGACGTGATCGACAGCATCGCCAAGCAGACCAATCTCCTCGCGCTCAACGCGACGATCGAGGCAGCGCGCGCAGGAACGGCCGGACATGGGTTTGCGGTGGTGGCCGCCGAGATCAAGTCCTTGTCGGGCCGGACCGGTGTGTCGACGCAGGATGTGCACGAGAAGATCGAGGCGATGCAACGACAGATCACCGCGGTCGTATCGAATACCCAGAGTCTCGCCACGCTGATCGCCGGCATGGACGACGTGACCGAGCGCGTCGCGGCCTTGTCGCGTGGCCAGACGCAGTCGATCGACGAACTGAACAGCCGGATCAAGCGGGTGCGTCAACGGACTGGCGCGCTGTCCGATGCCAGCGAGCGGATCGGTGCCTCGGTACAAGGCAACCTCGCCGCCATCTGCGAGCTTCGGGCCGCCAGCACGGCGCTGGATCACGCCTTGGCGACGCTTTCAACCGACGCCCAGGATTTCACCCGCCGGCTGCTCGCGAGCTAAACGGGCAGTGAAGCCAGTTACCATCGCGGACCGAGCCGGCTGAAAACTGCCGGGACGCCCTTCCGGGAGGCGCCGGCTCTGGCCGACCGGCGCTTCCAGCCTGGACTAAACGATCTCGAACAAGCCCGCGGCACCCATGCCGCCGGCCGTGCACATCGATACGACCACCCACCGGACCCCGCGTTTGCGTCCCTCGACCAGCGCGTGGCCGACCATGCGGCTTCCGGTCATGCCGAAGGGGTGGCCCACCGCGATCGCGCCGCCATTGACGTTGTACCTCGCCGGATCGATGCCGAGCCGGTCGCGGCAATACAGGCATTGCGAGGCGAACGCCTCGTTCAGTTCCCACAATCCGATGTCGTCGACCGACAATCCCGCGCGATCGAGCAGCTTGGGGATCGCCAGCACCGGACCGATTCCCATCTCGTCGGGCGCACAGCCCACGGACTGGAAACCGCGATACGCGCCAAGGATCGGCAAGCGCTCCGCCTCCGCCATCGATCGATCCATCACGATCTGTGCGGCGGCGCCGTCGGACAACTGGCTTGCATTGCCGGCGGTCACGTAACGGCCCGGCCCGCTGAATGCCCCGCCTGGCCAGACGGTCGGCAGGGCGGTGAGTGCTTCCAGCGTCGTACCCGCGCGAATCCCCTCGTCGTGCGAGACGGTGACCGTTTCGTGGCCGGTGACGGTGCCCGCCTTGTCGATGATCGCCCGCTCGACGGTGACCGGCACGATCTCGTCGGCAAAGGCACCCGCCGCCAGCCCGGCCGCCGCCCGCTGCTGGCTCTCCAGGGCATAGGCATCCTGTGCGGCGCGGGTGATGCCATAGCGCTCGGCGACGATCTCGGCCGTTTCGATCATCGGGATATAGGCGGCGGGGACGTTGGCCACGACGCTGGGGTTCACGACGCGCGGGGCGTCCTTCGTGACCGTCTGGCTGATCGCCTCGGCACCACCGGCAAGCGCGACATCGATATCGCCGGCGATGATCGACCGGGCGGCGAGCGCCACGGCGTTCAACCCGGAACCGCATTTCCGGTCCACCGTGACGGCGGGCACCGTCAGCGGCAAGCCGGCGGCGAATGTGGCCATGCGTCCGGCATTGCCGCCGGTCGTACCCCACTGGTTGCCCACGCCCCAGAACACATCGTCGATCCTGTTCGGGTCGATGCCCGCGCGTTCCACCGCGGCGTTCATGACATGCGCGGACAGGAAGGATGCGTCGGTGTTGTTGAACCAGCCGCGATAGGCTCGCCCGATGCCGGTCCGGGCGGTGGAAACGATGACGGCTTCGCGCATCCGCGCTCTCCTTGATGCCTTTGAAACGCGGATCAACGCGCGGTCGGTGGCGTCTGACCGTTGGGGACGTTGCACCGAACCCCTTCGCGGGGTCGCGGATGATCAGAACTTGAACGCGATCTCCGCGCCGTACACACGGCCCTTGTTGAGCGAGGAGAAGGTGGAGCCGGCAAAGAACGGCAATGGCGCCTCGGTCCCGAACGTGGCTTCGTCCAGCAGGTTGGTGGCATATAGCGACAGGCTGTACGGCCCGTGCCGCAGGGTCAGGTTGGCATCCACCATCGTGGCCGCGCGAAGCAGGCCGGTGTTCTGATCGTTATACCAATCGGCATCGCGGTGATTGGCGCTGACCCGCGCATCGACGTTCACCACGTCGAAATCATGCGCCCAGGCGACCGACCCGCCATAGGTCCATGGCGCGAGCCGCGGCAGTTGCAGTGCGAAGTCCTTGGCGTCGATGACGCGGTCGCCGTTCAGGTCGAAGAAGACGTCGGTATATTTGCCCTCGGTATAGCCGAACTGACCGGTCAGGGTGAAGCCGTAGCCGGGGCGCAGCGTCACCTCGCCCTCCACGCCGCGCACCCGCGCATTGGCGGAATTGGTGATGATCTGGGCGGTGCCGACGCCGGCGACCGGCGTCTGGATCTCGCGCTGCACATTGTCGATCTGGTTCCAGAATCCTGCGACGTTGAACCGCAGGAAACGCCCGATATCCTGTTTCAGACCGATCTCGTAGCTGCTCTGCACCTCGTCATCGAACGGTCCCGGCGCAACGGCGGCATTGACGTTGCGGAAATTATAGCCGCCGCTGCGGAAGCCGCGCACCCAGAAGCCGTAAAGCTGGGTACGGTCGCTCGGCTGCCATTGCAGGCCGATCCGCGGGGTCAGGCCGTCCCACGTATTCTTGTCGCGAAAGGTGAAGTTGCACCGTTCCGCGGCATAGTCGCATCCGCCGGGCACGAGATTGGCCACGGCCACCTTCTTGGTCTCGGTCGAGTAGCGCGTGCCGAGGTTCAGGGTCAGGGTGTCGGTGAAATGCCAGTCGACCGACCCGAAGATGCCGTAGGTTTCCTGCTGTTGCCGGCCCCCGCCCGCGATGGTGGTGGCGCCTAGGTTCAGGACACGCTGTTCGATATAGTTCAGGTTCTGGGTGAAGAAGTAGAGGCCGGTCGTCACGTCGAAGCGGCCGAAGGTGCCGGCGTAGCGCAGTTCCTCGCTCATCTGCTTCTGGTGCGTCTTGTTGTTGCCGTTGAAGCGCAACTCGGGCGAGGCGTCCACGTCGTTGCCGACATTGGAGTTATAGGCCCGGTATGCCATCAGGTTGGTGATCTTGCCGTTGCCGAACGCCGTGTCGATATTGGTCTCGGCCGAGGCCATGTTCCAGTAATTGTGCGCAAAGCCTTCATTGTCGATGCGTACGCGGAAGCTGTCGCGCGGGAACAGGCCGTGGTTGGACGCGACTGCGCCGTCGCCGTCATATTTCCCGTGTTCGTAGCGCAGGATCATCTCGAAGTCCTCGACCGGCGTCAGTCGCAGGGCGGGGCGGATGATCAGCGTGCGGTTCTGGCCGAGGTTGTTGTTGCCGTTGAACTCGTTGGTGAAATAGCCATAGTCCTTGTCATAGAGGACGGCGAGCTTGGCCTGGACCTTGTCCTTGATGATCGGCCCGGTGACGGTGCCGCTCAGTCGTACCTGCGGCCCGGACGACACCTGCGCGCGCACATCGGCATGGAAGGTGTTGCTGGGCGTGGTGGTACGGAGCACCACTGCGCCACCGGTCACGTTGCGCCCGAACAGCAGGCCCTGCGGCCCGCGCAGCACCTCCAGCCCCTCAAGGTCGAAATTGCCGAACACGACGCCCGCGCTGATGCCCAGATACATGCCGTCCACGAACACGCCGACGGTTGGGTCGATCGAGGGGATCGAACTGTTGATGCCGAGCCCCCGGATGGAGAAGTTGGCATAGCCCGGCGTCGTGCCGACCTGCGACAGTGACACGTTGGGGATGTTGTAGCTCAGGCTTTGCAGCGTCTGGAAATTCTGTTCGTCCAGTTGCGCAGCGCCGAACGCGGTGACCGCGAAGGGCACGTTCTGGACGTTCTGCGCCTCGCCGCGTTTGGTGGCGGTGACCACGATGTCGGCCAGACCGTCGGACGGTTGGTTGCGGAACGTGCCCTGTTCCTCCACGGCGGCTTCGGTTTCCTCGGGAGAGCCGGCCTGTGCGGACTGCGGTGCAGGTGCCTCCTGCGCCATCGCGGCAACCGGCGTGACGACCCCGGCCATGCCCGCCCCGAGCAGCAGCATCGTCTTCAATGTGGCAGAACCCTTCACATCATCCTCCCGTCGCTGCGCGTCGATGCGCGCCGATCCGCCTGTGCCGCCGGCCGGTGCTGCCAACGGCGCGCCGGTCTCCTGCGGTCTCCTGGCCCCAACAAGCGACCCAGGCGGACGCTTTATCAATCGCGAGCAGCGTGGCCGTCGCGGAAATCACGATGCCGATTTTCGCAGCGCGCGTTGCCGGCATTGGCCCATGGCGGCAAAAAACGCGCATCGTCCGAAGCTGGATGAAGCGGGGTCAACCCGCGCGCCCGGGACAGGAGAGTTGAGATGCCGCATGTCGAGGTTCACCGGCGTACGCACCATGGAGCGGCCTGACGTGGCGGCGATCCCGATCGAGCTGCCCCCTGCGGCACCCGCGTCGCCGGGCGTGCCCACCGGTTATGACTGGTATGTGGTCGCGACCCTGTTCGCGGTATCGGTGCTCGGCTATGTCGACCGCGTCATCCTCAGCTTCCTGGTGGAGCCGATCAAGGCGGATCTGGCGCTGAGCGACAAACAGGTCGGTCTGGTGGTCGGCACGGCCTTTGCCGTGCTCTACGTGATCGGCGGCATCTTTCTCGCGCGGGTGCTGGACGGGCGACGGCGGATGCCTGTGCTTGCCGCATGCATCATCGTGTGGTCCGCGGGGACGCTGGTCAGCGGGCTGGCCGGCGGCTTCGCGCTGCTGTTCGTCGCGCGGATGCTGGTCGGCGTGGGGGAGGCGGGGCTGAACCCAGCCGCGGTCAGCATCATTTCCGATCGGTTCGACGCCACGCGCGTGCAGCGGCCTCTCGGCCTGTTCACCACCGGCCTGTACGTCGGCGGCGGGCTGGCGATGATGGGCGGCGGCAAGCTGCTCGCCGAACTCGCCGCGCGGCCGCCGCAGCAGCTGCCGCTGGTCGGGGTGCTGGAGGGATGGCGCATGGTCTTCGTCCTGCTCGCCATACCCGGCGTCGTGCTCGCCGTGCTGCTGCTCGCCACGGTGCGCGATCGGCAGCGTGCATCGCCCGATGCGCCCGCGCCGGCGCATGGCGGTGCCTGGCGCTTCGTGCGGGCCAACGCCGCGCTCGTCACGCTGCTCGCCACATCGGTGGTTGCCTGGAGCATGAACAATTATGGCCTGCTTAACTGGTACCCGGCGATGTTGATGCGCTCGCACGGCATGACCGCGCAGGACGTGGCATGGACCTATGGCCCGGCCTTCCTCCTGGGCGGCATGGCTGGTTGTCTGGGCGCCGCGCCGGTGCAGCGGGCGCTGGGCCGGCGCTTCGGCATGGTGCTGTCGCCGTTCGCCCTGACACTGGGTTGCATGGCGACGCTGGCGGTGACCACCTTTGCCGGACCGCTGATGCCCGACCGCGGCAGCGCGGTGGCCTTTGCCGCGATCAACATGTTCGTGTCCGCCATGTCGGTGACCAGCGTGTTCATCCTGATCGTGGCGGTGGCACCGCCGCGGATGCGCGCGCTGTTCACCGGCTTCTACATGGCGCTGGTCAACCTGACCGGCGGCGCCTTTGGGTCGGTGCTGGTCGGCGCATTGACCGACAACGTCCTGGGGGCGGAGCGGTTGAACGTCTCGCTGTCGGTCATGGCCGCGGTGTTCGGGCCACTGGCGACCGTGCTGATGCTGTTCGCGATCCGCATCGTGCGCACCCGCGGTATCGCCGCGGCCGGTTGACCGGCTCTCAGGGCCCGGGCGTCACCAGGCCGAAGCCGCCGGGTGGTGCCTCGAACAGCGTGGCGAAGCGGGCCAGCTGGCTCGGCGCCTGCTTGCCGGTCACGGCTTGAACGAACGTGGCGCGCGACATGCGAACGGCATGGTCGCTGCGCACCGCGGCGACATCGATCGGACGGTGAACCAGAACGCCGTTGCGCACCTCCACCCGCTCGGCCTCCGCCCCGTCCTCCAGCACCAGGTCGAAATCCTGCGGCGCCGCCAGCGCCCGCTCCGGCACCAGCCGCACCGCCAGCAGGTCCAGGATCGATCCGAGCGGCAGCGTCGGCAGCGTGCCCCCGATCGAATCGAACCCCGCCTTCTTCGCCCCTCCGTCGCGCAGCTCCTTCGCCCCCGAAAGAAAGATGCTGCGCCACATCGAACTTTCCGCCTGATATCCCTGTTGCTCCAGGCTGTCCGCCAGCACCAGTTGCGCGGCGCGGTTCGCCGGTTCGGCAAAGACCAGCCGGGACAACAGCTCGCTTGCCCAACGATACTCGCCGGCCGCGATCGCCGCCTTTCCCTGTTCCAGCACCGCCGCCCCGCCGCCGATGGCCGCGACATAGCGCTTGCTCGCCTCTTCGGGGGGAAGGGGGTTCAGGTTGGCGGGATTGCCGTCATACCAGCCGAGATAGCGCTGATAGACCGCTTTGGTGTCGTGATTGAGGCTCCCGTAGTAACCGCGGTTGAACCAGCGTGCGGCCAGGGGCGGCGGCAGGCGCAGCCGCTCGGCGATCTCCGTGCCGTTCAGGCCCAGATTCATCATCCGAACGCTCTGGTCGTGCAGATATTTATACGCGTCCCGGTGGGCGGACAGATAATCGACGATCCGGTCGTGGCCCCATCGCGGCCAGAAATGCGAGGCGAGCACCACATCGGTCCGGTCGCCATAGCGGGCCAGCGACTCGGTCAGCCCGTCGGCCCAGGCCTTGGCGTCGCGCACCTGCGCCCCGCGCAGCGTCAGGATGTTGTGGAGCGAGCCGTTGGCGTTTTCCGCCATGTTCAACGCGCGCAGCTCGGGAAAGAAGATGTTCATCTCCGCCGGCGCCTCGGTGCCCGGCGTCATCTGGAATTCGATGGTGACACCATCCACCGTCAGCCGCTGTCCGGTCCGTTCGATGTCGACGGTCGGCTTGATCAGCGAGACGGTGCCGGTTGCGGTGCCGATCCGGCTGAACGACGGGCCGATCCCGTCGCTCACCACGCCTTGCGGGCCGAGTGGCAGCAAATGGCCGAAGGCATAGCCCGCGCGCCGGCTCATCGCCGGCCCGGCAATGACGTTTTCGGATATCACCTCCCTCAGAAAGCCTTGCGGCGCGATGATCGGGACGTGGCGTTGCTCCGCCTCCTTCTCGGTGATGACGCCGCCTGCACCGCCATAATGATCGACGTGGCTGTGCGTGTAGATCACGCCGGTCACCGGCCGATCGCCCAGATGCGCGCGGGCCAAGGCCAGCGCTGCCTTGGCGCTTTGCGTCGTGGTCAGCGTGTCGACGATGATGAAACCGGTCTTGCCCAGCACCAGCGTCATGTTCGCCAGTTCGATGCCGCGCACCTGATAGATGCGGTCGGTGACCTTGAAGAGGCCCGAGCGCGCATGAAGCTGCGCGTTGCGCCACAGACTGGGATTGACGGTGGGCGGCGCGTCCCCCGCATAGAGCGGCTGGACCGCCAGATCGCGGATCGTGCGGCCATCGTCGGTCAGGATCTTGTCACCCGGCACGCCGGCAATGAAGCCACGCGCGGCGAGTTCGAAATCCTCGCGATCCGACCAGCGCAATCCGGCCGTCGCGTCGCGCAGCGCGTCGGTGGTGGCGGGCGTGGCCGCCTGCGGCGTCTGCCCGGCGGCGGTCGCGGTGGTGAGGGCCGTCATCGAAACGAGGGCGGCGCGCAGGAGAAATGTCGTCATCATATCGGGAACCCGTATGTCGTTGGCGACCAACAGCGCGTTTTCCGCCACCGGCGTGCCGGTCGCAGGGGCGCGGGGGCACGGCCGCGTCTCATGCCTCGAACCGCACGATCTGGCGTACCGCGCGTCCGGCGTGCAGATCGTCGAAGCCGCGATTGATGTCGGCAAGCGTCAGATAGCCGCTGACCAGCCGGTCGACCGGCAGCCGCCCGGCGCGGTAAAGGGCAACATAGCGCGGGATGTCGCGCGCCGGCACGCAGGTGCCGATGTAACTGCCCTTCAGCGTGCGCTCCTCGCCGACTAGTGCCACGACATTGACCGGCAAGGCGGCATCGGGTGGAGGGAGCCCGGCGGTGACGGTGGTGCCGCCGCGCCGGGTCATCGCCACCGCGCTTTCCAGGGCGCGCACCGAACCCGCCATTTCCAGCACCACGTCGCAACCGCCGTTGGTCAGCGTGCGGACATGCTCCACCGCCTCCGCACCCGCCTTCACCACCGCCGTGGCCCCCAATTCGCGGGCGAGCGAAAGCTTGTCGTCCGACAGGTCGACGGCGATCACCTGTGCTGCGCCGGCCGCCACCGCGCCCAGCACGGCCGCCAGCCCGACGCCGCCCAGGCCGATGACCGCGACGGTCTGTCCCGCCTTTACCGCGGCGGTGTTCACCACCGCGCCCACACCGGTCAGCACCGCGCAACCGAACAGCGCCGCCTCGTGCAGCGGCAGGTCGGCATCGATCCTGACCAGCGACCGCCGCGAAACGACTGCATGGCTGGCAAAGGCCGAACAGCCGAGATGATGATGCACGGCCCCGTCCGCATCGTGCAGCCGCGTGCCGCCCGACAGCAGCGTGCCCGCCCCGTTCGCCACCGCGCCGGGGCCGCACAGCGCCGGCCGCCCCTCGGCACAGGGCAGGCAGTGGCCGCAACTCGGCATGAACACCATCACGACATGGTCGCCGACCGCCAGGTCGTCCACGCCCTCGCCCAGCGCCTCGACCACCCCCGCCGCCTCATGCCCCAACGCCATCGGCACCGGCCGGGGCCGGTCGCCGTTGATGACCGACAGGTCGGAATGGCACAGGCCCGCCGCCGCGATCCGCACCAGCACCTCGCTTTTGCCCGGCGGGTCCAGCTCCAGCGTCTCGATGGCGAGCGGACGGCTGTCAGCATAGGGGAGCGGCGCGCCACGCTGGCGCAGGACGGCGGCCTCGATCTTCATGCCGGATGGTATCCCTTTTCGTGACGCCGCACGGTGGAACGACGAGCGGCAAGCGGCAACCCGTTACGGGTCAAGGGCCTGCCTTAATCGCGCACCGGATATTGCGTCCGGGATCGGACACGCGTTCCCTCGGCCGGATACACCCGGCTAGGGCAGGGTGGCAGGAGGAGAGACTATGGCACGGGAGACATTGCGGCCGCGTACCGCCTATCGCTGGTGGCAACCGATCGTCACGAGGTGGAGCGACAACGATGCCTATGGGCACGTCAACAATGCGATCTATTATCACTGGTTCGACACCGCCGTGAACAACTGGCTGATCGCGGCCGGTTTGCTGGACGTGGCGCACGGCGATCCGATCGGCCTGGTGGTGGAGACGCAGTGCCGTTACGCCCGCTCCGTCGCCTACCCCGAGCCGGTGGAGATCGGCGTGATGCTCGACCGGCTGGGCACGTCCAGTGTCACCTACCGGCTGGGTGCGTTCGTGTCGGATGTCGCCGAGGCGGCGGCCGAGGCGCTGTTCACCCATGTCTATGTCGATCGCGCGACGCGGCGTCCGGTGCCGCTCCCCGGTGCGTGGCGGGAGCGGCTGGAAACGTTGCGCTAGCCGGACGGGCGGTTACCGCCCCTCGAACACCGGCTCGCGCTTTTCGACGAACGCCGCGACCGCCTCGGCGGCGTCCCGTGACTGCGCCAGCTTCGCGGTATTGCCCTGTTCGTAGATATAGCCGTCGCGCAGCGTCATGTTCTCGATCGTGCGCATGCTGTCTTTCGCGAGGCGGACCGCCAGCGGGCTCTTCCTGGCGATCGTGCGCGCCATGTCGAGGCAATAGGGCATCAGTTCCTCGGCGGGCAGGCACGCCTCGATGATGCCGCGGCGGTAAAGTTCGCTGGCGGGGGCGCGGTAGCCGGTGAGCATCATCCGCCGCGCCAGCGAATGCGGGATGAACCGCATCGTGTGCTTGCCGCCGCCCATCAAGCCGACATCGATCTCGGGCAGGCCAAAGCTCGCGTTCTCCGACGCGACGATGATGTCGCACATCGACACCAGCCCCATGCCCGCACCCAATGCCGGGCCGTTTACCGCCGCGATCGTCGGCTTGGCATTGTCCTGGATCGAATAGCCGATCTCGCGCACCTTGCGGTTGCGTGCCCAGCGGGCGCCGGGCGCGGACAGGTCGACGCGGTTCTTCAGTTCCGCGCCCGCCGAAAAGCATTTGCCGCGCCCGGTCAGCACCACGCACCGCACGTCGTCGCGATCGTTGAAGGTGTCGAAGGTGGCGGTCAGCTCCTCGATGAACTCCATCGACTGCGCGTTCACCGGCGGGTTGTTCATGGTCACCACCGCAACGCCGTCGGCGACCTCCAGATCGATCACGCTCATTGTCTCTCTCCTGTTATCGGATATCGGATGCCGGCCCGGCGTCGCCATAGGCGGTCCAGCCGCCATCGACGTGCCACACGCTCCCGGTGACATAGGCCGAAGCGGGGGAGGCGAGCCAGGCGACGGTGGCGGCGATCTCCTCCGGGGTGCCGAGCCGGCCAAGGGGGATGCGGCGGCGGACGGCGCTCAGGTCGCGCTTGCCGGCGCGCTCCAGCGCGGCGACGCCGGGGGTGGCGATATAGCCGGGTGCGACCGCATTGACGCGAATGCCGTGCGCGGCCCATTCGCACGCCAGGCTGCGGGTCAGCATCGTGACCCCGGCCTTGGCCGCGCAATAGGCGTTGCGCGTCGGCAGTCCGCCGCTCGCCGCGATCGACGACAGGTTGACGATCGTGCCGCCGCCCGCTGCCACCATGTGCGGCGCGACGGCGCGGGCGGTGAGCAGCGCGGCGGTCGCGTTGACGTCGAACACGCGGCGGAAGTCGGCGCGTTCCTGGGTCACGGTCGGGGCGAACGCATCCGCGACGCCGGCATTGTTGACAAGGATTGCCGGCGGGCCGTGACGGGCGGCGATCTCGGTCACCGCTTGCCCGACCGCGGCATGATCGGCGATGTCGAGTGTGATCCCGCCGGGCGTCGGTTCGCGGTCGAGGATCACGACTTTTCGCCCGTCGGCTGCCAATCGCTTCGCGATCGCGGCACCGATACCGGACGCACCGCCGGTGACGATCGCCGGGCCGGCATCCGGGGCGATCGGGGCCGGTGCGGCGGACGCTGCGCCCGCCCCGCCAAACGCATCCACGCCGCCGTCCACCACCAGCGAGGCGCCGGTCATGTAGCGTGCGCCCGCGACATGCAGGATCGCCGAGGCGATGTCCGCCGGGTCGGCAAGGCGTCCGAGCGGAACGGCGGCGGCGGCCCGCGCGCGATCGAACCTCCCTTGCGCTTCCAGCGCCAGCAGGATTTCGGTCGCGGTATAGCCGGGCAGCACCGCGTTGACCGTAATGCCCCCCGATGCCCATTCGCACGCGGTGGCGCGCACCAGCCCGAGGATCGCGGCCTTGGTCATGCTATAGGCGGCGCGGTTCGGCAGCGCGCGTAGCGCCGCGCCGGACGCCAGATGCACGATCGCGCCGCCACCGGCTTGCGCAGCCATGACCCGTGCCACCTCGCGCGAGACGAGGAAGCCGCCCTCCACGTTCACCGCGATCAGCCGGTCGAGCACGTCCAGCGGCAGGTCGAGCACGGAATGGGCGGCGGGGTCGACCACGCCGGCGTTGCTGATCAGGACATCGATACGGCCATGATCGCGCGCGACCGCGGCGACGGCCCGCCGAACGCCTTCCTCGTCGCTTACATCGACCGGCAACGCGACCGCCGCGCCGCCCATCCGCGCCGCCGCGCCCCGCGCCGCTTCCCCGTCCCGATCGACAAGGATCACCCGATCCCCCACCCCGGCAAAGGCAACGGCGCTCGCCAACCCGATCCCGGCTGCCGCGCCAGTCACCATCACGATGCGCCCGCCCTGCGTCACGGTTCTGTCCTGTTCCTCATCGCATCATGATGGCCCCGCCTGCGCGCGCGCCCAATCGGACGTCTTCGCGAACCGGCTATATCATCATGGCGATATGATCGGTTGCCCCCTCGTGGTCGCGTGTCAGCGTGGCGCCGTGCTGTTAGCCCGCAATTGCATAAGGTAGAGGAGCGAGCGATGGCGGGCGAACTCGAGGGCAAGGTGGCGCTGGTCACCGGCGCGTCGCGCGGGCTGGGGCGGGCCATCGCCGAGCTGTTCTCCGCCGAGGGTGCGGCGGTCGCGGTGCTGGACCTCAAACAGCACTGGGCGCAGGCGGTGGCGGGGGGGATCGTCGCGGCGGGCGGACGGGCGATCGGACTGGGGGCCGATGTATCGGATCGGGGGGCGGTGCAGGCTGCGGTGGCGGAGACGGTCGCGGCGTTCGGCGCGCTGGACGTGATGGTCAACAACGCGATGTGGAATCGCTACGAGCCGATCGCCGACATAGCGCCGGACACGTTGGCGCGCATGGCAGGGGTCGGGTTCGACGGTGTGGTGTGGGGGATCCAGGCCGCGGCGGACGCGATGGCCGGGGGGGGCGGTGCGATCGTCAATATCGGGTCGATGGCGGGCCGGCTCGGCAGCCCCAATTCGCTGCTCTATGCAGGGATCAAGGCCGGGGTGGACGGGCTGACCCGTGCCGCCTCGGTCGAACTCGGGCCGCGCGGCATCCGCGTCAACACGGTCGCCCCGACCACCGTCGCGACCGAGGGGGTGAAGGCGATCCTGTCGCCGGAGACGCTGTCGCGTCGCGTCACGCAGCATCCGCTCGGCCGCATCGCGGAAACCGGCGACATCGCGCAGGCGGCGCTATGGCTCGCGTCCGACCGCGCCGGCTTCGTCACCGGCCAGTCGCTGGCGGTCGACGGCGGGATCGGTCACGCGTTCATGCCGTAGGAAGGCGTAGAGCGGATCGTGCGGAAAGGGCGCGCCGATCGGCTGGCGCACGCCGAACCGTTCCGCCTCCCCGCCATGGGGCACCGGCATCTCCTCGACCCAGTCATACACCACCAGCCGGTCGGCAATGCGCCACGCGCCGCCGCGCTGTTCGAAGCGATCGAGATAGCGGCCGGCGAGATCCCATTGTCGCATCCGCCCCGCAGGGTCGGGCTGGCGCTGACGGGCGTCGAAGCAGCTTTCCACCCGCGCCGTATCGGCATCGTCGAACGCGATCAGCACATTGGTGATGCGGTGGATCGAACGTTCGGCCTGCCGTAGCGCGGTCATCGCCCAGACGACGAACCCCTCCGCATCGCCCTGATAGGGGCCGTGCCGGTCGGTGGCGTCGGGCCAGTAGGCGGAGCGGAGCGCCGCCTCGTCGGCGCGGTCGACGCCGCGGCAATAACGGTACAGGCAGCCGCGGATCGCCTCCCGCGCGGCGAGTTCGGTCAGGTCCATCTCAGGCAGCGGCCGCGAAGCGGTTGCGGTGATGATGACGCGGTCCATGCGCCTGATCGAGCATCAACTGGCGCTTGAAGTGGTGGCTGACGATCAGTTCGTCGCTGAAGCCGACGCCGCCGTGCAGCTGGATCGCCTCCTGCCCGACATGCAGCCCGCAATCGCCGACGCGCGTCTTGCCGGCAGCGACCGCGCGGATGCGCTCGGCCGGCGCGGCGTCGAGATGGAGCGTGGCATAGGCGGCCATCGCCCGCGCTTCCTCGCACGCGATCGTCATGTCGACCATGCGGTGCTGAAGCACCTGGAAAGTGCCGATCGCGACCCCGAACTGTTGCCGGGTGCGCAGATGGTCGAGCGTCGCGGCGGTCGCGGCCTCCATCGATCCGACCGCCTCGGCCAGATGCGCGGCGATGGCGCGGTCCACGGCCGCCTCGATCACCGGCAGTGCGTGGTCCACCGGGCCGACCGCCGTCGCGCCGGTCACGCCGTCCAGGCGCAGCCGGGCGTGGCGGTGATGATCCACCGCGCGGAACCGTTCCACCGTCAGGCCCGCGGCATCGCGCGGCAGCAGGAACAGGCCGATGCCGTCGCGCTCGCCGGGCGTGCCCGCGGTGCGGGCGGAGACGACGAACCAGTCGGCATCCGCACCATCCTCGACATGCAGCTTCTCGCCGGTGAGCCGCCACCCGTCCGGCCCCTGTTCGGCGCGCAAGGCTACCTCCGCGATGTCATAGCCCATATGCGGCTCGATCAGCCCGGCGGCCGCTTTCGCCTCGCCCGCCGCGATCGCCGCCAGCACCGCGCCTGCGGCGTCGCCGCCACCCGCGAGCAGCGCCGGCACGAGCACGCAGGAGGTGACCCAGGGATCGACGATCAGGTGACGACCAAAGCCCTCGGCCACCGCCATCACCTCGATCGCACCGCCGCCCAGACCGCCATCCGCTTCCGCGATCGGCAGCATCAGCCAGCCGAGTTCGGCCATCTCGCGCCAGCGCTGCGCGGCGTCTCCGCTCTCCAGCAAGCGCACGCGCTTCGCCGGGTTCCAGCGCTCCGCGCCGAACCGGTCGACGCTGTCGCGCAGCATCTGCTGCTCGTCGGAATAGGTGAAGTCCATGGACGCGACCCTTTCAAAGCCCAAGCGCGCGGCGCGCAACGATATTGTGCTGGATCTCGCTCGACCCCCCATAGATCGAGGTGACGCGCGAATAGAGCATCCCCTGCATAACGGCGGGCATGTCGGGCGGCAGGGTGGCGTCATCCTCCGCGCAGAAATGCGCCATCTCCGGTCCCAGCGCCTCCAGCCACAGCAGCATCCCGCGCTGGTAGAGACTGGACCAGCGCAGCTTCACCATCGATCCGCGCGGCCCGGAATCCACGCCCCCCGCGGCATCGGTGATAAGGCGAAGGACCATCGTCTGGAGCGCGATCACCTCGATTTCGAACTGCGCCAGCTGTGCCGCGAAATCGGGCGTGTCGATCAGCGCGCGCGTGCCGACGCGCCGCGCCCGCGCCGCCTCGCGCACCGCCCACACGGTCTGCTTGAGGAAGATCGCGGTGGACGCGGTCACCATCCGCTCGCGGTCGAGCAGCACCTTGCCGTAACCCCAGCCCTTGCCCTCCTCGCCGACGAGATTGGCTGTTGGGATGCGTGCGTCATCGAGAAACAGTTCGTTGGTATGATATTTCTCGTCCATCGTCGGGATCTTCGCGACGCGGAAGCCGGGCGTATCCATCGGCGCGAGGATCAGCGATATGCCCTGCTGCCGCTTTTCTTCGAGCGAGGTACGTGCCAGCAGGAAGACGTGGCTGGCGACGTGCGCGTAGCTGGTCCACATCTTCTGGCCGTTCACCACATAATCGTCGCCGTCGCGCACCGCGCGGGTGCGCAGCGCGGCCAGGTCGCTGCCCGCGCCCGGCTCCGAATAGCCCTGGCACCACCAGTCGTCGCACGTCAGGATGCCGGGCAGGTAGCGTTCCTTCTGCGCGGCATTGCCGTAGGTGAAGATGATCGGGCCGATCAATTCCAGCCCCTGGTGGAATTGCGGCGGTGCCCCGGCCTCGCTCGCCTCGCTCCAGAAGATATATTGCTGCGTCGGCGTCCAGCCGGTGCCGCCATATTCCTTTGGCCATGTCGGGGCGGCCCAACCGCGCGCGTGCAGCCGCCGTTGATATTCGATCAGTTCGGCCGGATCGAGCCGCAGTCCGGCCTGCACGCGCAGCCGCCAGTTCTCAGGAATGCCATCACGGAAAAACTCGCGGACCTCGTCGCGGAAGGCGAGATCGGCGGCATCGAAGCTGAGGTTCATGTCACTCTCCTGACCGACCGCATCGCCGCGGCGCGGTGTGCCCGTCAAAGCTGCCCGCGACGGGGCCGGGCTATTCACGCATGTGATGACCAACACGCCTCCGCCACGCCTCGCACGCCCAGCCCCTCGATCGCGATCAGGCGGCCGGCGTCGGGATGGTCGCTGCGCAGGCGGTGGCCGGAATCGGCAATGGTGGTGACGAACAGCGTCGCTAGGTCCGGGCCTCCGAACGCCGGGCAGGCGGGGTAGGGAATGGGCAGCTCGACCCGCCGCAGCAGCCGGCCATCGGGCGAGACGCAGACGATGCACTGGGCCAAGACCAGCGCCACCCAGATATTGCCGTCGCGGTCCACCGTCGCGCCATCGGGACCGGATCCCCAGGGCCGGCAATCGATCGTGCCGCGCCGCACGCCCGGCATGCCATCCAGACCATAGTCGTGAATGCGGATCGTGCCCTCCAGACTGTCGGCGAAATACAGCATGTCGCCGGCGGGCGAGAAGCAGATCGCATTGACCAGCCGGAGCCCCCCCTCCAGTCGCGTGATGCCGTTGGCGTCGAGGCGCCATAGGGCGGCGGTGGGGGTGGGGCCGGGGGAGCGTTCGAGCTGGCCGGCGAGGAAGCGTCCGACACGGTCCATCTTGCCGTCGTTGAAGCGCAGGGTCGGCCCGCCGCCGACATAAGCGAGCGGGCGCGCGCGGCCGTTCATGTCGATGCGGTGGAAGCCATCCTCCATCGCGGCGACCAGCCCGTTGCCGGCAAGGCCGATGCTGCCGATCGTGCCCTCGAACGACCAGTCGGCGCGGGTCATGCCGCGTTCGTCGCACGCCGCGACGCGCCCGCCGATCGAATCCACGAACCACAGGTGACCGTGGGCGCCGTCCCATACCGGGCTTTCACCGAGCCGTGCGCGCTGCTCGCCGACGAAGCGGATATGCTCGCTCATCCAGGTTCCTCCCGCTTGTCCGCAGAGGATAGGTGCGGACGGAGCGGGGAACGGCGCCTCACGCGCGGGTCGCGCGCCAAATCACAGGAGCGATTCTCGCCCCCATGGCAGCAACCGTGGTTCAGCCACAGGCGGCGTGGGTGCACGATCGCGCCAACAAACGAACGAAGGAGCGGATGCGCCATGTTGAAGGGCGGGATGCAGCAATGGCCGCTGACCACGGGCGCGCTGATCGACCACGCCGCGCGCCAGCATGGCGCGACCGAGGTCGTGTCGCGGGCCGCCGACGGCGGGGTGGTCCGCAGCCACTGGGCGGGCATCGCGGCCAATGCGCGCGCGGCCGCCGCGGGGCTGGCGATGCTGGGGGCGGAGCGCGGGGATCGCGTGGCGACGCTGGCGTGGAACCGGGCGGCACATCTCGAACTCTATTATGCGATCAGCGCGGGGGGGATGGTGCTGCACACCGTCAATCCGCGACTGCACGCCGACCAGGTCCGCTACGTCACCGCGCACGGCGGCGCACGCATCCTGTGTGTCGATCCGGACCTCTTGCCGATCGTCACACCGATCCTTCCGCTGCTGCCGGAGGTCCACACGGTGGTGGTGCTGGGCGACATACCCGCAGACCAGCCCGGCGGTGTGCGTTATCTCTCCTATGCCGATCTGCTCGGACTGGCACCGCCGCTGGCCGAATGGCCGGTGCTCGACGAGAACGACGCGGCCAGCCTGTGCTACACCTCTGGCACGACCGGCGACCCCAAGGGGTGCCTGTACAGCCATCGCTCGATCCTGCTCCACGCCTTCGGCATCTGCGCAGCGGATTCGATGGCGCTGTCGGCCTGCGACACCGTGCTGCTGCTGCCGCCGATGTTCCACGTCAATTCCTGGGGCGTGCCGTTCGGCGCGGCGATGTGCGGCGCGAAGCTGGTGCTGCCGGGCAACCAGCTCGACGGTGCGTCGCTGCTCGCGCTGCTCAGGGACGAGCGGGTGACCTTCTCGCTCGGCGTGCCGACGGTGTGGTTCATGCTGCTCGACCATATCGCAGCGAACGCCGATCCCGAGGCGCGCGCCGCGCTCCGCCTAGACCGCGTGTTCACCGGGGGTGCCTCCACCCCGCGCGCGCTGGTTCAGCGCTTCCGCGACCTGCTGGGCGTGGAGACGATGCAGGCATGGGGAATGACCGAGACCAGCCCGGTCGCCGCGGTCTGCCGTCCGCTCGGATGCCAGCGGGACCTGCCGCCCGAGGAGGCGCTGGACCTGCGGGCCAAGGCGGGGCGCGGCGTGTTTGGTGTCGAGCTGCGCGTCGAGGACGAGGACGGGCGCGGCCTGCCGGTCGGCGATGCCGCGACGGGCGCGCTCAAGGTGCGCGGCCATTGGGTGATCGACCGCTATTTCGGCGCCGCGGCCGATGCGGTGGACGCGGATGGCTGGTTCGACACCGGCGACGTCGGGCGTATCGACGCACGCGGCTTCCTTCAGATCACCGACCGATCAAAGGACGTCATCAAGTCGGGCGGCGAATGGATCTCGTCGATCGAGCTGGAGAATGCCGCGGCCGCCCACCCGGCGGTGGCGGAGGCGGCGGTGGTCGGCGTGGCGCATCCCAGCTGGCAGGAGCGTCCGTTGCTGCTGGTGCGGCTGCACCCGGACGTCGCATTCGATGCCGGCGACATGCGCGCGCACCTCTTGCAACATGTCGCGCGCTGGTGGTTGCCCGACGATATCGTCGTGGTGGACGACCTGCCGCATACCGCATCGGGCAAGGTGGTGAAGGCGGCCTTGCGCGAACGCTACCGCGATCACCTGTCGTCGTCGGCCCCGTCCTCCGCGTCCGGCGGAGTCGAGGTGAAGCTGGGCACGGGGCGGTAGCGCGCGATCACCTCGCGCATGATCGACACGATGTCGCTCTTGTTGCGTGAGATACGCTCCGCCAGCCCGCCGACCCCGACCGCCATCGGAGTGCCGTTGACATCCTCGGTCAACGGGAAGCAGATGGCCGAGACGTCCGGGGTCGGCATGTTGGGCAGATAGGCATAGCCGGTCTGCCGGATCCAGGCGATCTCGCGCATGAAGTCGGTGGTGTTGATCCGCGGCGAGCACAGTTCATAATGGTTGGTGTACCGGCAGATCTTGTCGATCGTGCGATCCGGCATCCGGCTGAGCATCGCGCGTCCGCCGGCCGAATTCACCATCAGCCGCATGGTGCCCGCCACCGGCACGTTCTTGTGCGCATGGTCGGGCTCGTGGAGGTAGAGATACTGGATGTAGAGATCGTTCTGCGTCTGTAGCCCGACCGTTTCGTCGGTGCGGCGCTGCAGTTCGAGCAGCATGTCGCGGTAATTGTTGTGCGAGCGGACATAGCCCGCGATCCAGTTGCCAAGCTGGCTGACCTTGTCGGTGGGCAGATAGGTGCGGCTTTTGCGATTATAGTTGAGATAGCCACCAATCACCATGCTTTTCAACAGGTTAGTGGTGCTGGACTGCGGGTAGCCAAGCGCGATGTAGATTTCGTTGAGGTGCATCGGTTCGCGCCGCTCGGCGAACAGTTCCAGCACCTCCAGCGTGCGCGCCGCCGATTTCACCACTCGCCGCTGCACTGCGCCCCGCTCCTCTTTCCCACTGTTATGACAGCATCATACCGCCGCACGGTGGCGAATGCCAAATCACGGATATGAAAGGTGCGGGCCGGGTCGGCACGATCGCGCCGTGGCGCGCATCCTGTGAGAGCGTCACGGGAGACATGACGGAGGGGAAGACGATGGACGCACCGGCGAATGGCGGGCGCGCGAATGGCGGCCTGGACGCGATTTTCTCGCCGCGCTCGATCGCGTTGGTGGGGGCCTCGGACGACCCTGCGCGGATCGGCGGGCGACCGCTGGCCTATCTGCGGCGCAGCGGCTTCGATGGGGCGATCTATCCGGTCAATCCCAAGCGGGTGACGGTGCAGGGCGTACCGGCCTTCGCGTCGGTGGCGGCGCTGCCCGCAGCGCCCGATCTTGCGCTGCTGGCGGTACCTGCGGCGGCGACGCTGGAGGCGGTGGAGGCGTGTGCGGCCGCGGGAGTGAAGGGGGCGATCGTCTTTGCGGCGGGCTTTGCGGAGATGGGGGAGGCGGGCGTCGCGGAGCAGCGGCGCATCGCCGATGCCGCGCGTGCCGGCGGCATGCGGCTGCTCGGCCCCAATTGCCTGGGCGCGGCGGATGCGGCGACCGGTTATTACGGCACCTTCTCGATCATGCTGGACGAGGCGTTCCTCACCCCCGGCCCGGTCGCGATCGTCTCGCAGAGCGGCGCCTATGGCTCGCATGTCGCGCAACTCGCGCGCACGCGCGGTTTGGGCATCCGGCACTGGATCACCACGGGCAACGAGGGCGACGTCGATTTGGCGGAGGCGCTGCTCTGGACGGTGGAGCGCGACGACGTGCGCGTGGTCATCGCCTATGCCGAGGGCATCCGGCGGCGGGAGACCTTCTTCGCCGCGCTGGAGCGGGCACGCGAACGCGGCGTCGCGATCGTCATGATGAAGGTCGGCCGTTCCGACGTGGGCGCGCGCGCGGTGGGCAGCCATACCGCGGCACTCGCCGGATCGGATGCGGTGTTCGACGCGGTATGCCGGCAATATGGCGTGCACCGCGCGCGCAGCACCGCCGAGCAGATCGATGTCGCCTATGCCTGCGCGCGGGGCCATTATCCTTCGGGCAACACGCTGGGCATCTTCACCATGTCCGGCGGGCTGGGCATCCAGATGGCGGACGATGCGGATGCCGCCGCACTGGACGTGGCGCCGATGCCCGATAAGGCGCAGGCGGAACTGAAGGCGCTGCTCCCCTATGCCTCGCCGGTCAATCCGGTCGACGCCACCGCGCAGGCCATGACCGATCTGCCATTGATGAGCCGCTATATCGGGACGATGATCGAGCGCGGCGGCTATGACATGTTCGCCGCGATCCTGGGCACCGCGCCGGCGCTGCCCAGCTATGCCGAGCGGCTGGCCGAGGCGCTGGACGCGGCGGCGGCGAACAGCGGCGTGCTGCGTGCGGTGACGATGAACGCACCCGCGGCGGCGGTGCGCGCCTATGAAGAACGCGGCTTCCTCGTCTTCGACGACAGCGTCGCGCTGACCGGGGCGCTGGGCGCGCTGGTACGATTCCGCGAGAGTTTCGCGCGGCCGAAGATGGCGGCGGTGCCGCTGCCGGCGCCGTTCCGCGCGACCGGGCCGCTCAGCGAGCATGGCGCCAAGGCCGTGCTCGGCGCGGCGGGCATCGCCTTCCCCAACGAGCGGCTCGCACGCAATCCCGAGGAGGCGGCGGCAGCGGCACGCACGATCGGTTTTCCGGTGGTGGTCAAGATCTGCTCGCCCGACATCGCCCACAAGACCGAGGTCGGCGGGGTGATGGTCGGCGTCGCCGATGCGGCGGCGGTGACGGCGGCGACCGAAACGCTGCTCGCGCGCGCCGCGATGGCCGCGCCGGGCGCCCGGATCGAGGGCGTGCTGGTCGCCCCGATGATCGCGGGCGGGGTGGAGACGATCGCGGGTATCCACATCGATGCCACGCTGGGGCCGGTGGTAATGTTCGGGCTGGGCGGCATCTTCGTCGAGGTGCTGAAGGACGTCACCTTCCGCGCGGTGCCCTTCGACGTAGGCGAGGCGCATCGCATGATCGCCGAGACGAACGCCGCCGCCCTGCTGCGCGGGGTGCGCGGTGCGGAGCCGGCGGACGTGGCGGCGCTGGCGGACACGCTGGCGGCGCTGTCGCGCTTCGCCGCCGCCAATGCCGACCGGCTGGCCGGGGTCGATATCAACCCCCTGAAGGTGATGCCGCAAGGGCAGGGTGCACAACCGCTCGACGCGCTGGTCCTGACGAGGGAGGGTGGCGGCTGAGCGGCGGTATCGCGCCGCTCGCCGCCGCCCCCGCCCGGCTTTACGCCGGAACGGGGGCGTCCTCCCGCTCGAACATCAGGTCGGGATAGCCGTTCTGCGCCGCCACCCGGCAATGCTCGGCATATTTGGCGAAGCCGCCGGTGAACAGCGTCAGGCCCTGTGCCTTGCCCGCCACGTTGGCGCCGACATACCATGTCTGCGCCTTCGACATCAGCGTCCGTTCGGACAACGCGCGCACTTCCTCCATCCAGCGCTCCTCCGCATCCGGGTCCGGCTCGAACGTGGCGAGGTCGTTGCGTTCCATGTAGCGTAGTAGGTCGCATAGCCAGTCGACGTTCAGCTCGTTGATCGAGATGATGTTCGCCAGCGCCGCAGGGCCGTTCGCGCCGCAGATCATGAACAGGTTCGGGAACCCCTCCACCATCAGCCCCAGCCACGAATGGGCGCCGCCCTTCCACTTGTCGCGCAGTTCGCGGCCGTGGCGGCCCTTGACCGGGAAGGCGGTGAGCGCGCCGGTCAGCCCGTCATAGCCGGTGGCGAGGATCAGGGCGTCGAGCGCCACCTCCCCCTGTTCTGTCTCGATCCCCGCTTCGGTGATCCGGCGGATCGGGTATTTGAGACAGTCGACGAGATGGACGTTGGGCTGATTGAACGACTGGTAATAGCTGGTGTCCAGGCATGGGCGCCGCGCGAAGATCGGGTAGCCGCGCGGCTTGAGCGCCTCGGCGGTTTCCGGATCCTCGACGATCTCGCCGATCTTGCCGCGCACGAACTCGGCCACCTGCTCGTTCGCCTCGGGATTGAACAGCAGGTCCGAAAAGGTGCCGAGAAAGGCATGGCCTCCCATCTTCCACGCATCCTCCATCAGCTGCTCGCGCTGGGCGCGGGGCAGGCTGAAGAAGGGGCGCGTGGTCGACGGTCGCACCCCGCCCAGGTTGCTGGCCCAGGCGGCGGCACGCAGGCCGGGATAGTTGCGCTTGATCTCCGCGGCATATTCGGGATCGAGCGGGTCGTTGCGCATCGGCATGGTGAAGCTGGGCGTGCGCTGGAAGACGTAGAGTTCGCCGGCTTCCTTGGCAACTTCCTGCACAATCTGGATGCCGGTGGAACCGGTGCCGATCACGCCGACCCGCTTGCCCGCGAAGTCGACCTCGTGGTGCGGCCATTTCGCCGCGCGGTAAAGGTCGCCTGCGAACCGGTCCAGCCCGGTGATCTCCGGGTCCTTGGGGATCGACAAAGGGCCGGTCGCCATTACGCAGTAGCGCGCCTCCAAGGTATCGCCGGCGTCGGTTTCCACCACCCAGATGCGTCGATGGTCATCCCATGTCGCTGCGGTCACGCGGGTGCCGAAGCGGAAATGCGGGCGCAGGTGAAGCCGGTCGGCGACATAGTTCGCATAGGCCAGGATTTCGGGCTGTCCGGCGAACTGCTCCGACCAGGTCCATTCCTGCTCGATTTCCGGGGAGAAGGAATAGCTGTAATCGACGCACATCAGGTCGCAGCGCGCGCCCGGATAGCGGTTCCAATACCATACGCCGCCCACGTCGCCGCCCGCCTCGATCCCCACGAACGACAGCCCCATCTCACGCAGGCGATAGGCTGCGTACATCCCGCCAAAGCCGGCACCCACCACCACCGCATCGAGGCGGTGCGTCGTTCCCGCATCGTCGCGCTCGTTCATTCGCGTATCCATTCAGACCTCTCCACACCTGCACAGCCATCATGCGGCGTGGCGCGCGAAACCGGGTGGATAACGTCATGGCGCGCGGCAAAATCACATACGCGCGAAGCGGCCGGCATGCTTTCGCCGCGTGGCCGCGCAGCGTAGCCTTGCGGGATACAGGGGGAAGGGACACCGCCGATGACGCAGCGCACGATCGCCGTGGAAACGCAGGACCATCTGTGCCGGATCACGCTCGACCGGCCGGAGCGGCTGAACAGCTTCACGGCGGACATGCATGCCGAGCTGGCCGCCGCATTGGAGCGTGCCGAAGCCGATGACGATGTGCGCGCGGTGCTGCTGACCGGGGCGGGACGCGGCTTCTGCGCGGGGCAGGACCTGTCGGAGCGGCGCGCCGCCCCGGACGGGGAGGCGGTCGACCTGGGCGCGTCGATCGACCGCCATTATGCCCCGTTGATCGCCCGGCTGACGACCATGCCCAAGCCCGTGGTCTGCGCGGTGAACGGCGTGGCGGCGGGGGCGGGGGTCAGCATCGCGCTGGCCTGCGACATCGTGGTCGCAGCGCGGTCGGCGCGGTTCGTGCTGTCGTTCGCCAGGCTGGGGCTGGTACCCGATTCCGGGGGCACGTGGATCCTGCCGCGCCTGGTGGGGCAGGCGCGGGCACTCGCGCTGGCGCTGACCGGCGATCCGGTCACGGCCGAGGATGCACAACGCTGGGGCCTGATCTGGCAGACGGTGGACGATGCGGACCTGCCGGGCGTGGCCGGCGCACTCGCCGCGCGGCTCGCCACCGGCCCCACGCTCGGCCATGCCGCCACGAAGCGGCTGATCCGCGATACCTGGTCGTGGTCTTTGCCGGAGGCGTTGGTCCTTGAGCGCGACGCGATGCGCGCGCTGGGGCGCAGCGCCGATTATCGCGAGGGCGTGTCCGCCTTCATCGACAAGCGGGCGCCGCGCTATACCGGTCGTTGATCCCGGGCGAAGGGGACGCCGATCCCGCCTGCGTCACAGGACGGGGCGATTGTCCCGCTTCATGACCTGCCCCCCCTGCATGACGAAGTCGATGCGCTGGAGGGCGGTATTGTCCTGTAGCGGATCGCTGTCCGTCGCCACGACATCGGCATATCGCCCGGGCTGGATCGATCCGATATCCGCCGGGTCGCCGATCAGGTCCGCGGCCACCGACGTGGCCGACTGGATGGTCGCCATCATCGGAATACCGGCCTGGTTCATCAGCGCGAATTCATCCGCATTCCGGCCGTGCGGATAGACGCCCGCGTCGGTGCCGAATGCCACGCGCACGCCGGCCTTCCACGACTCATAGGCATTACGGCTCATCAGCGGCCCGACCTGAAGCGCCTTTGCCGCGACCGACGGGCTGAGCAGTTCCGGATGGCGACGCGCATAGTCCACCACCGTCGCGCCCGCGATCAGCGTCGGCACCATGTAGACGCCGTTCGCCTTCATGATCCGGTACGATCCCTCATCGGCGTAGGTGCCATGTTCGATCGAGTCGACCCGCAAGGTCGCGGCGGCATCGATCGCCTTTGTGCCGTGCGCATGGGCGGCCACCTTCATGTGCAGCGTGTGCGCGGTATCGACCACCGCCTTGATCTCGGCATCGGTCATCAGTTGCGCCTGCGGGTCGTCCCCCACGCTGGCCACCCCGCCCGACGGCATGATCTTCACCAAGTCGGCCCCGTCCCGGTGCAGCGCACGCACCTTGCGCGCGGCCTGTTCCGGACCATCGACAACCCCGTCGCTCCATTCCGCCTTGGTCAGCGCCGGGTCGAAGCCGTTCGCCAGATCGGCATGGCCCCCGGTCGGGCCGAGCGGACTGCCCGATACCCACATGCGCGGGCCGACGATCGTGCCGGCCTGCTGCGCCTTCTTCAACGCGACGATCGCAGGCGTGTAGCCGCCGAGATCGCGCACCGACGTGAACCCCGCCATCAAGGTGATCCGCGCATAGGCGACGCCGTCCAGCGTCCGGTCATAGGCGGTGCGGGTCACGGCGGCCAGTTGCTGCTGCATCTTGCCGATCTGCAGCGTCAGATGGACGTGCGTGTCGATCAGGCCCGGCAGCACCGTCTTGCGCGAGAGGTCGATCACTTCGGCCCCCGCCGGCGTCACGAAGCCGGGGGTGACGGCGACAATGCGTTCGTCATGGATCACGATCGACACCTGGCGGCGCGGCCGGTCCGATACGCCGTCGATCAGCGTGCCGGCGTGGATCACCACGTCGCGCGCCCATGCCGCACCGGGAGCCGCGATGGCGACCGCGGCGGCCGCCACCGCCAGCATCGTACGATGTTGCGCCTTCATGCCCTTCTCCCTCAGAACCGCTTGCTGAAATCGAGCCCGATCGTTCGTGGCATCAGCGAGATCGCGCGCACGTTGTTCAGCCCGCCGTAGACGTTCGCGCTCAGCTTCGTCACCACCGTATCCGCATCGAACAGGTTGTTGACGAACATGGCAATGGTCCAGCCATCCTCGCGCCCCTCCAGCGACAGCCGCGCGCCGACGGTGGTGAAGGCGGGCAGCCGACGCTGGAACGCGCTGGTGTGCCGGAATTCGGTCCACGACGGGCCACCATAGGACACGTCGCTGCGCAGCGTCGCGCGCAGGCCGCCGCCTGCATCCCAGGCATATTGTGCGCCGCCCTGGGCCGTGACCTTGGGCACGAACGGGATGGGATCGCCCTTCAGCCCCGGCGCGATCAGCGTCTGGTTCGATTGGTTTTCGGTGAGTTTCGCATCGATGTACGAACCGGATGCCTGCAACTCCAGACCGTCCAGCGGCAGCACGGTCACTTCCAGTTCCACGCCGCGGACTCGTGCCGCACCCGCGTTCGCGATGAAGGCGAAGTTCGTCGCGGGCAGCGCACCCGCGGTCTGCATGTCGTCCCAGTTCATCTGGAACAATGCGCCGTTCAGCGTCAGGCGACGATCGAACCACTGCGTCTTTGCGCCCACCTCGTAGTTCCAGAGCTTGTCGGCGCGGTAGCTGACGAGGTCGGCAGCCAGATTCACGAGCTGGTTGACGCCGCCCGGGCGTTGCCCGCTGGAGACGGTGGCGTAGACCATCATGCGCGGCGTCAGCTCGTAGCTGGCATTCGCCTTGTAGAGCAGGCCGTCCTCACTGGCGCGGAAGCGTGTCTGGGGCGCCGGGGTGAAGCCGACCGAGCTGTTCACCACGCTGACCACCCCGGTCACCGCGCGGCTATAGTCGAAATAGCGCAGCCCGCCGGTCAGCGACAGCGCCGCGACGGGGCGCCACGTGACCTCGCCGAACGCGGCCGTCTGTTTCAACCGGTCGGTTAGCAGCCGCTGGCCGAGCAGCGACGATGCCGTGACCGGCAGTACCTCGCCGCTGGCCGGGCTCGCCCGGATGATGTTGCTCTGGATGTCGCCGCGCCGATCGGCGTAGAAGGCACCCAGCGTCCAGTCCAATGCGCCCTCACCCACCGAATGAAGTCGCGCCTCCAGCGTGTCGGTTTTGGTGATCTGCGACGAATTGGCGACGGAGGGCGCCTGGTCGTTGAACAGGGCGAAATTGGCGGAGCCAGCCGGAAACAGCCCGGCGGTTGCCCGGAAGAACGCGGAAAAGTCATAGCTGTAGTTGAAGTCGCGATATCCGTGCGACCCGACAACGGTGAAGCCCACGCGCTCACCGCGCCAATCGACGGTGGCGCTGTAGAGTTCGTTGTCATCGCGCAGCGGCTGCAGTGCTTCGTAGGTGGCGTTATAGGATCCGGCCGCCAGGAAATAGTCGTTGAGCGAGCCGTCGAGCGATTGCTTGCTGGCCATCAGGTCGATCGTCACATCCGCGGTCGGCACGATGCGCAGCATGGCGCGTCCACCCCAGCTTTGCTGCTTGTTGACGTCGTTCCGCCCGAGACGGATATTGTCCACGAAGCCGGGCTGGTCGCGAACGAAACCGACGAACCGCACCGCCGCCAGATCGCGCACGACCGGCAGGTTGATCATGGCCTGCGTTTCGAATCCCGGGCCGCCATTGGCGACGTGGCTCACCTGCCCGGCAAAGCTGCCCGCGACGGCATCGAGATCGGGCTTGGCGAAGATGAGGCGCACCGCGCCGGCCATGGACGAGGAGCCGTACAACGTGCCCTGAGGCCCGCGGAGTACCTCGACACGCTCGACATCGAACAGCCGGATCGCCGGCAGGGTCCCGCCTGCATCGGCATTCACGCCGGCGGACCCCATGATCGGAACGTCGTCATAATATAGGCCGACCGTCGGTTCACCAGCCGCACGGATGTTGCGGATCGTGATCCGCGTTCCGGAAAGGCCGCTTTCGCGCAATACCAGTCCGGGCGAAATTCGTCCGAGCGCGGTGGTATCCCCGATGCCCATGGCCGCCAGGCGGTCGCCGGTCGTTGCGGTGATCGCCAGGGGTGTTTGCTGGAGGCTTGTCTCGCGCCGCAAGGCGGTGACGACGATTTCGCCTTCGTTTTCAACAGATGATCCACCAGCCTCCGCCTGACTAGAAGGCTCGGTAGTCTGCCCCGCAACCGGCGACACGCTTATCGGCGAAAGAAACATGCTCACCGTTGCCATCAGGTGGATGCGATTCGGGTGCATGTTTCGGTCCCCCTACTATTCGAGTTATTGTTCGATTGTCGGTCGGGATACAGCTTGCATTCGGCAACATGCAATTGCCGCAGCCGCCGCATGCAGGGGCACAACAATCGAGTATGTGATAACATGCACTACTTAGATCTGCGACGATGAACTTGGCATGAGGCATTCAGTGCTGTCGACGCCAAGAATAAGGTCAGCGCATATCTGTCCCATACTCACCGGAAGTAGCTTTGTCGTTCATTGTAACAGAATGTTGCTGAGGTCAAAGGGTTAATAACCGCACGAACGCATCGTTGATAATCGTTAGCATTAGCTGTAGTGGACCGGTTCTGATTTCGACATGCGCAATATCGCGCGGTACGATCGGCTCGGGGGATATGGTGCGCAATAGAGTTCGCGCGGGGGCGCGTTTGACATTTTTTTCGGCAGTGGCAGCGGCGATGGCTGTGCCGGCTGCAGCGCAGCAGGTTCGCGCGGACGCGCCGGAACCCACCGACATCGTCGTCACCGCACGTCAGGCGAATGCCAGCATCATCGGCAGCGACACGCCTGTCGCTCGCTATCCCCAATCGGTCCGCGTGTTCGCGCAGGAGCAGCTGGTCGCGGTGAATGCCACGCGGCTGGCGGACGTGCTCGATCTTGCCGGCGGCGTCACCGCACAGAACAATTTCGGCGGCCTGTGGGACAAATATGCGATCCGCGGGTTTGCGGGCGACGAGAATGCCGGGCCGGACATCCTGGTCAACCGCTTCGGCAGCAATCTCGGCTTCAATGCGCCGGTGGACAGCGCCACGATCGAGCGTGTCGAGGTGTTGAAGGGCGCCAGCGCCGCCTTGTCGGGGCGCGGTGAGCCGGGCGGATCGATCAATATCGTCACCAAGGCGCCGCTCGACCATGCCCATGCCGCCGCTGTGGCGAGCTATGGCAGTTGGAACAGCGCGCGATTGGTGGCGGATCTTGGCGGACCGATCGATGACCGTCTCTCAGTGCGCCTGATCGGGGTCGGGGAGCGGCGCGACAGTTTCCGGGAGCATGTCGACGGATCGCGGCTGCTGGTCGCCCCCTCGGTGTCCTGGCGACCGGCGCAGGATCTGCGGCTGCTCTATCAGGCCGAATATATGCGCAACGACACGGTGCTCGATCGCGGCGTCGTCGGTATCGCAGGGGATGCGCGGGCAATGGACCGCTCCATCTTTCTGGGCGAACCGGCGGACGGCGACATCCGGCAAAAGATCCTGTGGCAGCAGGCCAGCCTGTTTGCCGACCTGGGGAGCGGCGTTGGCCTGGAACTGGGTGGCAGCCACCGCGACGGATCGCTCAAGGGGTTCGGAACCATGGTCGATTTTGGTCCACGCGGGCTTCAGCCCGATGAGCGGACCGCGGGGCGCGATCGCCGTTTCCACGACTTTGATTGGAACGACCTGTCGCTGCGGGCCGAGTTGACCCGGCGGATCGACTGGCTGGGCCTGTCACATGACCTGCGCATCGGTGTCGACCGGGTGCGTCACGCCCTCGACTTCACCTTGAACCGCGCCCGTGGCACGCCGACGCAGCCGATCCTGGTCATCGATCTGGTCCGGCCCGTTTACGGCCAGCCCCTGCCGGTGCCGCCACGCACGCTGGAGCGCTCGGCCGCGTTTCGCAGCGAGAGCATCTATGCACAGGACGTGATACGGGCGGGCCGGTTCACGCTGTTGCTTGGTGCACGGTGGAACAGTTTCCGTGAGGATGTGGTCAATCACGTCACCGGCAACGACGAGCTGCGCACCCGCGACCATGGTGTGACGCCCCGCGCCGCTTTGTCCTACCAACTGACTGACGGCGTTTCGCTCTATGGCAGTTGGGGTGAATCGCTGCGCCAGAACCCGTCGGACGGCAACGTCACCTTCAACGCCGAACGTAGCCGTTCGACCGAGCTGGGCATGAAGCTGGCGCTGCTGAATGGCCGACTGACCGGACAGGGGGCGCTGTTCGATATGGAAAAGCGCAACGTCCTGAATCCCAACGCCACCGATCCCTTTGTCAAAACCCAGGTCGGTCGACAGCGTTCGCGCGGTGCGGAAGCGGAGCTGACACTGGACCTGCCGCGCGATCTCTACGCCACGGCCGTCTACACCTATATCGACGCAACGGTGCGTAACGACGTGAATACCGCGCTGATCGGAACGCGACTGTCCAACGTCCCCGCCCATGCCGCCAGCGCCTATGCCCTGAAGTGGTTCGGACCGTTCGGGGTGGGTGGTGGCGTGACCCATGTCGGGCGCCGCGCCGGCGACCCGTTCGGCACGGGTTACCGGTTGCCCGCCTATACGATCGCGCGGCTGAACGTACTTTACGATATCACGCCCCGCCTCGGCGTCCGGGTCGATATCGATAACCTGTTCGACGAATATTATGTCGCCAGTTCCTACGCGAATGTGTGGACCGTCCCTGGGGCACCGCGCAGCATCCGGGGAACGATCGCCGTCAGTTTCTAGGGCCGTCCGGGCACTTTGCCGTCAGGCCGCAAGCAGAAGCATTACGAGGAATGGGAGGGCCGGACTGGCAGGCGCCCGAGGAACGCTCCCCGGAAACACGCGGCGGTGATGGCTGGGGTTTCGCGGGATGAGTTTGCCGCCGGCAGCAGTTTCGATCCCGGCGTTGCGACGATCAAGGCCGGGGGCCAAACAGCAGGCGCTGTGCCTTGGTAGCCCGGTCCCACCACGCGCGCGCCAGCAGAAGGGTAATCCGATCGCTCGCGTCGCGGCCGTACCGAATGAGGATAGCCGGCCAGCCTCGGTAATGGTCGGTTTGCCAGAAGGTTGCCGGCTCGGTTGCGATCAGCACTTCCTTGTCTTCGGTCGTGACGTGCAGGACGAAACTATCCGGTTCCGGCGCCGTGGTGGCGGCAAGCGTTTTGCCGCGGAACTTGAGCGCAGGCTTGCCGTAGGAGGTGCCTTGCTCGACCCCGGGCAACGCGGCACAGGCCTTAACGACGGCGTCCCAATCCTTCATCGACAATCCCCTTCGCGGCGCGACCGGTTCCGGGCTCGCCAGCGGCATCGTTGGCGTCCATCGTCTGTATCTATGCGCGGCAGGGAAGCGTGCCAGCATCCTTGCGATAGAGTTTTCCTCTATTCGGCGTCGAGGCAAAGGCTAGAACGATTGCGGAGCCGGATGCCGCGCTGTTAGCTATGCTGATGATCCGGATGTGCGGCGATTGACGATTGCCGCGTGACTTCCCTCCAGCAAGGCGCGGAACATATCGTCCGGGCGGTTTCCCGCGCCTCGTCCTTTCACGCCTGCGATCCTCAGCCCGCCATGCGCCGACTATAGCCCATCGTTTGCGCGAGAATCGCAACCTGGGTCCGGTTGCTGACATTCAGCTTGCGCATCAGGGCGGTCATATGCGCCTTCACCGTCTTTTCCGCGATGCCAAGGTCAAACGCGATCTGCTTGTTCAGCAAACCCGAATGCACGCCTTCCATGACCTTGACTTGCGTTGGGGTCAGCTGCGCCTGGGCAGCCATCATGGTCGCGCCCGCATCCGGCCCGCCGGCCAGCGTCCGAGTAATTTTTTGATGCCCGCCTGCGGTCATCGCTCATCCTCCCTAGTCACTTTGCGCTCTTCCGTGGCGACCGGAGCGTGTTGCCCGATCCCCCCCTGAGTCGACTGACGATGAAGTTGCTGGATTGGTTGGACAGATTCAAGCCAAATACGTTCGGCATACTACATATGCCACGTTTTCCGTTGGATTGTTGCGCATGCTGTCCTACAGATCACGATAGATCGGCATCCTAGAGGCCGACGATCGGGAGAGCGGCGATGGCGGGTCAGGTGACGGGTTGCACATATGCGGACCACTCCTCGTGAACAGCGCTGATCTTCACCTGATCCTGGCGGCGTTGGCGGGGGTGGGGCTGTCAGTGTTGCTGATCGTCAAGGCGCGGCTGCATCCGTTTCTGGGGTTGTTGTGCGGGGCGTTTGCGGTGGGGGCGCTGGGGGGGCTGCCCATGGGGCAGATCGTCGGGGCGATCCAGAAGGGGGCGGGGGATATCCTCGGGGGGACGGGGCTGGTGGTGGCGCTCGGGCTGGCGCTTGGGGCGATGCTGCAGGTGTCGAACGGGGCGGGGGCCCTGGCGCGGGCGACGCTGAAGCTGTGTCCGCCGGGGGCGGCACCGTGGGCGAGCCTGGGCGTCGCCATGGTGATCGGGTTGCCGCTGTTCTTTGAGACGGGGCTGGTGCTGCTGCTGCCGATCGTGGCGTCGGCGGCCGCGGCGTTGCCGGTGGGGACGAGCCATGCGGCGCGGTTGCAGGTGCTGCTGGCGGCGGTGACCGGTCTGTCGGTGGTGCACGCGCTGGTGCCGCCGCATCCGGGACCGTTGCTGGCGGTGGAGGTGCTGGGCGCCGATCTGGGGCGGACGATGCTGTACGGTCTGGCGGTGGCGGTGCCGACGGGTATCGTCGCCGGGCCGTTGCTGGCGCGGATCACCGCGCGCGGACTGCCGCCGGGGGAGCCCGCACTGGCGGCGGCGCCCTCCGCCGTCGTGCCACCGCCCGTGTGGCGGACGATCGCGGTCGTGCTGCTGCCCGTCGTGCTGATCGCGGGTGGGCAGGTCGAGGGATTGCTGCCGCCCGCTATCGCACCGAATTTCGCCTGGTTGTCCGTAGCCAGCAATCCGATCCTGGCGCTGCTGATCGCGAGTCTGGCGGCGTTGCCCCTGCTGTTCGGGCGGGGGGCGCTGCGCGCGCCGGTGCAGGGGGCGATCTGGACGGAGGCGATGGCGCCGGCCGGTGCGATCCTGCTGTCGATCGGGGCGGGCGGCGCGCTGAAGCAGGTGCTGGTGACGATGGGACTGGCGGACCTGCTGGTGCGCGCGTCGGACGGGAGCATGATCTCGCCGCTGGTGCTGGCCTGGGGGATCGCGGTGTGCATCCGGCTGGCGACCGGGTCGGCGACCGTCGCCACGATCACCACCGCCGGAATGATGCCGGCCGTGGTGGCGGCGACCGGCGCGTCGCCGGAATGGACGGTGCTGGCGATCGGCGCGGGCTCGGTGTTCTTCAGCCATGTCAACGATCCGGGCTTCTGGCTGGTCAAGGGCTATCTGGGCACGACCACGGCGGGGACGTTCCGCACGTGGTCGATGCTGGAAACCGCGATCTCGGTGCTGGGATTGCTGTTGGTGCTGGCCGGAAGCCGGCTATTCTGACGCCGGCGGAGGGGCGAGAGGCATGACGCAGGACAGGCTGGCGGACCGCGCCTATACCGGGATCGTCGAGCTGATCGATGCCGACGACCTAGCGGTGGGCGACCGCCTGCCGTCCGAGGCGAGCCTGGCCGAGCGGTTCGGCATGTCGCGCACCATCGTGCGCGAGGCGCTGGCACGGCTGGCGTCGGACGGGATCACCGAGGCACGGCGCGGCGCGGGGTCGTTCGTGAAGAGCCGGCCATCGGACCGGATGCTCGCCTATATGCCGACACAAGGGCTGTCGGCGACGCTGGGTACCTATGAGGTGCGCTTCGTGCTGGAGGCGGAGGCGGCACGGCTGGCGGCGACGCGGCGATCGGGGCACGACATGGCGGCGATCGATGCGGCACTGGCGGCGCTGCGGGCCACGCTGCTGTCGAGCGCGCCGGCCCATGACGAGGACATGGCGCTACACCGCGCGATCGTGCTGGCGACCGCGAACCCGGCATTTCTGGCGACGTTCGATGCGCTGTTCCCGGATGTGGAGCGAGTGATGCGCGCCGGGGTCGATATTTCGCGGTCCAGGCCGCCCGAGGTGATCGGGGCGATGATGCGCGAGCATGAGATGATCGTCGATGCCATTCGCGCACAGGACGGCGATGCCGCGGCGCTGGCGATGCGGTGGCATCTGTCGGAGGGGCGCAAGCGGTTGATGCCTTGAGGTTTGGGGTGCCATGCGGTGTTGCGCTGCCTGGCGGCCCCTCACCCTCCCACTGCCTTTGGAGCCAGTGACCTGGAGGTCGAACCATCTACCCGTTCGTATCGAGAGACAGGGTGGCGCGCGGGGCGGTACCTCGATACGCTCCTTCGGAGCTACTCGATCTCTACTCGGCACGAACGGATCAAGGTAAAGTGATCGCGGTCCGGGCGGGGGTCCCCCCTCCCCACAGGGGAGAGGGGAAAGGGAATCAAGTTACAATGCGGTGCGGGCCTGTGCGGCGTTGTGGCCGCCGTTGCGGTAGAGGACTTCCTGCAGCTCGGTTTCGGCAAGGCCGGTGTTGGACACCGTGACCAGCACGCCGCCCGTCTTCAGCCGGTCGCCATAATAGCCGGCGTCTTCCTTGCTGACGCCGTGCTTGGTCAGCGTTTCGTTGAGGGTGCCGCCCAGCGCGCCGGCGATGGCGCCGATGCCGACGGCTTCGGGAACCGCGGAGGCGGCGATGGCGCCTGCTGCCGCCAGCGGGCCGACGCCGGGGATGGCGAGCGCGGCGACGCCGAGGCCGGCGCCGAGTGCACCGCCGCCCAGGATGCCGCGAATGACGTTGCGATGATGCTCGTCGGTGATCTCACCGTCGCCCGAGCGCGCGGTGGTGGTGCCGTCGTGATGCGCGATCACCGACAGGTCCGCGTCGCGCACGCCGAGCGCGCGCAGGTCGGATACGGCGCGTTCGGCTTCGGCATGGGTGTCGAAAAGGGCTGATGCCTGGGTCATATCCTGCGTCCTTCCGTTCGGCTGTTGCTGACCGCAAAGCCTTCTAACGGAACGACAAACCCGTGCCGGGGGCGGGGAGTTCCAGCCATGCCATCGCGCGTTCGCACAAGTCGCCGGGCGCGAGGCTTGAATCGAGCGTCAGCACCGGTTCGTCCGGCCGGGGACGCTCCAGCGTCTCCAGCTGGCTGTCGAGCAGACTGGCCGGCATGTAATGGCCGGGCCGGTTCGACAGGCGGTGGAGCAGCACGTCGCGGTCGTTGTCCAGCAGGACGAAGCGGGTCCGGCCCCCGGCCGCTGCGGCAAGGCGTTCGCGATATACGGTCTTCAGCGCCGAGCAGGCGGCGACGGCGCGGCCGTGATCGCGTGCGGCATCGCCCAGCGCGCGGCCGAGCCGGTCCAGCCACGGCCAGCGATCGGCGTCGTCCAGCGGGTGGCCGCCGCGCATCTTGGCAACGGCATCGGCGTCGTGGAAATCATCCCCTTCCAGAAACGGGCAGTGCGAGGCGGCGGCAAGCGCCGCGCCCAGCGTTGACTTGCCGCTGCCGCTGACGCCCATCACCACGACCGCCATGGGGCCAGCCTGGGGACGCACCCCGCTCCGTCGATCCACGGCACATCCTTCCACCATAATCTCCTTTGTCTATCCTGTTGATCCGCGGCCCGAAATTAAGACCATGGTCCCGGATGCCGGGGCCAATCGGCCCGTCTATCGTCGCGAACAGAGGGGAAGCACTCCCCCATGATCCAAGGGGAAACGCGGATGCGCGCAGGCATGTTCATGGTGACGACGATGCTGGTGGCGGCGCCCCTGGTCGCGTTCCTGCCGGCGAGTGCCGCGATCCAGCCCGGTTCGGTCATGATCGCGCGGCCCGACGACCCCAGCGCAGTGGTGGTACAGGGCGCAGGCGACGGCCGCACCGACGACAGTGATGCGATCCAGCGCGCGCTGGACAGCGCCAGCGACAAGAACGGGCATGGCATCGTCTTCCTGCCGTCGGGCCGCTACCGGATCACCCGCACGCTGGTGGTGCCGATCGGGGTGCGCGTCTTCGGCACCGGGCGCACCCGCCCGGTGATCCTGCTGGCGGACGATACGCCGGGCTTCCAGCAGGGCGTATCGACGATGATCGTGTTTTCAGGTGGTGACCAATATTCGGTCGGCGACGTACCGGTGCCGGTCCCGACCGTGGTGCCGCGCGACAAGAAGGTCCGCGATGCCAATTCGGCGACCTTCTATTCCTCGATGAGCAACGTCGATATCGAGATCGGCCGGGGCAATGAGGGCGCGGCGGGCGTGCGCTTCCGCGTGGCGCAGCACGGTTTCCTGAGCCATATGGAATTCCGCCTGGGGTCGGCGTTCGCCGGCGTCTACCAGGCGGGCAACGTCATGGAGGACGTGCACTTCCACGGCGGCCGCTATGGCATCGTCACCGAGAAGACCTCGCCCGCCTGGCAGTTCACCCTTCTCGATTCCAGCTTCGACGGGCAGCGCGATGCCGCGATTCGCGAGCATGAGGCGGCGTTGACGATGGTCAACGTCTCGATCCGCGACACGCCCGTCGGGATCGAGATCAACAAGGGGTATGGCGACAGCTTCTGGGCCAAGGGGCTGAGGCTGCAGAATGTGTCGCGCGCGGCGCTGTCGATCGGCGACGAGAAGAGCGTGTTCACGCAGGTCGGGCTCGACGGCGCGGTCGCAGTCAACACGCCGACGCTGGTGCGCTTTGCCGAGGGCGGGCGGACGATCGCGGGGCGCCGTGGCGCGTACCGCGTGGCATCGTTCAGCCACGGGGTGAAGGTCAACGGGCTGGAAAGCGTCGGCACCACGGCGACCGAGGTGAAGATCGAGCCGCTGCGCCGCATGCCGGCCGCACCCGCCCCGACGATCCGCGCGCTGCCGGGCACGGCAAGCTGGACCAATGTGAAGACGCTGGGCGTGGCGGGCGACGGCCGGACCGACGATACCGCGGCGATCCAGCGCGCGATCGACACGCACCGGGTGCTGTATTTCCCGAGCGGCTTCTACATGGTGACCGACACGCTGCGCCTGCGGCCCGATACGGTGCTGCTGGGCCTGCACCCGGCCAAGACGCAACTGGTGATCCCGGACGAGAATGCGCGCCACGCCGGGATCGGCGGCGTCGTGCCGATCGTGGAGACGCCCGAGGGCGGGCGCAACATCGTGTCCGGATTGGGCCTGTTCACCGGGCGGATCAACCCGCGCGCGGCAGCGGTGCTGTGGCGATCGGGCGAGACCAGCCTGCTCAACGACGTGAAGATCATGGGCGGGGGCGGCACCCCGACCGCGGATGGCAAGCTGCAAGGGTCGCGCCGTGCATCCAGCGGCGATCCGGTGTCCGACAATCGCTGGGACGCGCAATATCCCAGCATCTGGGTGGAAGGGGGCGGCGGCACCTTTTTCGACATCTGGAGCCCCAACACCTTTGCCAGCGCGGGCTTCTACGTCAGCAACACGCGCGTGCCGGGGCGCGTGTACGAGATGTCGGTCGAACATCATGTGCGCAACGAATTCGTGTTCGACAATGTCGAGAACTGGGAGCTGCTCGCGCCGCAGACCGAGCAGGAAGTGGGCGAGGGGATGGACGCGGTCTCGCTGGAGATCCGCAACTCGCGCAACCTGTTGTTCGCCAACTACCATGCCTACCGGGTGACGCGGAATTTCCACCCGGCGGTGGCGGCGGTGAAGCTGTTCAATTCGTCCGACATCCGTTTCCGCAACGTGCATGTGAATGCGGAAAGCGGCTTTGCGACCTGCGATGAAAACGGCTGCGGCACATTCCTGCGGGCGAGCAAATTCCCGTTCGAGAATGCGATCCGGGACGAGACGCATGGACTGGACGTGCGCGAGCGCGAGTTCGCGGCGCTGGACGTGCCGGCGGTGCCCGCGACGCCGGCGGTGGCGACGCTGGGCGGGCCGGTCCGCAAGCTGGCGGACGGGTTCTGGTCGCTGTCCGGCGGGGCGGTGGATGCGGCGGGCGCGCTGTATTTCATCGAGCGGCGCTTCCAGCGGATCCTGCGCTGGACCGAGGCTAAGAAGCTGGAGGTGGTGGCGGACCAGTCGCTCGACCCGGTCAATCTGGGGATCGATGCATCGGGCAAGCTGCTGGTGCTCTCCTCCTACGGCCCGGCCGCCAGCGTCTACCAGATCGATCCCAAGGGGCCGCCGACCGTCGTCACGCCGTTGACGCCGGGGCCGATCGCCGCGCGCGCCGATGCGCGGATGCTGTTGCCGGTCAACTGGTGGAACAACGGCGAATTCCGTGACCAGTATGACCCGGCGACCGATCATTTCACGACGCTGGGCGAAATGTTCGTGCGCGACGCCGGCACGCCCAAGGCGCAAGGCTATGCCTCGGCGGACGGCAGCCTGGTGCTGCCCGCGTTCCGCACCTTCCAGCAGGGGACGCCGGACCGGGTGGGATGGCGCTGGTCGGATACGTTGCAGGCGCATGGCTTCGTCTCGGCCAGGGTGGGCGAGCGGGTGTTCGTCACCAACGCGTCGGAGAACCGGACCTATAGCGGCACGGTGGCGGCGGGGGGTGCCCTCACCGACCTCAGGCCCTTTGCCGACCGGGGCGGCGAAAGCGTGGTGCGCGACGCACAGGGGCGCGTGTTCGTCGCGAACGGGCAGGTCTTCGCCTACGCCCCCGACGGGTCGCCGCTGGGGCGGATCGACGTGCCGGAGCGCCCGCTGCAACTGCTGGTCGGCGGGGAGGGCGGGCGCACGCTGTTCATCCTGACCCACCACGCGCTCTACGCCGCGGCGCTGTGAGCGTGCGCCCAATCATAAAAGCCAGGAGAGGAAGCCCCGTGACCGAGATCGATCCCTTGCCGCCGTCGCGCCGGCGAATGTTTGCCACCGCCTCGCTCGCCTCGCTGATGGTCGCAGCCCTTGCGGTGCCCGCCGCCGCGCAGGTGCAGCCCGCCCCCGCCAATCCCGCACCGGCAGAGCCGGTACAGGCGCTGCCCGGCGCGCCGGAGAACGGCCCCGCGACGATCGCGCCGGAAGCGCCGCCGCAGAGCGAAGATGCCGGTCCCGCGCCCGACATCGTGGTGACGGGATCGCGCATCGTCTCCAGCGGCTTTGCGGCGCCGACGCCGACCACGGTGATCGGGGCCGAGCAACTGGCGCTGAACGCGCAGCCCAACATCTTCAACACGATAGCACAGCTGCCCTCGCTGCAAGGATCGACCGGCGTCACCACCGGCACCAACAGCACGTCCAGCGGGTCGCAGGGGCTCAGTTCCTTCTCGCTGCGCGGGCTGGGGACGATCCGCACGCTGACCCTGCTCGACGGGCAGCGGGTCGTCGGCGCGAACGTGACGGGTGTGCCCGACATCAGCCAGTTCCCGCAACTGCTGATCGAGCGGGTCGACGTGGTGACGGGCGGCGCGTCCGCCTCCTACGGCTCCGACGCGGTGGGCGGCGTGGTCAACTTCGTCACCAACAAGCGCTTCAAGGGGGTGAAGGGCAACGTCCAGGGTGGCATCAGCGACTATGGCGACGACGAAAGCGTGCTGGCGCAGCTCGCCTTCGGCACGTCGTTCCTGGGCGACCGGCTGCACCTGATCGTCAGCGGCGAATATGCGCGCGAGGAAGGGGTGGGCCCGGGCGGCTATGGCGAGGAAGGGCCGGCGGGGCGCGACTGGTACACCACCGCGACCCTGGTCAACCGCGGCATCACCAATGACGGCGCGCCGCAGTTCAACTACCGCGAACATGCCCAGGCCTATCAATATACGCGCTATGGCCTGATCAATGCCGGGCCGCTCCAGGGCATCGCCTTCGACGCCAACGGCCAGCCGTTCAACTTCAACTATGGCTCGAACGGGGTGCCGCGGCGCAACACCAATGGCGACGTCGCGGGATGCTATGTCGGATTCTGCATCGGGGGCGACCTGTCGGGCAATGTCGGCATCGGCACCACGCTGAAATCCAGGCTGGAGCGGTATAACGGTTATGGCCGGCTGGGCTTCGACCTGGATGCCGACAACGAGATCTACGCCACCGTCAACATCTCGCAGGTGGATACCAGCAACCAGCCCAATCCGGGGGCGGCGCAGACCAGCCTGACCATCAACTGCGCCAACGCCTTCCTGCCGAGCGCGATCACCGGGCTGTGCGCGGCGAACAACATCACCAGCTTCCGCTACGGCGTGACCAACGCGATCCTGCCGAACATCGAGGTGTTCCCCTCGCGCAAGCAATATCGCTTCGTCGGCGGGGCGACGGGCAAGGTGTCGGGGTTCGGGACGGACTGGCGCTACGACGCCTATTACGAGCATGGCGAGAACATCACCGATATCACGGTGAACAACATGCTCGTCCCCCGGCGCTATCTGCAGGCGATCGATGCGGTGAACGTGAACGGCGTGATCGTGTGCCGCGACCCGACCGCGCGCGCCAATGGCTGCCAGCCGCTCAACATCTTCGGCGGGGCGACACCGTCATCCGCGGCGCTGTCCTATCTGCAACCTGCCAACGGGCCGTTCCAGCATACTCGCCAGACCCAGGACGTGTTCAGCGCCAATCTGTCGGGCGATCCGCTGTCGACCTGGGCGGGACCGGTATCGATCGCGACGGGCCTGGAATATCGTCACGAATTCTATCACGTGACGTCGGACCCCTATGGCAATGGGCCGCTACCGGGCACGCCGTACAACGACCTCTACCCCTTCGATCCGGTGCTGAACCCGGAAGGCAACAACTGGTATGCGGGCAATTACCATAGCGGCCGCGGCAGCTACAACGTGCTGGAAAGCTATCTCGAACTGAACGTGCCGCTGCTCAACACCCCGACCTTGGGGCGGGCGAACCTGAACGTGGCGGGGCGTGCGACCAATTACAGCACGTCGGGTACCGTCTATGCGTGGAAGGTGGGCGGCACCTATGACACGCCGATCGACGGATTGCGGCTGCGCGCCGTCACCTCGCGCGACGTGCGTGCGCCCAACCTGTCCGAGCTGTTCGCCGCACCGATCGCAGTGACGGTGCCCAACTTCACCGACCCGTTCAACAACACCTCGGTCACGATCACGCAGAACACGATCGGCAACCCCAATTTGCGGCCGGAAACCGCACGCAACACCGAACTGGGCGTCGTCTATGCGCAGCCGAGCTGGTTGCCGGGGCTCAGCCTGTCGTTCGACTATTACAAGATCAAGGTCCGCGGGCTGATCCAGGCAGTGTCGGCGCAGCAGAAGGTGAATTTCTGCCAACAGGGCGTGACCGAATTGTGCGGTGGCTTCTTCCTGCAAGGGGCGAACAACCAGGGCAATTTCGTCGACGTCCAGCCGTTCAACCTCGCCTCGATCCGCACCGAGGGCTTTGATATCGAGGCGAGCTACCAGATCCGCCAGCCGCTGGGCCTGCCCGGACGCTTCACGGTGCGCGGGCTGGCGACGCACGTCATCAACTTCGTCACCGACCTCGGCCTGCCCGGTGCGGTACCGGTGGACAGCGCGGGCGCCAATTCGGGCAACACGCCGTCATGGAAGTGGCTGACGACGGAGACCTATACCCAGGACGAATTCTCGATCTTCTTCCAGCAGCGCTGGTTCAGCGACGGGGTGTTCGGCAACCAGTATGTCGTCTGCCAGTCGAGTTGCCCGGTCTCCACCGCCAACGCACCGACGATCGATTTCAACCGGATGAAAGGCGCCTTCTACTTCGACGTCGGTGGCAGCTACACGCTGACCAAGGCGCTGAACGCCTATTTCAAGGTCGACAACCTGTTCAATCGCGATCCCACCCCCTCGCCGCAGACCAATACCGGCGTGGATATCAACCCGGCGCTGTATGACATTATCGGGCGCGTGTACCGGGTGGGTGTGCGTTTCAACTTCTAACGCTATTCCAATGGTTTGATGGTTCCCCAACCTGTCCCGGCTTCGGCCGGGACCTCTTTTTTCGGCCTTGAGGAGACGGCGGCGGTGAAGCGGATGGCACTTGGTACACTGGCGATACTGCTCGCAAGCGCAGGGGCGGCGCAGGCGCAAGGGGTGTCGGTGTTGCAGACCGCGCCGCTCGATGCGCGGGCGACGACGGTACGCGGCGTCGGCGACGGGCGGGCGGACGATACGGCCACGATCCAGCAGGCGATCGATGCCGCGGCGGACCAGGGCGGCGGGGGTATCGTCTTCCTTCCCGCCGGCACCTATCGGATCACGCGCACCGTCTTCCTGTGGCCGGGTGTGCGGCTGTACGGAACGGGGGAGACGCGGCCGCGCATCGTGCTGGGCGCGCGCACGCCCGGCTTCCAGCGCGGGCTGGCGACGATGATCGTCTTTGCCGGTGCGCGGCGCAACGGCGAGGGGGTGCGCAGCGACGACGGGCGCAGCGTGGCCGGGCGGACGCGCGTGCCCTTCCCGGTGCAGGGCAGCGTGCCGTTCGACCCGCAGATCGCCGACGCCAATCCCGGCACCTTCTATTCGGGGATCAGCAACATCGATGTGAGCATCGGCGCGAACAACGCCGCGGCGACCGCGATCCGTTTCCACGCCGCGCAGCATGCGTTCGTCAGCCACATGAATTTCGACATCGGATCGGGGCTGGCGGCGCTCTACCAGGTCGGCAATATCGGACAGGACCTGCATTTCCGGGGCGGACGCTACGGCATATTGACCGAAAAGCCATCGCCGGCGTGGCCGTTCGCGCTGATCGACGCGACGTTCGAGGGGCAGCGCGAGGCGGCGATCCGCGAGCATGAGGCGGGGCTGACCATGGTCAACGTCGCGATCCGGGACACGCCCGTCGGGATCGAGATCGACAAGGGCTATGGCGACTGGCTGTTCGGCAAGGATGTGCGGTTCGAGAATGTGTCGCGCGCAGGCGTGATCGTGTCGAACGAAGGCAATGCCTATACCCAGATCGCGTTCGAAAATACGCTTGCCGCGCGCACGCCCTTTTTTGCACGCTTCCGCGACAGCGGGCGCCGTGTCGCAGGCACGGGCGCCGCATACCGGGTCGCGTCGTTCAACTATGGGCTGGCGGTCCCCGGCTATGGCCGGATGGGCGAATACCGGACGGTGATGGAGGCGGCGGCCGTGCCGGCCCTGCCCGAACGCCGCGCGCCCGCGCTGCGCGCGTTGCCGGCGACGGCGGACTGGTTCAACGTCCGCGACGGCGGGGCGAAGGGCGATGACCGCACCGACGATACCACCGCGATCCAGCGCGCGATCGATACGCACCGCGTCGTCTACTTCCCAGCCGGGCGCTACATCGTCACCGATACCCTGCGCCTGAAGCCGGACAGCGTGCTGGTCGCGCTGCACCCCAATCTGACGCAGATCATCCTGCCCGACGGCACCCCGGCCTATCAGGGCGTCGGCGCGCCCAAGGCACTGGTCGAGACGGCGCAAGGGGGCGATGCGATCGTCTCCGGCCTGGGCCTGTTCACCGGCGGGATCAATCCGCGCGCGACCGCGCTGCTGTGGACGGCCGGCGCGAACTCGCTGGTGGATGACGTTAAGTTCCAGGGCGGGCACGGCACTGACCTGGGCGGCGGCAAGCGCTTCATCCCGTACAACGCCAATGCGACCGGCGATGCCGATCCGGCCAAGCGTTGGGACGCGCAATATCCCAGCCTGTGGGTGACAAAGGGCGGCGGGGGCACGTTCAACAATATCTGGACGCCCAACACCTATGCGCAGGCCGGGCTGTACGTGTCGGACACCGAGACGCCGGGCCATGTCTACCAGATGTCGGCCGAGCATCACGGCCGGGTCGAGATCGCGCTGAACCGCGTCGCCAACTGGGAATTGCTCGCGCCGCAGACCGAGGAGGAGGGTGGCGAGAGCAAGGATGCGGTGGCGCTGGAGATCCGCGATTCCCGCGACATCCTGATCGGCAACCTGCACGCATACCGGGTGACGCGCACCTTCAAGGCGCAGCCGGCGGCGGTGACGCTGTACAATGCGAAGAACATCCGGTTCCGCAACGTCCATGTGAATGCCGAAAGCGGGCTGGGGACGTGCGACGAGAATGGCTGCGCGACCTTTTTGCGCGCGAACAAGTTCCCGTACGAGAACGCGATCCGCGACATGGGAGCCGGCGGCGAGGTGCGCGAGCGGGAGTTCGCGACATTCGACGTGGGTTCATCCCCACCGGTCGGCGGAGATGGGCAGGCGACGGCCTCGTGCTTCGACTTCGCGCGATCGGAACGGCAGGAGACGGAGGGATCGTCCGCGCGCTGTGTAATGGTCGAGAAGGTCGCGGGCGGGTTCGATGCCGCAGGCGGGGGCGCGGCGACACCGGACGGTACGCTCTACTTCGTCGACCGGACGCAGCAGCGCATCTATCGCTGGTCGGAGGGCGCCGGGTTGGGGATCGAGCGCGACAATACGCTCGATCCCGTCAACCTGACCGCGGACGCCTCGGGCAATCTGATGGTGCTGTCCTCGGCCGGGCGGAACGGGACCGTCTACGCCTTCCGCCCCGGCACGCCGGAAACGGAACTCGCGGTGATCGCGCCGACGCCGCTGGCGGCGGGCGGGGCTGCGGTCGCGCTGCCGGGCAACTGGTGGAACAATGGCGAGTTCCGCGACCAGCTGGATCCCCGGACGATGCGCTTCACCACGCTGGCCGAGATGTTCGCCCGCGATGTCGCCCGGCCGCTGGCGCAGGGTTATGTCTCGCCCGATGGCAGCGTGGTGCTGCCCGCATTCCGCACCTTCCAGCAGGGGCCGGCGGATTTTCGCGGGCGGCGCTTTTCCGATGCCCTCGACAGCTATGGCTTCGTCCAGGGGCGGGTGGGGACGCGCATCCATGTCGCCAATGCGTCGGAAGCGCGTACCTATAGCGCGGTGGTCGGCGCGAACGGTGCGCTGACCGACCTGAAACCTTTTACCGATCGGGGCGGGGAGAGCGTCGCCACGGATGGACAGGGTCGTGTGTTCATCGCCAACGGGCAGGTCTTCGTCCACGGCGCCGACGGTAAGCCGCTGGGGCGCATCGACGTGCCCGAACGACCGCTGCAACTGGTGTTCGGCGGGGCGGACAAGGCCACGCTGTTCATCCTGACCCACCATTCGCTGTACCGGGTGCGCCCATGATCCGCCTTGCCATCGCTTTCCTTGCGCTTCTCGCCCCCGGCACCGCCTGGGCACAGGCGCAATACAAGCTGCTCGTCCTCGCCATTCCGAACAAATATCATTACGAATACATCCCGATCGCACGCGACAGCCTGGAGCATCTGGCCAAGCTGCACGCGTTCGAGATGGTGTGGACGAACAAGACCGAGACGTTCGACGGCGATCTGTCGCAATATGCTGCGGTGATGTTCCTCAACACGCCCGGCGAGGAACTGAACCCCGCGCAGCGCGCGAAGTTCGAGGCGTATATGCGCGGCGGCGGCAACGCCATCGTCGTCCACCGCGCCGCGATCACGCCGGCGGGGGCCTGGCCCTGGTATGAGCGGCTGGTGGGCCGGCGGGTCGGCGTGCATCCGATGTTACAGACCGGCATCATCACCATCACCGATAGCGGCCATCCCGCAACCTTTGGCGTGCCCGATCGCTGGATATGGAGCGATGAGTTCTACACCACCACCAATCCATATAAGGTGAATATCAGCACGGTCTTGTCGGTGGACGAGAACAGTTACGACCCGCGCAAAATCTGGCCGGGGCAGGTGTCCCTGCCGATGGGGCGCGACCATCCGATCGCCTGGCACCACGATCATGAAAAGGGCCGCGTGTTTGTGACGACGCTTGGCCATAACGGCGAAATGTACCGTGACCCCCAGTATCTTGCGCATCTGATGGGGGGCGTGTGGTGGGCGGCGACGGGAATGCCGCGCCGCTGATCCACAATCCGGCAAATATCCGTCCGGGGTCATGAACTTGTGACCCGCCGGCTCGTTCAGCTAGCATAACCTATGTGGGTGTGGCTGGACGGGAAGGATGGACGATGTCGGAACTGACGCTGAAGGACCTGTCCGCCAAGATGGCGAAGCTGGACTTCGCGATGCTGGTCACCGGAAATGACGGCACCAGCGCCCGGCCGATGAGCAACAATGGCGATGTCGACTATCGCGGCGACAGCTACTTCTTCTCCTATCGCGACACGCGCAAGGTCGCCGATATCCAGGCCGATCCCCGCGTCCTGCTCAGCTATACCGGCGCGGTCGGAATGCTGGGCGGTCCGCCGCTGTTCGTCGCGGTCGAGGGACGCGCGACGCTGATCGAGGACAAGGCGCAGTTCGCCGATCACTGGACCAAGGATCTCGACCGCTATTTCCCCGAGGGCATCGATACGCCCGGCATCGTCATGATCGCGGTGCATGCCAAACGCATCCGCTACTGGGACGGGAAGGACGAAGGCGAGATCGCTCTTTGACGAGCGGGCTTGCGCGGTCGTCGATCGCGATCTGCGTGCCGGTGCGGGACGAGGCCGCAGCGTTGCCGCATCTGTTCGAGGCGGTGGAGGCGTTGGTCCTGCCTGCGGGGGGTACGCTGACCCTGTGCCTGTTGCTCGATGGCTGCCGCGACGACAGCGCGCGCGTGGCCGAGCGCTATCGATCCGTGGCGCGCCCCCGCGTGCATCTCGCCGAGGTTGATCGCGGGATGCCCAATGCCGGTCTGGCGCGGCGGCGCGCCATGGCGATGGCGGGGGGCGCCGATATCATCCTGACCACCGACGCGGACAGCCGGCCGGCGCCCGACTGGGTGGAGGCGATGCTGGCCGGGCTCGCACGCGCCGATATCGTGGCGGGGCGTGTGGTGCGCGAGGGTGGTGTCGCCTCGCTGCTGCAGGACCGGGTCGAGCGCTATTACGACGCCCTGTTCGCCCTGCGCCGGGTGCTGGATCCGGTGGGCTGGGAAGCGCCGGTGACGCATCATCATGCCAGCGGCGCCAATCTGGGGGTGCGCGGGTGCGTCTATCGCACGCTGGGCGGCTTCGCGCCGCTGGCGAGCGGGGAAGATGCGCGGTTTGTGGATGATGCGGGGCGGGGTGGGTGGCGGGTGCGGCGGGATGCGGGGGCGGTGGTGCGGACCTCGGCGCGGCGGGACGGGCGTGCGGAGGGCGGGCTGGCGCATATGTTGCGCGCGCTGGACAGGGGGAGCGGGGTGGAGGTCGCGCACCCAGCGGATGCAGCGTGGCAGTACCGGATGCAGGCAGCGGCGAGGGGGGCGTTCAGGGACGGGACGATCGATGCGCGCACGGTGCCGATCGGGCTGACCACCGATCACCTGATCGGGGTCGCCCGCGACTGCCCCAATGCGGAAGCCTTTGCGATGCGGGTCGTGCCGGTCCCGCCGGGCGGCATGCGACCGGTGACGCTGGCGCTGGCGGAAGTGGAACTGGCCAAGCTGAGCGATGCGCAGGCGGTGGCGGCGTGAGCGGGATAACGGCGCGTATTGCCGAATTGACGCAGCAGCTCGACAGCCTGGGGGATCCGGCAAGCGGGGCGGGGATGCTGCAGCTGTTGCGGTTGCTGTTCGCGGTCGGGCGTGAGGACCTGCCGCTGGGGCGGTTGTTCGAAGGGCATGTCGATGCGGCGCAGATCGTGATGCGCTATGCCCGCGACGAACAGCGCGCGCGGGTGGCGGCGCTGGTGGCGCGGGGCGGGACCCTGGGCGTGTGGAACGCCGACCTGCCCGGCGAGGCGCTGAGCCTGACGGACATGCGGCTGTCCGGGGGCAAGAGCTTCGCGTCGGGGGCGGGGCTGATCAGCCATGCACTGGTGACGGTGGACGCGCAGGGCGGTCGGCAGCTGGTGCTGGTGGACATGGCGAGGACCGTGCCGGCGATCGATCGCGGGGCGTGGCAGGTGGCGGGGATGCAGCGGTCGGAAAGCCATGTGGTGCGGTGGGAGGGGGCCGCGGTGACGGCGGACGACCTGATCGGCGTGCCCGGGGATTATGTGCGCGAGCCGTGGTTCGTCGGGGGAGCGTTGCGGTTCGCGGCGGTGCAGGCGGGCGGGATCGCGGCGGTCGTAGAGCATGCGCGCGATCACCTGGTGACGGCGGAGCGCGCGAGCGATCCGCATCAGGCGGGGCGGCTGGCGGCGATGTACGGTCTGGCGCAGGGGGCGAATGCAGCGATGCGCGCCGCGGGCGAGGGGTGGTTCGACGATCCGGACGCGCGCCTGCCGCTGGTGGCGGCAGCGCGGGCGGCAGTGTACGGCGCAGGCACGCAGGTGATCGCGCTGGCGCAGGAAGCGGTGGGGGTGCAGGCGCAGTTCACCACCCACCCGATCGCGGCGCGGATCGCGGACCTGTCCACCTATCTGCGCCAGCCCGCGCCCGATGCCCAGCGCATGCAGGTGGGCGCGGCGGTGGCGGCGGGCATCCTGCGGGTGGCGTTGTGAAGACGCCGAAATCGCTGCTGGTGGTCGCGCCGCATCCCGATGACGAGGCGATCGCGGCGCACGCGCTGGTCGCGCGGCTGCGCCGGCGAGGCGTGGCGGTGCAGGTGCTGGTGGTGACCGACGGGCGCGCCTCGCACCCCGGCAGCGCGGCATGGCCGCGCGCACGGCTGGTGGCGGAGCGGCGGCGCGAGACGCGAGCCGCGATGCGTCGCATCGGGGTCGCGGCGGGCGCGGTAACGTTTCTGAACCTGCCCGACGGAGACCTGGCGGCGCATGCCGGCAAGGTGCGGCATGGTATCGGGCGCGCAGCGGCCCGGGTGCGGCGGCCGGCGGCGGCACTGGTCCCCGCGATCGACGACGACCATGCCGACCACCGCGTGGTCGCGGCGTGCGCGGCGCAGGTCGCGGTGCCGGGCCTGCGCTGGTTCGCCTATCCGGTGTGGCCGGCGGGCAACCGGTTGCCGGGCGCGAAACCGATGCCGCTGACCGCGCAGGAACGGCTGGCCAAGCGCCATGCCATCCGCCGCTATGCGACGCAGACCGGGCGGATCACCGACGATCCCGCGGGCTTCACCATGACGCGCGCCCAGATCGCGGCGTTCAGCCGGCCGCAGGAATGTTTCGTGGCGGTGCGGCGGTGAAGCCGATCACGCTCGCCGGGTTCGAAAACACCTTTGCCCGAAGCGACGACCCGTGGTGTACCTTCACCAACCGGGACGAGGGGGTGAAGCGGGCCGCGATCCTGCACGCGCTAGGCACGGGGCCATGGGGGCGGGTGCTGGAACTGGCGGCGGGCAACGGATCGAACAGCGCCGCCATCGGCCCCCGCGCGCTGCGGCTGGATGCGACCGAGGCGACCGCCGGCGGCACCGCACTGGTGGCGCGCGCGATCAGGCCCCGGGCGGGCCGGGCGCGTGCGCTGCGCCTGGCGGTGCCGGCGCGCCTGCCGAGGGCGCATTACGAGGCGGTGGTGATCGCCGAACTGCTATATTACCTGTCCCCGCGCGAGATGGTCCAAACCGCGCGCGACGTGGCGCGCGTGCTGGCGCCGGGCGGCATGCTGGTGCTGGCGCATCACCGCATCGATTTCCACGACTTCGCCCAACATGCCGCCCCGCTGCACCGCGCGTTCCTGGCGGCGACGGGGCGGCGCTGGCGCGTGCGCGTCGTCAGGCGCAATGGACGCTGGGTGGTGCTTGGCTGTACCATGCGACGCGGCGTATAGGAGAGGGCCATGGGCCGCTGGTCGTGGATCGTGACGCGGATCGTCCGGCAGGTGTGGTTCCGGGCCGCGTTGATCAGCCTGTGCAGCGTCGCGCTGGCGATCCTGGCCGGTATCGTCACGCCGTACCTGCCCTATGACTTCGACGTGCAGATCGGGCAGGATTCGGTCGGCACCATCCTGCAGATCATGGCGTCCAGCATGCTGGCGGTGACCACCTTCTCGCTGACCGCGATGGTCAGCGCCTATGCATCGGCGACGCAACTGGGCACGCCGCGCGCGACGCAACTGATGCTGGGCGACTCCACCTCCCAGAACGCGTTGTCGACCTTTCTGGGCGCCTTCGTCTTTTCGATGGTGGGGATCGTCGGGTTGAAGACGAGCGCCTATGGCTCGGACGGGCGGATCATCCTGTTCGCCGCGACCGTGGTCATCATACTGCTGGTGGTCGTCACGTTGTTGCGCTGGATCGGCCATATCACCGGTTTCGGCCGGATGGCCGACGTGATCGACCGGGTGGAGGCGGCCGCGACCACGGCGATGGCGGATTTCGCGGCGCATCCGGTGCTGTGCGGCCGCGCGGCGATCGCGGTGCCGGACGATGCGACCGCCATCATCAGCCCGGCCACCGGCTATGTCACCCATATCGACGTACCGGCCCTTGGCCGCATGGCCGAGAAGCATGGGCTGATCGTCCATGTCGTGGTGCTGCCCGGTACGATGGTTCACCCTGCACGCGCGATGATGCGGGTGGAGGGGCAGCCGGACGACGCGGTGCGCCGGGCGCTGGCGGGGGCGTTCACCATCGAGCGGCATCGACGTTTCGAGCAGGACCCGCGGCTGGGCCTGATCGCGCTGTCCGAAATCGCCAGCCGCGCCCTGGCACCGGCGACCAATGATCCGGGCACCGCCATCGAGGTGTTGAACGCGCTGTTGCGCGTGCTGCTGACGCTGGGGCGGGATGCCGTGCCGAACGGGGAGGCGCAATGCGGGCGATATCCCGTCTATCTGGAGCGTCCGAGCATCGAGGACATGCTGGACGATGCATTCCGCCCGATCCTGCGCGAAGGCAGCAAGGAGGTGGAGGTGTCGCTGCGCCTGAGCAGCACGCTGGCCGCGCTGCATGCCGGTCTGCCGGTCGCGCGAGGATCGATCGCGGCGATGGCGAAGCGACAGGCGGTGCGGGTCGCCGCAGCGATGGAGGATCCCGCGGATGTCGAGGCGTTCCGGCGCGGCCATGAACGATCATGGCCGACCGTCAAGGCATAGCCAATGCACGTAGCGTATCCGCAAGCGGCGCCCTATAGGCAGATGTCGGAACGATCCCAACCTCGATCAGTTTATGGGCGACCGGCCGGCGCTTCGGGGCATGCCATATTCCAGCGCGATCAATCAGGCGGGCAGTAATGACACCGGAAAAATCGAAAGGCGGACCGCCACCTCATCTTTCCGGTCATGCCGACCATGACATGGGAAGCGATCATAACACGATCTTCTTTGCCGCGGTGAAGACGACGCGGATGCCGATGATCGTGACCGATCCCAACCAGCACGACAACCCCATCGTCTTCGCCAATCCGGCCTTCATAAACATGACCGGTTATGGCTGGGACGAACTGATCGGGCAGAATTGCCGGCTGCTGCAAGGCCCCGACACCGACCGCGACACGATCGCGGAGGTGCGGCGTGCGGTCGAACAGCGGCGCGAAACCTCGGTCGAGGTGCTGAACTACAAGAAGAATGGCGCGGCGTTCTGGAATGCGCTGTTCATCTCGCCGGTCTATGACGTCGACGGTGCGTTGATCTACTTCTTTGCATCGCAGCTCGACGTGACGCGGCGGCGGGATGCTGAGGAAGGGCTGCGACAGGCGCAGAAGATGGAGGCCGTCGGCCAGCTGACCGGCGGGGTGGCGCATGATTTCAACAACCTGCTGACTGTGATCCAGGGGTTCGGCGACATCGTGCTGAACAATCTGGAGCGCGACGGCGATTTCGACCGGAAGAAGGCGGCACGATCGATGCGCGCGGTGTTGCAGGCGGCGGAACGCGGCGCGACGCTGACCCAGCAACTGCTCGCCTTTTCGCGCAAGCAGAAGCTGCAGGGGCGGATCGTCAACCTCGTCGATCTGGTCGACCAGCTTCAGCCGTTGATCGAGCGGACGGCGGGGGGTGCGATCACCATCCGCATTCGCCACGAAGGGCCGACCTGCAACGCGCGGATCGATCCGACCCAGGCCGAACTGGCGATCATCAACATCCTGATCAACGCGCGCGATGCCATGCCGAACGGCGGCACGATCACCATCGACGTCGCCAACCGCACGATCGAGGCAGGCGACAAGGGCTTTGGCGAACTGCCACCGGGCCATTACGTCATGCTGGCGATCACCGACGAGGGCACGGGCATGTCGCCGGAAATTCTGGCGCGGGTCACCGAACCCTTTTTCACCACCAAGGATCAGGGCAAGGGCACCGGCCTGGGCCTGTCGATGGTCTATGGCTTCATGAAGCAGTCGGGCGGCGCATTGCGGCTTTATTCCGAGGAAGATCACGGCACCACGGTGCGCATGCTGTTCCCGTGTGAGGATGCGGGCACCGATCCGCAACGCTCGCCGATGCCCCGGTCGCTGGTCGACAAGCGTGGCACCGAGACGGTGTTGCTGGTCGAGGATCAGGTGGATGTCGGTGACTATGCCGAGGCGGTGCTGACCGAGTTCGGCTACACCGTGCTGCGCGCCGAGAATGCCGATGCGGCGCTGCGCGTGCTGGATGGCAGCGACGCGATCGACCTGCTGTTCAGCGACCTGATCATGCCGGGCGGGATGAACGGCGTGATGCTGGCACGCGAGGTGAAGCGACGTCGCCCGAGGATGCGCGTGCTGTTGACCACGGGCTATGCCGAGTCCTCGATCGAGCGGGTCGATGCCCGTGGCGCCGAGTTCGAGCTGATTCAGAAACCGTACAAGCGCAGCGACCTGGCGGTGAAGGTGCGACAGGTGATCGACGGCCCGACCGGGATCGGGTGACCGGCTGTTTGGTACGGTTGCGGCTCGATTGATCGGGGCGGCAAGCTACTTTATGTTAGCGAAACTTTGGACCGACCGCCCCTCGCCCCGACGCCGACCCGGCCGTTTGACGCGCCACCCGCGATCCGCGCGGCGCTGGACGCCTTTGTGCGGCGGCTCGACCCGGACGACCCCATCCTGGCGGCGTTCGCGGTGTCGCAGGCGCCGATGGTGGTGTGCGATGCGTGCCTGCCCGATACGCCGATCGTCTATGTCAACGCGGCGTTCGAGGCGCTGACCGGGTATCCCGCCGCCGAAATCCTGGGCCGCAACTGCCGGTTCATGCAGGGGCCGCTGACCGATGCGGCGGATGTGGCACGGCTGCGCGCCGCGGTGGCGGTGGGCGAGCCGATCGAGATCGACCTGCTGAACCATCGCCGTGACGGCACGCCGTTCTGGAACCGGCTGAAGGTGACGCCGGTGCGCGACGCCGAAGGGGCGCCGCGCTGGTTCGTCGCGTCGCAACTGGACGTCACGGTGGAGCGGCACCGGCTGGCGCGGTTGCAGGAGGATCGCGAGAGGCTGACCGCGATGGTGGCGCGGCGGGAGGCGGCACTGGCCGAGCGCGAGGTGCGGCTGGCGCTGGCGTTGAAGGCGGGGGGGCTGGGCACCTGGTCGTTCGACCTGAACACGCGCGAGCTGGTCGCGTCGGACAGTTGCAAGGCCCTGTTCGGGCGCATGGCCGAGCGGCCCTTCACCTATGCCGACCTGCTGGCCTGCATCCATCCCGAGGATGCCGGGCAGATGCGCCGCGTGCTGGTCGCCACCATTCGGCACGGCCACCCCTGCGCGACCGAATTCCGCATCCTGACGCCGGCGGGCGAGCAGCGCTGGGTGGGGACGCGTGCCGAGATGCAGCGCGGACCGGACGGCGCGCCGCGCATGGTGGCGGGCTTTTCGACCGACATTTCCGACCGGAAGTTCGCCGAGGAGCACCGTGCGGTGCTGGCGCGCGAGCTGACCCACCGGGTGAAGAACACGCTGGCGACGGTGGGCGCGGTGGTCAGCCAGACGCTGCGCGATGCCCCCTCGCTGGCGGAGGCGCGGCGTTCGGTGGCCGGGCGGATCGCCAGCCTGGGCGCCGCCCACGAGCTGCTGATCCAGGACGAGATCGAGGGGGCGACGATCGGCGACATCGTCGCGCGCGTGCTGGCGCCGTTCATCGACCGCGACGGGCATCGCTTCTCCGCGGAAGGGCCGGCGATCCGGCTGGCGCCGGATATCACGCTGGCGCTGTCGATGGCGCTGTACGAACTGGCGACCAATGCGATCAAATATGGTGCGTTGTCGGTGCCGCAGGGGCAGGTGGTGATCCGCTGGGCGCTGTGCGGCGCCGGGGCGGACCGGTATTTCACCTTCTCCTGGATCGAGCATGACGGCCCGGCGGTCGTGCCGCCGGCGCGGACCGGTTTCGGCAGCCGGATGATCGCACGGGTGCTGGGCCCCCATGTCCGCGGGGTGCCTGCCATCGCCTATCGGCCGGAGGGCGTCCGCTTCGATATCGAGGCGCCGGTCTGACTCTCACCACGCCCGATGGCCGCTATATCGTGGTGCGCGAACGGTTGTGGCGCACGGCGGATCCGGGGCTGTCGGCCGAGCGGCGGCAGCGGTTGGCGGATGAGCTGATGGCGGCGCGGCGGGCGGTGGGGGTGGCGCGACGCGCGGGCGATGGGGCGGCCGAGGCGGCGGCGCATGCGGCGGTCGATGCGGCCAAACGGGCGCTTGGCGAGCGTGGTCCGGTGTGGTGGACCGACGGCGCACCCGACCTGAACCGCCACATGGCGCGCACCACCGTGTATGCCGACTGGTTCGCCGCGCTGCCCTCAACCGACCCGTAGTGCGGGCTCGTCGGGGTCGACCTTGCCGGCGAGGCCGGGTACCTCGTCCAACTGGCGCAGATCGGTGAAGCGGCCGCGCTCTTCGCGGTAGCGGACGATCTCGAACCCATGGCCCTTGAGCGCGGGCACCGCGTCCAATTGTTCGGCGGTCGCGGTGTTGATGTCGGTGGCCATGACGGATGTCGTCTCCCTGCGTTGCGCAGCCCCAACGCACCGGCCGGAACGATGGCTGCATCCGCGTCCAAATATGAAATGTTACAACATCGCCGTTGACAGGCTTTGGGGGGGCACGTCATGAGCCCTGCCAACGAGTTCGCTGTTTTCCCGGGGAAACACCCATGTCGACCATTGAAACTGCCGCCGCGATCGCGCTCGGCGATATTGCCGTCCGTTACGGCGACCACCGCGTGCTGAACGACCTGTCGCTGCATGTCGCGGCGGGCGAGATCTATGCGCTGCTCGGCGGAAACGGAGCGGGCAAGTCGACGACGCTTTCCGTGCTTCTCGGCTTTACGACGGTAGAGCGGGGGAGCGTGTCGGTCGCCGGGATCGATCCGGGCCGCGACGCGGACGGGGCGCGGGGGCGGATCGCCTATTTGCCCGAAAACGTCGCGCTCTACGATCACCTGAGCGGGATGGAGAATGCCGATTACCTGCTGGCCCTGGCGGGCGAACCGAAGCCGCGCGGGGCGATCGGGGAGGCCTTCGTCGCGGCCGGGCTGGGCGAGGATGCGTGGGATCGGCGCCTGAGCGGCTATTCGAAGGGGATGCGGCAGAAGGTGGCGATCGCGGTGGCGTTGCTGCGCGCGGTGCCGGTGCTGTTGCTGGACGAGCCGACATCCGGGCTCGACCCGCGGGCGACCGCGGATTTCAACCGGTTGCTGCATGCGGTGCGCGACCGCGGCACGGCGGTGCTGATGGTGACGCACGACCTGTTGAGTGCGGCCGACCTGGCGGACCGGATCGGGTATCTGGACGGCGGGCGCATCGCCGACGAGATCGCCGCGGCCGGCCCCGACCGGTTCGACGTGCGCGCGCTGCACGACCGGTTCCAGCAGCGGATCGCGGCATGAGCGCGGCCGGACTGATCGCGCGCGACGAGTTGCGGCTGATGACGCGCAACCGCGTCGCGGCGGTCGCGCTGATCCTGCTGGTGGTGCTGACGCTTGTCGCGTCGCTGACCGCATGGGGGCATCAGCGTGCCATCGCCGACACGCGCGCGCGCCAGCAATCGGAGGCGGCGGCCGCGTTCAACGCGCAGCCGGACCGGCACCCGCACCGCATGGTCCATTATGGCCAGTTCATCTATCGCCCGCTGGGACCGCTGGCGGCGTTCGATCCGGGGGTCGATGCGTTCACCGGCAACAGCATGTTCCTGGAAGGGCATCGCCAGAACACCGCCAATTTCGGCGACGTGCAGCAAAGTTCGATGCTGGTCCGCTTCGGCCAGCTGACGCCGGCCTTCGTCCTGCAGGCGGTCGCGCCGCTGCTGCTGATCTTTCTGGGTTTCGGTGTGGTCGCGCGCGAGCGGGAGCGGGGAACCCTGCGCCCGTTACTGGTCGGCGGCGCGTCGCGGGCGAGCATCGTGGGCGGCAAGCTGGCGGCGCTGGGCGCGGTGGCGGGGGTCGCCGGCGTGCCGGCGGTGATCGCCCTGATGCTGATCGCGGGGCAGCCGGGTGCGCATGCGCTGCCCATGCTGGTGATCGCGGGCGGCTATTTCACGTACCTCGCCTTGTGGACGGTGCTGGTGGTGCTGGTATCCGCCGCGGTGAAGCGGTCGCGCGACGCGCTGCTGGTGCTGCTGGCGCTATGGTCGGTGACGGTGGTGCTGGTGCCGCGGGTCGCGCCCGATCTGGCGGGGGCCGCGGTGCCGTTGGCCAACCGCATCGACACCGACATCGCCATCGCGCGCGACCTGCGCCGCGCCGGCGACAGCCACAATCCCGACGACCCGACCTTTGCCGCGTTCAAGCGCCGCACCCTGGCCCGCTACGGCGTCGAGCGGGTCGAGGACCTGCCGGTCAATTACAAGGGCCTGCTGGCGGTGGAGGGCGAGCGGATCACCTCCGGCCTGTTCGACCGCTATGCCGCGGCCGGCTTTGCCGCGCAGGAGCGTCAGGGCGCGCTGGTCGCCGCGGCGGGGCTGCTCAGCCCGGCGGTGGCGCTGCGCGACCTATCGATGGCGGCGGCGGGCACCGACAATGCCGGACACCGGCGCTTTCTGGAGCAGGCGGAACGCTATCGCTACATGCTGGTACAGCGGTTGAACCGGTTGCAGGCGGACAGCGTCCGCTACGCCGACGACACCGCGAAAGACGCAGGCGCCGACCGCCGCAAGCGGATCGATGCCGGGCATTGGCAGGCGATACCGCCCTTCACCTTCGATGCACCCACCGGCGCCACCCTGGCCGCGGCGGCGCTGCCGGGACTGGCGATGGTGGCGGCATGGCTGATGGCGGCGCTGGGCGGGCTTGCGCTCGTCACCCGCCGGTTGGGAGCGCGCTGATGCGTATCTGGCGTTACGAACTGATCCTGCTGCTGCGCAACCGACTGGCGCTGGCCGGGCTGATCCTGCTGGCGCTGCTCGGCGCGGCATCGGTCGCGACGGGATTGGCGGAGGTCGCCCGGCAGCGCGCCGCGATCGCGCGGATCGCGCCCGCCCAGGCCGAGGATGTCGCCGCGGTCGCGCATTGGGCCGCACCCAAGGGCGATCCGGGCGATGCAGCCTATTACACCTTCCACGCCACTTGGGACCCGCCATCGCCGCTGGCCTTCGCCGCGCTCGGTATGCGGGATGTTTCCCCCTATATCCTGCGCATCCGCGCGCTGGGGCTGGAAGCGCAAATCTATGACGGCGACAATTTCAACCCCGAACTGGCGTTGCCCGGCCGGTTCGAATGGGCGTTCGTGCTGGTCTTCCTGGTGCCATTGTTCACCATCGCGCTGTTCCATGATCTGGCGTCGGGCGAGCGCGAGGCGGGGCGTGCACGGATGCTGGCGGTGCTGCCCGGTGGGGCGAGCCGCGTCATGCGACGCCGCACGCTGCTGCGCCTTGCCCTGATCGTGCTGGCGGTGGGGGTGCCGTTCCTGGTGGGCGCGGCGGTGTCGGGCGTCGGCCCGGTGACGGTGCTGGCGGTGCTGGCGCTGACGGTCGCCTATACCGGCTTCTGGGTGGGTGTGGCGGCGTTGGTGTCGCGCCTTCGGTGGAGTTCGGTGACCAATGCCGCGACGCTGGCGGCGATCTGGCTGTTGCTGGTGCTGGTGGTGCCCGCCGCGGCGCATGTGGCGGTCAACCGGCTGGTACCGGTGCCGCCGGGCAGCGCGATCGCGCTGGCGCAGCGCGAGGCCGTCAACGGGGCATGGGATATCCCGCGCGAGGCGACGATGCGGCGTTTCTATGCCGAACATCCGCAATGGGCGGATTCGGCACCGCTGCCGACGGCGTTTCACTGGAAATGGTATTTCGCCTTTCACCAGAATGGCGACCGCAGCGTGGCGCCGCAGGTCGCGGCCTATCGCGCCGGGCTGGAGCGGCGTGCGGCGGTGGGCGATGCACTGGGCTGGCTGCTGCCGCCGGTCGGCGTGCAGGCCGCGCTGACCCGGCTGGCGGATACCGATGCCAGGGCGCAACTGGCCTATCGCGACCGGGTGCGCGCCTATCACCGGGCCCTGCGCGAATTCTACTACACCTACCTGTTTCACGACCGGCCGTTCGGGCTGGCGGATTTCGGCAAGGCGCCGCGGTTCGATGCGCGGTGACGGCAACCGTCACCGCGCATGAAAGGGGGTCGATGAGGATCAGGCCGCGCGCTTGAACGCTGCCCAGCCGCGCGCATCCTCGACCGGGCCGACGGCGCTGCGCACAGCATCGAGCTTGGTGATCGCGTCGCGCTTCTGCGCCGGCGTCAGCATGCCCTGTGCGTTGACCTGACGGGGAACGGTGCGCTCCACCTGGGTCAGCGTGGCGCGCAGGCGGGTGGCCTGAGCCGGGGAGAGATGGCCGGCGCGGGCATGCGTCTGCACAGCGGTGCGCAGCGCGCGCGCCTGCGACATGGTGACCGCCAGCAGATCGCCGTCAAAGGCCAGGCCTTCGGAGGTGCTGTGTGCGGTGTATCCGGTGCCGCGTACCAGTCGCGCCAGTGCCTCTTCCGGTCGGTAGCGACCCTTCAACGCCGGGGCGCGGCGGTCGGCGACCATGGCGGGGTCCATCTTGACGAAACATCCGCTGATATGGGCCAGTTGCTGCACCGCCTGATCCAGCCGCTGGGCGGGCATGGCGTAAGCGGCGGGGGCGCGGTTGCATTCCGCGGCGGCCGGGGCGGCAAAGGCGGTGGCGCTGCCGAGGGCGAGCGCGGCAAGGTAGAATCTGGTCACATGAACTCCTGTCGGCGATGCAGGCTCAACGAGGAAAGCATGTCCTGGTTGCAACCGATTGTCGGCTTCGCCCGATGCCGGGTTGGCGGAACGGTTCCGGTCCGGTATCGGGTCGTCCGGTGATTTCGTGGCGTTGCAACAGCTTGACCGTTAGCCGGGGGATGTGGGCGCCGCTGCCATGGCTGGCGGGCGGAATCGCGACGGCGCTGTCCGGTTGTACGACGCTTCCCCCCGTGACGCGGGCGCCGGTCGATCTGGAAACCCATGCGGGGGCGGCAGCGGTGGCGGAGGGCAGCGCGACGCTGGACGTGCTGACCTTCAATATCGAGGGACTGGGATGGCCGGCGCGGCGCAACCGGGCGCCCTTCCTGCGCCGCATCGGGGCGCGGCTGGCCGAGCTGAATGCAAAGGGCGAGGCGCCGGACGTGGTGCTGGTGCAGGAGATGTTCAGCCCGGCCGCGGTGTCGGCGATGACGAAGGCGGGCTATCCCTATCAGGCGTGGGGGCCGTCGCGCACGCAGAAGCGGCGCCGCCCCGCGCCAGATGCGATGGCAGGGCCGTTTCGGTGGAAAAAGGGTGAAACCGGGCTTCACCTCGTCGGCTCCGGCCTAGCGATCCTCAGCCGCTATCCGATCGTTGCCGATGCATCCGAACCGTTCGGCAAGCATCGCTGCGCCGGGTTCGACTGTTTGAGCAACAAGGGGATGCAGCAGGTGCGCATCCGGATACCCGGCGTGCCGCAGCCGGTGGACATCTTCAACACCCATCTGAACTCGCAAGGTGCGTCGCGCGTGCCGGCCGCGCGCAGCGGTGCGGCGCATGCGATCCAGGTGGACGATCTGGCCGGCTTCGTCGCGGCGGCAGCCGAGCCGAAGGTGCCGACCATCCTTGGCGGCGACTTCAACATGCGCGGCGCGCCCGAGCGGCTGGCGCGGTTCGATGCCGCGCTGGACCGGCTGACCATGGTGCATCGTTTCTGCGCGGCCCCCGCCTCGCCCTGTGCGGTGCGCGTGTCGTGGGACGGCGACGCGCCGTGGATGGATACCGAGGATCTTCAGCTCTTCGCCGACGGGGCGCGGGTGCGGGTGACGCCGATCCGGGTCGAGGCGATGTTCGACGGCGCCGCCTCCGGCCCGCAATTGTCCGATCATGACGGGTTCCGGGTGACCTATCGACTGGACTGGTAGCCACCTCGGGGTGACGATTGTCCTTTGGGTGGCGCCACTTGGCCGTGCCGCGCGTTGGCGTTCCCGGTTGGTGGGAGTTGCGTGATGGGCAGGAACCCGGTGGTGCGGTGGGGCGGCGTGCTCGGCTTTGCGCTGGGCGGGTTCTTTGACGGGATCGTGCTTCATCAAATCCTGCAATGGCATCACCTGTTGAGCCTGGTGCCCGGTGTCGACAGCTTGCGGATGCAGGTGCTTTGGGACGGTTATTTCCATGCGCTGATGTATCTGGTCGCGCTGGCGGGCCTGGTGGGATTGTGGCGGCATCGCGCGGCGGCAGGGTCGACGCACTGGCTGGGCGCGGTGCCGGTGGGCTTCGGGGCATGGCATGTCCTCGACAGCGTGTTGTCGCACTGGGTGCTGGGTATTCACCGGATCCGGGTGGACAGTGCGCAGCCCCTGTTGTGGGACCTGATCTGGTTCGCGGCGTTCGGGGTGGTGCCGCTGCTGCTCGGCTGGGTGATGCTGCGCCGGGGGCGGGTGGTGCCGGCGGGCGGTGCGGCGGCGGCAATGGTGGCGGTGGTGACGTTGGGCGCGGCTTTCTGGTCGGCGCGGCCGGCGGAGGGGGCGCGGTTCACCACGCTGGTCTTTGCGCCGGGCGTGACGCCGGCGGCGGCAATGGGCGCGGTGCTGGCCGAGGAGGCGAGGCTGGTGTGGAGCGACCGGGCGATGGGGGTGATGGTGGTGGACGTCGCGCCCGGGCGCCGCGCCGCATTCTACCGGCGCGGTGCGCTGCTGGTCGGTGGCGCGGGACTGCCGGCGGGATGTTTCAACTGGAGCGCGGCCTGATCCGCTGTATGCTGCGGGGAAAAGGGGAAGATGTGTCGAGCGTCCGGATCGAGGGACTGAGCAAGCGCTTTGGCGCGGTGGACGTGCTGGCACCGACCGACCTGTTGATCGAGGATGGCGAGTTCGTCGTCATCGTCGGCCCGTCGGGGTGCGGCAAATCGACGCTGCTGCGCCTGATCGCGGGGCTGGAGGAGCCGAGCGCGGGGCGGATCGCGATCGGCGGGCGCGACGTGACCGATGCCGCCCCCGCCGACCGCGGGCTGGCGATGGTGTTCCAGTCCTATGCGCTCTATCCGCATCTGTCGGTGGCGGAGAATATCGCGTTTCCGTTGCGTGTCGCGCGCCGGCCCAAGGCGGAGATCGCGGAGCGGGTGGCGGCGGTGGCGCGGTCGCTGGACCTGTTGCCGCTGCTCGACCGGCGGCCGCGTGCCCTGTCCGGCGGGCAGCGGCAGCGCGTGTCGATCGCCCGCGCCATCGTCCGCCGGCCGCGCGTGCTGCTCCTCGACGAGCCCTTGTCGAATCTGGACGCCGAACTGCGCGTGCGGATGCGGCACGAGTTCGCCCGGCTGCACGGCGAGCTGGGCGCGACGATGATCTACGTCACCCATGACCAGCTGGAGGCGATGACGCTGGCCAATCGCATCGTGGTGATGAGCGAGGGACGGGTGGAACAGGTGGGCGGACCGATCGCGCTGTATGACGCCCCCGCGACGCTGGCGGTGGCGCGTGCGATCGGGTCACCGGGGATGAACTTCGCGGCGGCAACCGTGGTCGCGGCCGATGCGGCGGGGGTTGCGTTGCGGCTGGGGGATGGGGCCGAGGTCCGGGCCGCGGTGCGGGCGCCGGTCGGGGCGGCGGTAACGATGGGGGTGCGGCCCGAACATCTGGTGCTGGACGAGCAGGGACCGTTCGGCGGCGCGGTGGAATTGTTCGAGAGGCTGGGCCCCCTGTCCTTCGCGCATCTCGGCACGCCGGGCGCGCACCACACGCTGGTTGCGCAATTGCCGGGCGACCGGCGGGTGATGCTGGGCGCTACCTTGCGGTTCGGCATCCGGCCCGAGCTGGTCCATGCGTTCGACGGCGAGGGTCGGGCCCTGCCGCGCATCGGCGCGCCGCCCCGTGCAAACCATTCGGCGCAAATTTGATTCGGTCCGACTCAAGCCGTTTGGCGCGGTGAATCGCGCGCGTCACGATTCGGGCCATGACCCACTGCATCACCCATGCCTGCGGCCATGAGCAGGCGCATTACATCCCCGGCTCCACCAGCGAGAAGGCGCGCAAGGCACGCTGGCTGACCACCACCAAGTGCCGCGCCTGCTTCGTTGCCGACCGGAAGGCGGAGGACGCGGCGGCCGGCGCCCTGGACGATGCGGCGGTTGCCCATCTGCGCCTTGCCCCGCTGGTCGGCAGCGAGCGGCAGGTCGGCTGGGCCGCGAGCATCCGGGCGAAGCGACTGGCGCGCATGGTGCAGGCGGCAGGCGGCGGCGATCCGGACCCGGCCTGTGCCGCGGTCGGCGATGCCCGCTGGTGGATCGACCACCGCGACCTGAGCGATGCCGATCTGCTGACAAAGGCGCGGGCAGCGGCGCCGGCGTACGTTCCGGCCAGCGACGGGGCGGCCCGCCACGCCGCCTGACGATGGCGGCGCCGGTGCGACTGCAAGGCCATGCTGGAGGCCGTACGGGCGGCATGGCGCCGGATTGCGCCCGACGTGCCATTCTCCGCAGCGACGGTCGATCAGCGACTGGTAAGCTTCTACCAGGCGGACGAACAGGCCAAGTGGCTGTTCGCGATGCGGACGTGGCTGGCCGGGTTCGACGACCGGATCACGCTGTCGCCGTTGTATTTCGTTGGGGTGAGCCTGCTGGCGATCGGGGTCGCGGTGCTGACCGTGCTCGGCCAGTCGCTGTGCGCCAGTCGCGCCGCGCCGGCATGGGCGCTGCGGCATGACTAAAGCCGATGCGGGTGCGAGGGAGGGACACCCGCGAAAGCGTCGTCGCTGTTGAAATCTAGTTGACACGCATCATAGCATGAACATATTAGGACGTGTTCATATGTTTATGGGTGCATGACACAAGACGAAGGAACGCAGCTTGCAGAACTGTTCCGCCTGTTGGGGGAGCCGAACCGGTTGCGACTGGTGGTGGCCTGCCTCGAGGGTCCGCGATCGGTCGGGGATCTGACGGAGCAAGTCGGCGTCAGCCAGAGCCTCGTCTCGCAGCATCTCCGGTTACTGCGGGCGGGGCGATTGCTGAAGCAGACGCGAAGCGGACGCAACGTCTTCTACGAACTGCCCGACTGCCACATCCGCACCATGCTCACCAACATGATGGACCATGTGTTGGAACCAGAAGATCATAATCACGAGGAATAAGATCATGAGCGTCAACGTCGAAATGGTGAAGTGCGCCTGCAACGATTGCGTCTGCATCGTCAGCACCGGCAATGCGGTGGAAGCCGATGGCCGCATGTTCTGCGGCGAGAACTGCGCCAATCATCACCAGCAGTCGGTCGGCTGCGAGCACGCCGGTTGCCCCTGCCACGGCTGATCGACGACCGGGTAGAATGTGCAAAGGGGCCGGGTAACCGGCCCCTTTTTCGTTGTGCGCCCGGCCGGCGCGCTGCCGGGTTCCGGGCGATGACGGCGTGATCCACCGCGATCGCCCTTCCCCTGCCGGCCGGAGCCACCGGCCTATCAGGCGCCCGCCATATCGGCGCGCCCGCTGCGCTCCAGCTTGCCCCAGCCGATCGTCCAGCCGCCGATCGCC